>NZ_JAMZIK010000066.1 GCF_024178315.1 Siccirubricoccus soli | reverse complement strand
CGCCGGCGCCGGCGCCGGCGCAGGCGAGGGCGCCAGGCGCTGGGCCGCCCAGCGCGCCGCCTCCGCCACCACCGGGTCGGGATCCTCCGCCAGCCCCTGCGCCACCGGGCGCAGCGCCGGGTCGCGGCTGTTGCCGATGGCGATCAGCACGTTGCGCAGGAAGCGGTTGCGGCCGATGCGCTTGATGGGGCTGCCGCTGAACAGGGCACGGAAGGCCGCATCGTCCAGCGCGGCGAATTCCGCCAGCCGCCGGCTGGTCAGCGCCTGCCGCGGGGCGAAGGCGGGCTCGGCATGGGCGCGGGCGAATTTGTTCCAGGGGCAGACCGCCAGGCAATCGTCGCAGCCATAGATGCGGTTGCCCATCGCGGCGCGGAATTCCTCGGGGATCGGGCCCTTGTGCTCGATCGTCAGGTAGCTGAGGCAGCGGCGGGCATCGAGGCGGTAGGGCGCGGGGAAGGCATCGGTCGGGCAGGCGGCGAGGCAGGCGCGGCAGGAGCCGCAATGGTCGCGCTCCGGCGGATCCGGCTCCAGCGCCAGGGTCGTCATCACCTCGCCGAGGAAGAGCCAGGAGCCATGGCGGCGGGAGACGAGGTTGGTGTGCTTGCCCTGCCAGCCGAGGCCCGCCTGGGCGGCGAGCGGCTTCTCCATCACCGGCGCGGTATCGACGAAGACCTTCAGCGTGGAATCCGGCCAGCGCGCCACCATCCAGCGCGCCAGCGCCTTCAGCCGGGATTTCACCAGGTCGTGGTAGTCCCGCCCCTGGGCATAGGCGCTGATGGTGGCGCGGTCGCGCTGTGCCAGCGTCGCCAGCGGGTCCTCGGCCGGGGCGTAGGAGAGGCCGAGGGCGATGACGCTCACCGCCTCCGGCCAGAGGGATTGCGGATGGCCGCGCTGCGCGGCGCGCTCCGTCATCCAGCCCATGGAGCCGTGCATGCCCTCGGCGAGGAAGCGGTCGAGGCGCGCGCGCGCCTCCGCCGGCAGGGTGGCGGTGGTGAAGCGGCATTCGGTGAAGCCGAGGTGCAGCGCCTCGGCCCGGATCGCTTCTTTCATCCCGCGGTCAGG
>NZ_JAMZIK010000065.1 GCF_024178315.1 Siccirubricoccus soli | reverse complement strand
CGCGCTGCGCGGCGCGCTCCGTCATCCAGCCCATGGAGCCGTGCATGCCCTCGGCGAGGAAGCGGTCGAGGCGCGCGCGCGCCTCCGCCGGCAGGGTGGCGGTGGTGAAGCGGCATTCGGTGAAGCCGAGGTGCAGCGCCTCGGCCCGGATCGCTTCTTTCATCCCGCGGTCAGGGCACGCTCCACCGCCGCCGGGTCCCGCGCGATGACGCGCAGCAGGGTGCGGGCGGCGGTGTCGGGGCGGGTGCGGCCCTGTTCCCAATTGCGCAGGGCGGCCACGTCCAGGCCGAAACGCTGGGCGAATTCCTCCTGCGTCACCTGCATGGCGTCGCGGATGGCGCGGATATCCGGCTCCTCCGGCGCGGCGGGCAGGGGGGTGACGGCAAGCTGGCAGTCGCGCAGCTCCGCCTCCAGCGCCGCGCTGTCCTCCACCATCGGCACCTCGACGATGACGGCGGGGGCGCCATGCATCAGGCACTCGATGGCGCGCTTGGCCTCGGCCATGCGCATGTGGCGGCGGGCCAGGGCATGGACGGCGGAGATGGTGCGGGTGAGGGGGACGGCCGCCTCAAGCCGGTAGCGCGCGGGTGAACCGGAAGGGACGCGGTCGATGTCCCGGACCGGCCCCAGCCGTGCGAATTTCTCCCACAATGACAAGTTCGCGGACATTCGCCTTCTCCATCGCCAGGCGGCGCAGCCCGGCGGGGCCGAGGCGGTTCGGCCCGAGCCCGCCCTCCGCCTGGATATGGGCCCGGCGCAGGATCACGAGGTCGCCGACCCATTCCGGCACGCACATCAGGCTGAGACGGCCGCCGGGCGTTTCGATCGCGATGGTGACGATCGGGTGATCGGTCGCTTCCGCTCGATCTCGAAGCGGATGTCCTTCGCCGTCCAGCGCGCCGGCGTGCTACTACGCTATCAGCGCAGTCGATTTCAACCCCGCCCCCGATAGGGCGGCACCCCCTGGTCCGGCACCCAGACCCCTTCCGGCACTGGGCCGGTGGCGTAGAACACGTCGATCGGCATGCCGCCGCGCGGGTACCAGTAGCCGCCGATCCTGAGCCAGAGCGGCGCGATCTCCGCCACCAGCCGCCGGGCGATCGCCACGGTGCAGGCCTCATGGAAGGCGCCGTGGTTGCGGAAGGCGGAGAGGTAGAGCTTGAGCGACTTGCTCTCCACCAGCCAGTCGCCCGGGATGTAGTCGATGACCAGATGGGCGAAATCCGGCTGGCCGGTCAGCGGGCAGAGCGAGGTGAATTCCGGCGCGGCGAAGCGGACCAGGTAGCGCTCCCCCGGATGCGGGTTGGGCACGCGCTCCAGCTTCGCCGCCTCGGGACTCTCTGGCAGGGCGGCGGGGCGGCCGAGCAGGGTCAGGCCGCTGGTGTCGGTGGTGGCTTCGGTCATCTGAGCGCCTCCCGGTCCTCGGCCAGCTCCTCCCGCGCGGGATCGTCGGGCGGGGCATCCCCGGCCGCCCAGGCGGCTTCCAGCGCCGCTGCATGGGCCTCCAGCCGCCCCTCCAGGATGGCGGCGCGGATGCCGCGCATCAGGTGCTGGTAGTAATGGATGTTGTGCCAGGTCAGCAGCATCGGCCCCAGCATCTCCTCCGCCTTGATCAGGTGGTGGAGATAGGCGCGGGAATGCCGGGTGCAGGCGGGGCAGCCGCAATCGGGGTCGATCGGCCGCTTGTCCTCGGCATGCCTGGCGTTGCGCAGGTTCAGCACGCCGCGGCTGGTATAGGCACGGCCGGTGCGGCCGCTGCGGGTGGGGATGACGCAGTCGAACATGTCGATGCCGCGCCGCACCGCGCCCAGCAGGTCGGCGGGCGTGCCGACGCCCATCAGGTAGCGCGGAGCCTCCTGCGGCAGCAGGGGCACGGTGCAGTCCAGCACCTCGAACATCGCCGCTTGGCCCTCGCCCACCGCGAGGCCGCCCACCGCATAGCCCTCGAAGCCGATCGCGGTCAGCGCCGCGACGCTCTCCGCCCGCAGTTCGGGGAAGGTGCTGCCCTGGACGATGCCGAAGAGGCCGTAGCCCTCCTTCGGCACGAAGGCATCACGGCACCTTTTCGCCCAGCGCATGGAAAGGCGCATGGACTCCGCCGCCTGCTGCTCCGTCGCCGGGAAGGGCGTGCATTCATCCAGGCACATGGTCACATCGGCATCCAGCAGCCGCTGGATCTCGACGCTGCGCTCGGGCGTGAGGCGGTGCTTCGAGCCGTCGAGATGGCTGCGGAAGGTGACGCCGCCCTCATCCATGTCGCGCAGCTCGGAAAGGCTCATCACCTGGTAGCCGCCGCTATCCGTCAGGATCGGCCCGTGCCAATCGGCGAAGCGGTGCAGCCCGCCGAGGCGCGCCACGCGCTCCGCCCCCGGGCGCAGCATGAGGTGGTAGGTATTGCCGAGGATCATGCGGGCGCCGGTCGCGCGCACCGCATCGGCGGTCATCGCCTTCACCGTGCCGGCGGTGCCGACCGGCATGAAGACCGGCGTCTCCACCTCCCCATGCGCCGTGTGCAGCAGGCCGGCGCGGGCGGCGCCGTCCTGGCCCTGGCGGGTCCAGTGCAGGGTCATGCCGCGTCCCTCCAGAGCAGGGAGGCATCGCCATAGCTGTAGAAGCGATAGCCCTCAGCGATGGCATGGGCGTAGGCGGCGCGCATCCGCGCCACCCCGGCAAAGGCCGAGACGAGCATGAACAGCGTGCTCCGCGGCAGGTGGAAATTGGTCAGCAGCGCGTCGGCCGAGCGGAAGCGGTGGCCGGGTAGCAGGAAGATGTCGGTGAGGCCGCGGAAGGGCAGGATGCCCTGGTCCGTGGCGGCGCTTTCCAGCAGCCGGAGCGCGGTGGTGCCGATGGCGACGATGCGCCCGCCTTCCCGCCTTGTGGCGTTGATGGCGGCGGCGGCGTCCTCCGTCACCTCGCCCCATTCGGCATGCAGCGTCTGGGCGCGCGGATCCTCGCCGCGCAGCGGCAGGAAGGTGCCGGCGCCGACATGCAGCGTCACCGTCGCCAGCCCCACCCCACGCGCCCGCAGCGCCTGCATCAGCGCGGGCGTGAAATGCAGGCTGGCGGTGGGGGCCGCGACGGCGCCGGGGTGGCGGGCGAAGAGGGTCTGGTAATCCTCCCGGTCCTCCGGGCGCGGGCCTTCCGGCCGGGCGATATAGGGGGGCAGGGGGATCTCCCCGGCCTGGTCCAGCGCCCGGGCCAGCCGCGCCGGATCGGGGCCGAAATCGAGCCGCGCCGTGCCACCCTCGCCGCGGGAAAGCACGGTGGCGGCGCAGTCCTCCGCCCCCTCGATGCGGATCACGTCGCCGGGGCGGAGGCGGCGGGCATTGCGCACCAGCGCCTCCCAGATGCCGCCCGCCTCGGCGCGGTTCAGCAGCAGCTCGAGCCGCGCCTCGCCGCGCCGGGCGCGGAGGCGGGCGGGGATGACGCTTGTGTCGTTCACCACCATCAGGTCGCCCGGGGCGAGCAGGGAAGGCAGGTCACGCACGCCGCGATCCTCCAGGGCATCGGGCCGCACATGCAGTAGCCGCGCCGCGTCGCGCGGCCGGATGGGGTGCTGGGCGATCAGCCGCTCCGGCAGGTCGAAATCGAAATCCGCCACGCGGAGCGGGGGCGCACTGGTCTCGGATTGCTGGGGCACCGCGGGCCGGTAGCGCGCCGCCTGGGCCGAGGCAAATGCGCTGGGCGCATCGCCGCCTGCTGTTTTCGGACAAAATCCCCGACGCAGGTGGAGCGGTTCGGAAAGGCCAATGAAAACAGGGGGAAGGAGCGGCCTGGGACCGCCCCGCCGCCCGGCTCCGGGCCGTGGCCCGGCCGGGGATGCGGGGCCGGGGGGCGCCGCCTGCCGGGCTGGGGGGATATCAGCCTGCCCATTACGCCGGCGGCAGCTTCGGCAGCGCCATCGCCAGCCGCGCCAGCCGGGCCTTGAACAGCGTGGCGTAGCCATCCCCGCCGCTGATCCGCTTGCCCATGTTGAACACCGAGCCGGGGCCGGTGCCATTCAACACTGTTGCCTCCCCGGCCAGCGGCAGGTAGCCGCCGGCCCTGGCATGGGCGAGCAGGGCGGCGCAGGGGATGACGAGGTCACTCTGCTGGAACAGCCGGTCCCAATCGGCCGTGCTGCTGGCGGTCAGCACCGCCTCCGGCGCCAGCCCGGCCCAGCGGTTCCGGTACTCCGCCACCAGCTTCTGCGGTCCCGCATAGGCCTGGACGAAGCCGACCAGCGGCCGGTAGCCGCTCCGCCAGGTGGTCTGGATCAGGCCGCGGCCGCGGAATTTGCAGAAATCCGCCTCCATCACATAGCCGGTCACCGCAGGGTCCGGTTGGGTGGGGATGCTGGCCTGGGGATAGACGATGCCGTCCCAGGCCGGGTCCTGGCTGCCGGCCAGGCGGGTGCCGAGCGCCTTCCCGCCATGCGCCGCATTGAAGGCGGCGTCGCGGAAGAGCTGCCCGGCGGTGAGGTTGGGCGCCTGGTTGTAGGCGCGCTTCACCCCCGGAATCGCATCGAAGAGATAGGCGAGGCCGGGATGCCCCTGCCGGCCCATCTTCTCCGTCAGGGGCTGAAAGCTGCCGCCCGTCTCGTTGATCATGATGGCGGTGAAGGCCAGCACCTCCATCAGGCTGCAGGGGCGCTGGGCCAGCACGGCGGTCCAGGCGGCGGCGAAGCCGGCGGCGGCGCCGGCGGGGATGTCGCGCGCCTGCCATTCCTCCTGCCGGGCTAGCTTCGCCTCGAACCAGGCGGTGAAATCCTGCCCCAGCAGGGCCTGGAAGAAGCCGAGCAGGGCGGGGCCGGAGGCGAAGCGATGGGGCTTGGCGGCGGCGACGAAAGCGGGGGGGATGTCCATGGGCGGGCCTCCTGCCTTCCATGAACATACGAAGAACATTATCCTTTCGCAAGAAAATTGTATTGGGCTACATGCGTGGCTTGCGAAGGCACTCGCAACTGGGCGAGATGCCGCGCCACCACCACGGACCTCGCCCATGCGCCGCTTGCTGCCCCTGCTGCTGCTGATCGGCCTCGCCCCCGCCAGGGCGGAGCCGGTGCGCTTCATCGCCTTCGGCGACATGCCCTATTGCCGCGGCATCGCCACCGGGGAGTGCGCCGATGTCGGCCGGGTGACGGCGCTGGTGCGGGAATTCGGCCGGGCGCCGCACGAATTCTCGATCTTCCTCGGCGACACCAAGGGCGGCAACGAGCCCTGCACCGAGGCCATCCTGCGGCGCCCGCTGCGCTGGCAGGACGCCCCAGGCTGGATGGCGGTGGCGGAGCAGCCGGTGGTCTATACGCCCGGCGACAATGAATGGGTGGATTGCCGCGCCGGCCCCGGCGGGGCGCTGGGCTGGGCGGACGCCCTGGCGCTGCTGCGGGCGGCGTTCTTCGCTGGCCCGCCGCCCCTCGGCGCGGCGCGGCAGGAGGGGATGCCGGAGAACCTTCGCTGGGCGCGGGCGGGGGTGGTCTTCGCCACCCTGCATATCCCGGGCAGCAACAATGGCCGGCCGCCCGCCCCTTCCGACCCCAACCCAGCGCCGCTCCGCCAGGGGGAGGCGGCGCTGGCGGAGTACGAGACGCGGAACCGGCTGAACCTCGACTGGCTGCGGGAAGCGGTGGCGGCGGCGGCCGCGCCGGCGGCGCGTGGTCTGGTCATCGCCACCCAGGCGGATCTGTTCTACGCCGAGATCTGCGGCGGCGGCTGGGATAGCGGGCTGGCGGAGAGCCGGGAGGCGATCTTCGCCGCCGCTCGCGCCCTGGCGCCGAAGCCAGTGCTGCTGCTGAACGGCGACAGCCACCTGCTGGTGCAGCAGGACGCGGCGCATGACCCGCTGCGGGACATGCCGGCCAACCTGACCCGGCTGATGGTGCCGGGGGAGCGCGACGTGCAGGCGGTGGCGCTGGAATTCGATCCGGGCGAGGCGGAGCCGCTGCGGTTGCGCCTGCTGGGCGAGGCCGGTACCCCGCCGCAGGCCGCGCCGCGGGGCTGCCCGGCCTATGAGCGGCAGACGGCGGCGGCGCGGGCGCGCTGGGCCGGGCGGTAGCGCCAGGGGCGCAGCCCCCTGCGCGCCCGCCGGGGAGTGCCGGCAGCAACGCTCCCCGGACCCCCGTGCGGGTCAGGCCTCGATCGCCACCTTGTTCGGGTAGAAGGCAAGGTGGGTGTTGATCTCGGCGACGGCGGGATAGGCGGATTCATAGGTCCAGACGGCGTTCTCCGCCTGCTGGCCGCCGGCCCGGATGCTGAAATAGCTGCACTCGCCCTTGTAGGGGCAATAGGTGGCGTGGTCGGTGCGGGACAGCAGGTCCATCCGCGCATCCTCCCGCGGGATGTAGAAGACCGGCGGGTAGCTGGCTTCCTTCAGCGACAGGGCGCGGCTGGTCTCGGCGATCACCTCGCCGCCGAAGCGCACCACCACCCGCCCCGTATGCGGCGTGATGGCGATGGGGTGGTCGGGGCCCGGCAGCTTCATCTCCGGCATCGGCTGGTTCCTCCCATGCGGGGTCCGCCGGGGGAGGTGGCGTCGGGGTGGCGGTCGCGCAAGCCATGCCGGCCGCGCGGCGTGCCGGCCGATGCCGGTCCACCGGCGCGGCCGGCATGAGCAGCCCCGCGCGCGACGCCCGGCCGGACAGCAAGACGTTTCCGAGCCGGGGTGTCAGCCGACCCGGTAGAAGGCCTCCGCCGTCTCCCGCAGCGCCGCCCGGGCCAGCCCCTCCCCCAGCACGCGGCGGAGCAGATCGATATCCGCCGGCGAGAAGGGCCGCCTCGCCCGCACCGAGGGCAGGTCGGTCGCGAACATCAGCGCAAGCGGCGCCCGGGCGGCGATGCGCTCCAGCGCCGCCGGCACCTCCAGCTCCACCCGGCCGAAGCCCGTCGCCTTCACCTTGGCTCCGGCGGCGGCGAGGTCCAGCACCACGGGCAGCCCCGCCTCGGTCATGCCGAGATGGTCGATGACGAGGCGCGGCAAGGCGCTGAGCGCCTGGACCGCCGGGGCCAGCACCGCGGCATCCGCATAGATCTCGGCATGCAGCCCGCAGGCGGCGGCGCGGGCGGCATGGGCGGCGACCGCGTGCGGCTCCGCCCACTGGCCGCGATAGAGGCTGTAGCGCAGGCCGCGCACCCTGGCGGCGGCGAGAGCCACCATGGTGGCCTCCTCCATGCCCGCATCGGCCTGGGCCACCACCACGAAGCGCGGGCCGAGCGCGGCGGCGGCGCGCAGCAGC
>NZ_JAMZIK010000064.1 GCF_024178315.1 Siccirubricoccus soli | reverse complement strand
GCGGCTCCGCCCACTGGCCGCGATAGAGGCTGTAGCGCAGGCCGCGCACCCTGGCGGCGGCGAGAGCCACCATGGTGGCCTCCTCCATGCCCGCATCGGCCTGGGCCACCACCACGAAGCGCGGGCCGAGCGCGGCGGCGGCGCGCAGCAGCGGCCCGGGATCGCCGCCCTGCACGCTGCCGGCGACGATCGCGCCGCCGGTGATGCCGAGCGCCGCGGCGGCCGCCCGGTACTCCGTCACCTCATAGGGCGGCGGGACGTGGCCGGCGTTGCCCGGCATCGGGACATCGCCCGGGAAGATGTGGAAATGCGCGTCGAAGATCCCGGTCATCGAGGTTCCCATCCTGTGTCCGGGCCGATCTTCGTGCTGCCGGCCTTCGGCCCGGCGCATGAATTCCGTCCTGCTGCGGCGCACCGCAAGCCCCGGCCATGCGGCGCTTTCCGTCAGGCTGGCGGCGAAGGCGCACTGTCCACTGACGCCGAGGCGCGCCGTCCGCACGACGCGGCGACACTCCGACAGAAGAGCCCAAAGCATGGCGTCGGCGAATGGCCGCCTTGAGTGCCTACCGCCAGGCCGCTCCGCCTATGGCTGGATCGCCTGGGTGTTCGCCCCGCGCAGCCCGCCCTTCAGCGTGACGGGAATGCGCATGTAGCGCACGCCATTCGCCTCTGCCGGCGGGAAGCGGCCGGCGCGCATGTTCACCTGGATGGAGGGCAGCAGCAGCAGGGGCGGCGCCAGCTTCGCATCCCGCGCTTCCCGCTGCGCGACGAATTGCTCCTCGGTCATGCCGTCATGCACATGCGGGTTGCGCGCCCGCTGCTCCGCCACCGTGCTTTCCCAGGCGAATTCCTCGCGGCCCGGCGCCTTGTAGTCGTGGCAGGTGAGGAGGCGCGTCTCCGGCGGCAGGGCGAGGAGGCGGCGGATGCTGTGCCAGAGCGTCCGCGCATCGCCGCCCGGGAAGTCGCAGCGGGCGGTGCCGTAATCCGGCATGAAGAGCGTGTCGCCGACGAAGGCCATGTCCTCCACCAGATAGGCGACGCAGGCCGGGGTGTGGCCGGGCACATGCAGCACCTTGAGGGTGAGGGTGCCGAGGGCGAATTCCTCCCCATCGGCGAAGAGCCGGTCGAAATCGCCGCCATCGGGCAGCACATCCTCGGCGCCGAAGACCGGACGGAAGATCGCCTGCACCTCCCGGATATGCTCGCCGATGCCGATGCGGGCGCCGGTCCGCGCCTTCACGTAGGGCGAGGCGGTGAGGTGGTCGGCATGGACATGGGTTTCCAGCACCCATTCCAGGCGGAGCCCTTCCTCCGCCGCCGCGGCGAGAACGGCATCGGCGCTTCGGGTATCCGCCTCGCCGCTGCGGTTGTCCCAGTCCAGTACCGGGTCGATGATCGCGCCGATGCGCGTCGCCTTGTCCCAGAGCAGGTAGGTGACGGTGTTGGTCGCCTGGTCGAAGAAGGCCCGCAATGCTGCCGCCATCAGCGCCTCCAACATAGGGGGATGAAAGCCCAGAGCGATGTCCGCTCAGGTGGCATCGCCTGATCGGATTTCTTGCCCTGGGAAATACAGTAACTGAAGCAGCTTATCTCCGACCTGATGGATCACGCCATGACCCATCAGGTCGCAGGCTGTTCTAGCAGATGCCGTCCGGTCCGGTGGCAAAACCTTGCGTTAAGCATGGGCAAGGCATGGCGCGTCATACCGGCCGCGTGAAATGCTGACCGCTGTCGGTCCATGGGGGCGGCCGGCATGCCCTTGATCTGGCGCGCAGCCGCCACGCGCAACCCTGCGCGATACCTGGCGCGGAACTTCGGGACTTTCCGGGCCGGGGATCAGTCCTGCGGCAGGTCCAGATCGCCCGCGCCGAGCGGGCGCTGCATGAGCACCAGGTCCAGCCAGCGGCCGAATTTCAGCCCCGCCGCCCGCATCACCCCAGCCTTGCGGAAGCCGAGCGAGACATGCAGGCCGATGGAGCCGACATTCTCGGAATCCCCGATCAGCGCGAAGATCTGGCGGAAGCCGGCGGCCTCGGCCCGCTTCAGCAGCTCCGCCACCAGCGCCTTGCCCACCCCCTGGCCGCGGACGTCGTTGCGGACATAGATGCTGTCCTCCGCGGCGAAGCGGAAGGCGGAGCGGTCGCGGAACTGGGTGTAGTAGGCGAAGCCGATGATGCCCTGGCCCGGCTCCTCCGCCACCAGCCAGGCCCAGCCCTCCCCTTGCACCTTCGCCAGCCGCGCGGCCATCTCCGCGGCGTGGGGCGGCACCTCCTCGAAGGTGCCGGTGCCGTGCAGCACATGGTGCGCGTAGATGGCGGTGATGGCGGGCAGGTCGGCAGGCTCGGCGTCGCGAATGGGCATGCTCGGGGTCCCTGCCGGCGATTCGTTCATTCCTTGGGTTCGCTGCTTCTAGGGGGAAGGGGGTGGCGGCTGCAACAATTCCGCCCCGCCCCGCCGTTCCCGCGGCCGGACGCGCCGGCCTCAGCCCGCCAGGTGCAGCGCGGCGGCGAGCCGCGTGGCCAGCGCCAGCAGCGCCCGGTCCCGCCCCGGCGCGGCCACCAGGGAGAGCCCGACCGGCGCGCCTTCCGCCAGCCCGGCCGGCAGCGTCACCTCCGGCAGGCCGGCCAGGCCGGCAATCGCCGTCACCCCCATGGTCAGCTCCCGCACGCTGTTCTGCTCCGCCTGGCTGACGGTGAGCTTCGGCGCCGGGACGGGGGAGGTGGGGTAGGCCAGCACCGCCCCGCCGGCCAGCAGGGCGCGTATCCGCGCCGCGAAGGGGCGGCGGAAGGCGCGGCCGGCGGCGGCCTTGGCCGGATCCATCTCCCGCGCCGCGGCGAAGCGCTCCCGCACCCCCGGGCCGAATTCCGGGTTGGTGGCGGCGATCCAGCTCCCGAGCGTGGCCCAGGCCTCCTCCGCCTGGGCGCAGCGGAAATGCTCATAGAGGGTGTTGAGCCCCTCCGGCACCAGGTTCACCGTGACGGCGGGGCCGAGCAGCCCTTCCAGCGCGGCCATCGCCGGGACCAGGGCGGCGGCGGTGGCGGGGATGGCGTTCACCCAGGGCTCGCTCGGCTTCAGCAGCGGGCCGGTGGCGGCGGGGAGGTCGTAGGGCAGCAGCACCTCGCCCACGCGCTCCAGCACCTCCGCCCGGGCGGCGAACCAGCCGGGCGTGTCGAAGGAGGGGCCGAGGCCGCAGGCGCCGGCGAGGCTGATGGCGCCCCAGCTCGGCCGGATGCCGAAGATGCCGCAATAGCTGGCCGGGATGCGGACCGAGCCGCCGGTATCCGAGCCGAGGGCGAAATCGGCCAGCCCCGCGGCGACGGCGGCGGCGGAGCCGCAGGAGGAGCCGCCGGGGAAACGGTCCGGCGCCTTCGGGTTCAGCGGCGTGCCATGCCAGATGTTCTCGCCGGTCAGCCCGTAGGCGAGCTCCACCGTCTTGGTCTTGCCGCGGAGGCTGGCGCCGGCCTGGAGCAGGGCGGTGACGATCGGGGCGGTGGCGGCGGCCGGCGGGTGGGTGCGGGCCCAATCCGGGTTGCCATAGGTCGTCGGGTGGCCGGCGATGTCGTAGAGATCCTTCACCGCGAAGCCGAGGCCGTGCAACGGCCCTGCCGCGGCGCCGGCGATGGCGAGGCGCGGCCCGGGGACGAAGGCGCCCACGGGATCTGGGCTGTGGTCGGACATCACGACTCCTCCGGCGCTGAGCCAACCGAAAGTGTCGCAAAGCCGCCGTCGCGGCAACCATGCGGCAGCATCATGACAAGATTCTTTGGGAAGCTTGCCGGGAACATTGCCATGGCGTGGCCGCGGCCGCCCGTGACGGGCCTGGAGCGCGGCTGGTCGAGGCCGGGATCGACCGCAACCGTGACCCATGCGGCCAGACGATGCGCGTGCGGGATGGATGAGCGAGGCCCGGTCGATCCGCGCCGGAGCGTGGTGCGGTTGAGGCTGGGCCGACCTCAACCGTCCATCGCGCGACCGGCTGTGCGAAGCCCGGCGGATCGCGTTCCAATTTCCAAGAGCAGGAAATCCGATCGGGTGATGTTGCCCGATCGGATATCGCTCTGGAGCCTGCTGCGTTCGCTTGCGCGCACGCAGCATGCTCCAGGCCGTTGTTTGCGAGCATCTTCACGCGTTCAGATGACTCCATCTGAACGCGATCTGCTCTGGATCTTACGTTTCCTGCAGCAAGACATCCGATCAGGTGATTCCGTCTGACCGGATATCGCCCTAGCGGGCGCGCAGCAATTCCGGCACGCGCAGCAGGATGAACTCGTTGTTGTCGGCCGCCGTCAGGCGGCGGCCGGCGCTGAAGGGCAGGTTGTTGTCGTTCGCCACGATGATGTGGTCGGCATCCACCACCGCCACATTCTCGATGGTGAAGAAGGGGAAGGTGAAGCGGTCATTCGGCACGGCGGCGCGGTCGCCATTGCCGCGGCTGAGGCCCTCGGGGTCGCGGATCGCCATCAGGTCGATATGGCCGATCTTGCGGACGAAGCCTTCCGAATCGGTGTCCTGCAGATCGACCAGATAGATGCGCTTGAGGCGGGCCGGCATCGGGAAGCAGGCGGGCGGGGTCTTGCCTTCCCCGCAGGCGAGGGAGGGGTCGCCCTCGCCGTCGTCGCGCTCGATGATCAGGGCGCGGCGGTCATCCAGCATGTTGAAGTCGCCGATGGAGACGCCGCCCTGCTCGAAGCGGTACTTCATCGTGCGGCCGGTCCATGCGCCGCGCGCCGTGTCGAATTCCAGGATGCGGAGGAAATTGCCCTCCGCCTGGCCATCGGCCCGGAAGAGCGGCTTTTCCAGCAGGGCGTAGAGGCGGCTGCCATCCGGGGATTGGGCCATGCCCTCATAGCCGCCGCTGCGCTGGGAGCGGAAGGCGACGGTGCCGGTGGGGCTGGCCGGGAGCTGCAGCGCCGGGTTGTCCGGGCTGCGGATCTCCTCCTCGCCGAGCTTCGTGGCGACGAGGCGCTGCACCCGGCCCTGCTGGTCCACCTTGATGAGGAAGGGGCCGAATTCCTCGCCGATCCAGAAGCCGTCGGCGACGGGCTGCAGGCTCTCCAGGTCGAGATCCGCGCCGGTGAGATAGCGGGTCGGCGTCGCCTCGGTGACGATCGGGAAGGGCAGCACCCGGTTCGGGTCGGAGAGGAAGATGGTGCGTTCCACCGTGACGGTGCCGGCGCGGAAATCCGGGCGGACCTTGTGGAACATCAGCAGCACGTCGGCGGAGTTGCGGCGGTTGCCGAAGCCGTTGTCGGTGAGGACCCAATAGGCACCGGGCTCGCCCGCCACCGGCTTGATACCGGAGAAGCCCTGGATGGGCTGGCCCTCGAAGGGCAGGGAGAGGCCGGTGGGGCGGCGGCCATGGGTGGCGCCGGTATCGCCCGGGATGGCGCCGCGCTGCTCGACGCGGAGATTGCCGGGGCCGGTGAAGCGGCCGGAGGTGGCGAAGCCTGGCGGGGCATCGGCGGGCGGCGGGGTGAAGCTCCCGGCGGGCAGGATGGCATGGCCCGCGAGGGTGGCTTCGAATCGCTGATCGGCCCGGGCGGTGCCGGCCACCGCGGCCAGCAGGCCGGCGGCGAGCAGGATGGTGCGCATGTCGCTCCCCTTGGGTGGATGGGCGGGGTCTAGCGGCGGTGCATGTCAGTGCCGTGTCGGGTCCGTGACGGCTGCGAGTCAGTGGGCCGGGGCGTTCGCGGCGGGCAGGGTGGCCCGGCGCCGGCCGCGGCGCGGCCATGGGAGCGTGGCCGGCGGTCCTCACGGGGCCTGCCGGACCGGCGCCGGCGGAGACGCGGCCATGGAAGGGCAGCCCGACGATCTTCCCTGGCCAGCCGGCCTGGCGACGCCGCCGGGGTGAGGGCCGGCCCGGCGGCTTTCCGGAGCCCGTCAGCCTGGCACCCCTTCCCACCGGGAAGGAGCCAGGAGACCGCGATGGCGCAAGCCGAGACGCCTACCAGCGTTGCCTCGCCTGCCTGAACCGGGCTTGGCGGGCCCGCGCGGCGTCCGGGGGGCTAGAGCGTTTTCGGTTCACATGCGTTCACCGAAAACGCTCTACGCCCTTGTTTGCAGAGCAGATTCACGCCTTCGGGCGACGCCGTCCTACAGCGATCTGCTCTAGCTTGCCTCGAACAGCGCCGACTTCACCGCCAGCGCCACCAGCGCGGCGGTGACCGCCGCGGCGGAGGGGCCGAGGGTGCGGGCCGCCCAGTAGGCGAAGCCGCCAGCGATCAGCGCCCAGGCGATGACCTCGTTCAACTCGAGGGGCGGCAGGTCGAAGAGGGGCATCAGAGCCTCCTGACGGTTCGAATTACTAAGCTGTAACTTAGTGTTCATGTCGCCGAATGCAAAGGGGAATCGCATGGCCGGTCCGCGCCTTATCCGGTTGCGGTTTCCACCGCGGTGCAGCATGTAACGCGGCCATGGACATGCACGCCCCGGCCCCGAAGCCCGCCATTCCCCCCGCCTTCTTCGGCGAGACCGTGACCTGGGTGCACCACTGGACGGACCGGCTGTTCTCCTTCCGCTGCACGCGGGACCCGGCGCTGCGCTTCGTGGCGGGGCAATTCGCCATGATCGGGCTGATGGTGAACGGCAAGCCGCTGGTCCGGGCCTATTCCATGGTCAGCCCGCCCTGGGATGAGGAGCTGGAATTCCTCTCCATCAAGGTGCAGGACGGCCCGCTCACCTCCCGCCTGCAGCACATTCAGCCGGGCGACACGGTGCTGATCGGCAAGAAGCCGACCGGCACGCTGCTGACGGAGAACCTGCTGCCGGGGAAGACGCTGTGGTTCCTCGCCACCGGCACCGGCCTCGCCCCCTTCATGTCGCTGATCCGCGAGCCAGAGGTGTACGAGAAGTATGAGCGCGTGGTGCTCTGCCACACGGTGCGCGAGGTGAAGGAGCTGGCCTATCGCGACACCATCTCGAAGGACCTGCCGGAGCACGAATTCCTCGGCGAGATGCTGCGCGGCAAGCTGATCTACTACCCCTCCGTGACGCGGGAGCCCTTTCCGGTGCAGGGGCGGATCACCACCCTGATCGAGAGCGGCAAGGTCTTCGCCGATCTCGGCCTGCCGGCGATCTCGCCGGAGCGGGACCGGGTGATGATCTGCGGCTCCGAGGCGCTGAACGCCGATGTCACCGCCATGCTGGAGGCCCGCGGCTTCGTCGAGGGCAACAACAGCAAGCCCGGCACCTATGTGGTGGAGAAGGCCTTCGTCACGAAGTAGCGGCTGAGGGCTCAGCCGCCGCCGGATCCCGCCGCGCCTGACCTGCCGGTTCGGAGCGGGGGCCGGGCGGAGGCGCCGGCGCCCCCCGGCCTCGCCTGCCGGGCGTCACTCCCGCCAGGGTTTCGCCTGCCACTGCGCCCGGAACCGCCCCTGCTGCGCCGCGATCTCCGCCGCGAAACCCGCCCCGTCCAGGTAGCGCAGCGGCATCGCCTGCCGCTCCGCCAAGCGGCGGAATTCCGGGTCCGCGGCGGCCGCCGCGATTTCCGCCGAAAGCCGCCGCAGCGCCTCCGCCGGCATGCCCGCCGGCGCCGCGAAGCCGCGCATGGAGCTCAGCACCACGTCGAAGCCCTGCTCCCGCAGGGTGGGCACATCGGGGGCGCCGGACCAACGCTCGGCCGCCATCTGGCCGAGGGCGCGGACCTGCCCGGCCTGCAGCTCCGCCACCGCATCCGTCATGCTGATGCCCGCCACCTGCAAATCTCCCTGCAGCAGCGCGGCGCGCATCGCCGCCGTGCCGCTATAGGCCACCGGCGTCAGCGTCACGCCCGCCTGCGCCTCCACCGCCAGCATCCCGAAATGCGCATAGGTGCCGATGCCGGTGGTGCCGAAGGAGACGGCGCCCGGCTGCCGCTTCGCCGCGGCGATCAGGTCGGCCAGGCTGTGGAAGCGGCTATCGGCGCGGACGAAGACGCCGCCCACATCATCCACCAGATTGGCGATGGCGGTGAGCTGCTCCACCGCGTATTGCGCCCGCCGCTCGATCGGGATGGTGACGAGGTTGGGCAGGGTGACGACGCCGATCGTATAGCCCTCCGGCGCGGCGCGGGCGAGGGCGGCGAAGCCGATCTCGCCCCCGGCGCCGGCGCGGTTCACGATGACGAAGGGCTGGCCCAGCCTTCCTTCCAGCCAGCGGCCCAGGCTGCGCGCGGCGATATCGGCGCCGCCGCCGGGGCCGAAGGGGACGATGATGGTGACCGGGCGCTCCGGCCAGGCGGCCAGGGCGGGCGGCGCGGCCAGGCAGGCGAGCAGCAGCAGGGCCAGGATGCGGCGCATTCCTGTCCGTCTCCTCCGTTTTGCAGCTAGCCTATCAGCCGGAACGGGGAAGGGAACGCGCCATGGTCACCGCGGGCATCATCGGCACCGGCTGGTGGGGGCAGGAGCTGCTGAAATCGGCGCGCGGCAGCGACGCCATCCGCTTCGTCCACGGGATGAGCCGCCATGCGGAGTCGGGCGCGCCGGTGGCGGCCGCCCATGGGCTGCGCTTCTCCACCAGCCTGGAGGCGATGCTGACGGACCGGGAGGTGCAGGCGGTGGTCATCGCCACCCCGCACCGCTCCCACCGCGCGCTGATCGAGGCGGTGGCGGCGCGCGGCCTGCCGGTGTTCTGCGAGAAGCCGCTGACCCTGACGCGGGCGGATGCCGTGGCGGCGGTCGCCGCCTGCCAGGCGGCGGGCGTGCCGCTCGCGGTCGGCCATAATCGCCGCTTCCTGCCGAGCCTTGCCATCATGCAACGCATCCTGGCGGAGGGGCGGCTGGGGACGCTGCTGCATATCGAGGGGCATTCGAGCAACGAGAATTCCTCCCGCAATTTCGCTCCCTGGCGGGCGGACCCGGAGGAATCCCCGGCCGGCGGCATGACCGGCACCGGGGTGCATGTGATCGACGCCTTCACCGCCCTGGTCGGGCCGGCGAAGCGCGTCTCCACGCTGCATGTGGTGCGGAAGCCGCCGCCGGGGCCGCTGGACAGCCTTTCGGTCCTGCTGGAATTCGCCTGCGGCATCTCCGGGACGCTGGCCATGGTCCGGGCCACGCCGCGGGTCTGGCGGCTGCACCTGTTCGGCGAGCGCGGCAGCGTGGAGGCGGTGAGCGAGACGGAGGTGGTGCTGCGCGAGAGCGGGCGGGAGCCGGAGCGCATCGCGGCGCCCGAAGTGGACACGCTGCGCGCCGAGCTGGAGGCCTTCGCCGCCGCCGCGGCAGGGCGCGCGCCCTACCCCCTGCCGCTCGACCAGGCGGTGGCGAACGTCGCCGCCTTCGAGGCGATCGTGCAATCCCTCGCCCAGGGCGGTGCCCCCGTGGAGGTGGCAGGTTAGCCCCGGCACCGCGACAGCAAGCTCAGGGCGGGGTCCGGGGCCAAGCCTTGGCCCCGGCGGGAGTGCAGAGGGCAGCGCCCTCTGCCGGGGCAGGGGGCGGAGCCCCTACTACATCTCCGCCCAGCGCCGCAGCAGGTTGTGGTAGCTCGCCGTCAGCGCCAGCACGCTCGGGTGGTCGTCCGGCAGGGCCTGGCGCAGGCCGATGATCGCCATGTCCATGTCGTAGAGGAAGGCGCGCTGGCCGTCATCCTTCACCATGGACTGGGTCCAGAAGAAGCAGCCCCAGCGGCTGCCGCGGGTGATCTCGTTCACCCGGTGCAGGCTGGTGGCGGGATAGACCACCATGTCGCCGGCCGGCAGCTTCACCGCGTGGGTGCCGTAGGTGTCCTCCACCACCAGCTCGCCGCCGTCATAATCCTCGGGGTCGGTGAGGAAGAGGGTGGAGGAGACATCGGCCCGCATGCGGAAGCCGTTGGTGCCGGGGACGTAGCGGATGGCGTTGTCCACATGCGCGCCGAATTTCATGCCTGTGTCGTAGCGGTTGAACATCGGCGGATAGACGCGCAGCGGCAGCGCGGCGGAGGAGAAGAGTGGCGTACGGCCGAGGGCGCGGAGGATGAGGTCGCCCAGCTCCCGGCTGGCCGGGCCGTTCTCCGGGACCTGCAGGTTCAGCTTGGCCTTGGCGGATTGCTCGCCGGCGGTCTGCCGGCCATCGACCCAGGCCGCGGCTTCCAGCATGCGGCGGCAATGGGCCACCTCCTCCCGCGTCAGCACCTGGCGGATCTGGACGAGCATGGGCGGGCTCCTGCGGTTGGACGCGGCCGCGCCGGCCGCGCCCCGGGCGGCGGCCCGGTCATGGGCCGCCCGGTTATCTCTCCCCGCCGCGCCCGGATGGAAAGGGGCGCGGCGGGGGGAGGGCAGGCCGCGCCGCCAGGGGGACGGCGCGGCTGGTATGTCCTTCAGCCTGGCGCGCCGCCACATCAGGCCCGCGCGCGATACCCGGCTCGGAAAGCAGGGACTTTCCGCGCCAGGTCTCAGTAGACGAAGGAGAGGCTGGCGATGAAGGTCCGCCCGGCCGAGGGATTGACCCGGTTGGCGAACAGGTTGTCGTAGTTCAGCTCATTCGTCAGGTTGTAGGCGTTCAGCGAGGCGCGCCACTGCTTGCGATCCCCGAAATTATGAGAGAGCAACGCATCCAGGGTGAAGTTGGACGGCACTTCCGCGGTGTTGGCGGGGTTGATGAAGACCTGGCTGCGCCAGGTGATGCCGCCGCCCAGGGTGAACTGGTAGGGCGTGTCCCGCAGGAACTCATAGGTGGTCCAGAGCGAGGCGGCGTGGCGCGGCACGAACTGCACCCGCCGGCCGGTGACACCCGCCGTCTGGGAGCGTGTCGTCTCGCTGTCCATGTAGGTGTAGTTGGCGTTGATCATCCAGTCATTGGTGATCAGGCCGGTCACGCCCAACTCGACGCCCTGGTTGCGCTGCTGGTCGCCGGACTGGGTGACGTCGCCGGTTGCCGGATCAGTCATGAGGGCGTTGCCCTTCTCGATCCGGTAGAGCGCGCCGTAGAGGCCGAGGCGGTTGTTCAGTACGCCGATCTTGGCGCCGATCTCGTAGCTGGTGATCCGCTCCGGCTCCAGCGGGCTGGTGCCGGTGAAGGTGGCGGGCTGGGTGGTGATGAAGGAGCCGGGCGGGCTGGAGGAGGTGGCGTAGGAGAAGTAGTAGGTCTGGTTCGGCGTCGGCTCCCACACCAGGCTCGCCCGCGGATCGGCGAAGGTGTTGTTGGAGGAAAGCTTGGTGAAGGCCGCGGCCGCGGTGCCGTCCGTGCCGTAGGTCTTGTAGGTGATGTCGTAGTTGCTGACGCGGACGCCGCCGATGACGGAAAGCTGGGGCGTCAGCCAGAAGCGCTCGGTCAGGAAGAAGCCCAGGTGGCGCTGCTGGGTCTCGCGGTTGGCGGCGCCGGTGCCGGGCACGATGCCGATACCGGCGGCGGAGTGGCTGGGGTTGAACAGGCTGACCGGGCTGCGGGTCGAGGAGAAGGCGAAGCCGGTGCGCTCGTCATTCTGGATCCAGGCATCGAGGCCGAGGGTCGCCTCATGCCGGAAGGGGCCGGTGGTGAAGCGCGCGACCGCCGTGGTCACGTTCTGCAGCCCCCAGGTCTCCTGGTGGAAGGGGCCGGGGCCGGAGGCGGTGGCCAGGGCGGCCCTGGGGTTGGGGCCGAACAGGGTCTGGGTGCAGAGGGTGGGCGTGGTGGTCGGGCAGCTCGGCGCCGTCGCCCCGAAATCGCGCGTGATGTAGGAGAAGCGGGTGTCGTTGTAGAGGGTGAGCCAGTCCGTCGCCTCATGCTTCAGGCGGGCCGTCACCCGGTCCACCACCACGTCGTCGCGGTTGAGGTCCGTGCCATACCAGTTCTGCCGTGGCACGCCGAACTCCGTCACCGGCCGGCCGATGCTGCTGCCGGGTGGCGTCACCACCGGCACGCCGTAATCCGGCGTCCGGTTGTCCTGGAAATGCATGTACTCCACGGACAGGGTGGTGTTGGTGCCGAGGCCGAAGGCGATGGAGGGGGCGATGGCCCAGCGGCCGGAATCGACATTGTCGCGGTCGACCGTGCGGTTGTAGTGCGCCATGGCGTTCAGGCGCACCGCGGTGGTCTCGTTGACCTGCTGGTTGATGTCGATGGTGCCGCGGTAGAGCGAACTCATCCCGATGGAGAAGCTGCCGGCATAGAAGCTGCCGAGCTGCGGCGTGCGGGTGATGACGTTGATGACGCCGCCGACGGTGTTCTGGCCGAAGGTGGTGGCCGAGGGGCCCTTCAGCACCGTCACGCTGTCGTAGTTGAAGGCGTCGCGGGTGTAGGTGCCGAAGTCGCGCAGCCCGTCCACATAGACGTCGTTCTGCGAGGTGAAGCCGCGGATGCGGAACTGGTCGCCGTTGACGCCGCCATTGCCCTCGCCGATCGAGGCGGTGATGCCGGGGACGTTGCGCAGCGCCTGGTCCAGCGTGGTGACGTTCTGCTGCTCCAGGATCTCGCGCGGGACGACGTTCATCGTCTGCGGGGTTTCCTGGATGGTGCCCGGCATGCGCGGGTTGCCGGTGCCGCGGCGCAGGACGTTGGCCGGTTCCTGGCCCTCGATCTCGAGCTGCGGCAGGCGGAGGGCCGGGGCTTCCGGCGCCGGCGCGGCTGGCGTCTGGGCCTGTGCGGTTCCCTGCACCGCCAGGGCCAGCCCGAGGGCCAGCGCGGCCTGGGAGGCGCTACCAAGCAACTCAGTGCGTCTTGTCATTCCGTCCCTCACACCCTGCAACTGCGAGTCACTCTTAGTTGCAGGGGGGCGATGGGGCAATCTGCCTCGGGCGCTGCGCGGCCGTCTGCCAGGACCCAGGCAGGCAGTCCCGCAACCGATGTGGCAGAATTGCCACGACGGCTGCGGCCGGCCGGGACAGGACTCGCGCCCGCGCAGCAGGATGGCGGCTTCAGGATCCCCGGAGACGCGATGGCTGAAAAGCGTGTATCGCGCAGCACGGCCCGGCGCGGAAGGCAGGACGGTCGCCGACGCATCCCGGCCGGCACGCGCCGGCGGGCGGGGCCGCCGGGCCGGGCCCGGGCTGCCAGGACAGGGAGAGCCTCGCCGCATGTACGCATCCCCGCCCATCCCCCCGGGCACCGTCGCGCTCGAGGATTACGAGCAGGCGGCACGCCGGCGGATCGCGCCCGAGGCCTGGGCCTATATCGCCGGCGGCAGCGCCGATGAGCTGACGCTGGCCGCCAACCGCGCAGCCTTCAGGCGGCTGCGACTGCGGAACCGGGTGCTGGCCGAGATGACGGGCGCCCATACGCGGCTGAGCCTGTTCGGCCAGGAGCTGGCCTTCCCCATCCTGATGGCGCCGGTCGCCTTCCAGCGCCTGGTGCATCCCGACGGGGAGAAGGCCATGGCGTTCGGCGCCGCGGCGGTGGGTGCCGGCATGGTCGTCAGTACCCAGGCGAGCCAGAGCCTGGAGGACATCGCCGGGGTGGCCAGGACGCAGGGCGCGCAGGCGCCGCTTTGGTTCCAGCTCTACATCCAGCATGATCGCGGCTTCACCGAGGCGCTGATCCGCCGCGCCGAGGCGGCGGGCTACCAGGCGCTGGTCGTCACCGTCGATGCCCCGGTGAGCCTGCGCAACACCGAGCAGCGGGCCGGCTTCCGCCTGCCGGCGGGGATCGAGCCGGTCAATCTGCGGGGCATGGCGCCGCCGCCGCCGAATCGCGCCGGCCCGGCCGAGAGCGAGGTGTTCCAAGGCCTGCTGGACGGGGCGCCGAGCTGGCGGGACATCGGCTGGCTGCGCGGGCTGACGCGGCTGCCGGTGCTGCTGAAGGGCATCATGGCGCCGGAGGATGCGGCGCGGGCGGTGGCCGAAGGGGTGGACGGAATCATCGTCTCCAACCATGGCGGGCGGGCGCTGGACACGCTGCCGGCGAGCATCGAGGCGCTGCCCCTGGTGGCCGAGGCGGTGGCGGGAAGGGTGCCGGTGCTGATGGATGGCGGCATCCGGCGCGGGACGGATGTGCTGCAGGCGCTGGCGCTCGGCGCGCGGGCGGTGCTGGTCGGGCGGCCCTGCGTCTACGGGCTGGCGGTGGGCGGGCCGGTGGGCGTGATCCATGTGCTGAAGATCCTGCGCACCGAACTGGAGATCGCCATGGCGCTGACCGGGCGGGCGCGGCTGGAGCAGATCGACCGGACGGTGTTCTGGGAGGAGCAGGGGGCTCCGGCAGGGGGCTCTGCCCCCTGCACCCCGCCCCGGACCCCGGTGTGAGTCTGCGGGTTCAAACCTCGGGTCTGAAACGCGCACCGGGGCCCGGGGCCAGGACCGGGCCCCGGCGGAGGTGCAGGAGGTAGCGCCTCCTGCCGGGGTTTGGGGGCAGCGCCCCGAATTCTCACAACCCCAGCAAATCCAGCGTCCGCCCCACCACCTTCGCCTCGTCGAAGCGCTCCACCGCCCGGGCCCGGCCGGCCGCGCCCATGCGGGCGCGCAGCGCCGCATCGCTCGCCAGGCGCTGCAGCGCCGCGGCCAGCGGCGCGACCGTCATGGGCGGTACCAGGAAGCCGGTCTCGTCCTCCACCACCATCTCCCGCGGGCCGCGGATGTCGGTCGCCACCACGGGCAGGCCGCAGAGCATGCCCTCGATGACCGACATCGGCAGGCCCTCGAAATGCGAGGGCAGGGTGAAGACATCGGCGGCCGCCAGCACCCGCGCCACGTCGTGCCGGTAGCCGAGCCGGCGGAAGCGCCGCCCCAGCACCGCCTCGGCCCGGGCGAAGGCGGGGTCGAGGTCCTCGCCATGGTCGGAGGCAAGGCGCTCGCCCACCACCCAGAGCGTGGCGTCCGGCACCTGCTCCATCGCCGCCAGCAGCTCCGGATAGCCCTTGTGGCGGACGAGGCGGGAGACGGCGACGATGACGCATTCCGCCGCCGCCGCGCCCAGCTCCGCCCGCACCGCGGCGCGGGCCGCCGCATCCGGGCGGAAGACCGCGGGATCGCGGCCGTTCAGCACGGCGGTGGCGCGCGGGTGGATGCCGAGGCGGATTGCGTCGCCGGCCTCCTCCGCGCTGACGGTCAGGTAGGTGTCGGTGATGCGCCCGGCCACCCATTCCAGCCCGAAGGACAGCTTGCGGCGCCACCAGGGGCCGGGCTGGTTGAAGAGGAAGCCGTGGCAGGTATAGGCGATGTGCGGCACGCCCACGGATTTCGCCGCCGCGCGGGCCAGCAGCCCGCTGATCGGCATATGCGCATGCACCAGGTCGAAGCGCTCCCGCGCGAACACCTCCCGCAGTGCCGCCAGGCAGCGCGCCTGGGTCAGCGGGTTCAGGCTGCGCGCCATCGGCACGGGGATGACGCGGAAGCCCTCGCTGCGCGGCAGGTCCAGCAGCGGGCCTTCGGCGCAGAGCCCCACCACCTCATGCCCCCGCGCCCGGGCGCCGCGCATCAGCGGCAACAGGAAATGGCGGAGGGAGAAATCGACATTGGTGATTTCGGCGATCTTCAGCGGGGCGGCCATGCCGCCCCCTTACGGCCTCGGCGCCCCGGCCGGAAGGGCGCGCCAGGCGCCCCGGCTCAGCCTGCCGGCGGTGCCTCGCCCGCCCCCACGCGGCTGATCGCCCATTGGATGGTGTCCTCCCCGGCCTCCGCCTGCAGGAGGACCTGGCTGGTCCGCCGCGCCTCGGTGCCGAGATAGACGCTGTCCTCGATGGCCAGCCGCGCCCCCTTGGCGCGCAGCCGCCAGCCCTGGCCGGAGGGCAGGCGCAGCAGCACCGCGCTCTCGTCCTGCTGCAGGCTGGCGACCACGGCCGGGTGCAGGTGGAAGCGCAGCACGAAGGCCGGCAGGGGCGCGCCGCCCTCGCTCACCTCCAGCGTGTCCTCCCCGCGCAGATCGTCGCCGGTCTCCGCCAGGTACAGCCGGCGGCGATGCAGCGCGCCGAAGGGCTTGCGCCAGCCATCATGGCTGGCCTCCAGCCACTGCGCGCCATTCGCCTCGTGCCGGTCGGCCTCGACGCGCTCCGGCCGGCGGCCCAGCCCCTCGTCGCGCAGCTCGCTGCTGTTGGTATCTGCCAGCACCAGGGTGGAATGCGCGGCGGAGGCGCGCAGCGCGTCGCGCCATTCGGCCTCGGCCGCCGGGGCGGCGCCGCAATTCACCACCAGCCGGTCGCGGCCCACCGACATCTCGAAGGCCAGCGTCCCGGCATGGCTGGTGCGGTCGGCACCGCGGGGCAGGCCGGTGGGGCCATCCTTGGCGCGGCCCGGCGGCGGCGCGCCGGCATCGGCGATGACGACGGTGCGGCCGGCCTGCAGCCGGTGGAACCCCGTCTCCTCCAGCAGCAGCGGCGCCCGGCCGCGCGCCTGGCCCTGGGTGAGGACGAGATCGACCAGCCCCGCCCCATCCTCCCGCGTGCCGTTGAAATGGGCGAGGCCGCCATCGCCATGGCGGAACAGCCTGAGCGCCTGGCCGGCGCGCTCCAGCACCGTGGCCAGCAGGGGCGGGGCGTTGATGCCGGCGCCGTGCAGCAGGTTGCGGATCTCGATCAGGTCCTGCAGCGCCAGCAGGAGCTGGGCGGGGGAGCGCTCCACCTGCCCGCCATCGGGGTGGAATTGCCGGTCCAGCTCGCCCGGCAGGAAGCGCAGCGCCCGCTGCATCCAGGACTCTTCCTCGAGCGCGACGGCGGCGGCGATGGCGCCCTTCAGCGTCACCAGCGCGCCGCGATGCATCGCCTCTGCCGGCAGGGCGGCGACCACGCCGCGGGCATCCTGCGCCAGGCGCACCAGCAGCTTGCGGCGGAACCCGTCCTCGGCCGTCGCGGCGAAGAAATCCCAGTGGCCGAGCCAGGCGGAGACCCGGGCGGCCGCCACTTCCGGCGCCTGGGCCAGCGGCTCCTGCGCGCCGCGCAGCAGCCAGTCCTCCGCCAGGTCGCGGCCGCGCATCCGGGCGGGGTCGGTGCCGAGGGCGCGGAGGTCGCGCAGCCAGGCGAAGCCATGCGCCGCGGCGCGCCAGGCGACGGGGCCGGAGGCGGCGTCCCATCCCTCCGCCGGGTCGCCGGAGACCGGGTCGAGGCGCCGCGTGGTGCCGAGCCATTCGAACTCGCCGCGCAGCAGCTTCGCGCCGCGGGCGGCATCGCCAGGCCAGAGGTCGCGGAAGGCCCGCGCCGGGGCGTCCGGCACCTTCACCGGCTTGAGGCCGGAGAGGAACCGCCTGGTGCCGCGCAGCAGGTCCCGCATCAGCCCTGCCCTCGGAGGGCGGCGATGGCGGCGGCGTAGTCCGGCTTGCCGAAGACGGCGGTGCCGGCGACCAGCACATCGGCCCCCGCCTCGATGCAGTGCGGCGCCGTCTCGGCGGTGACGCCGCCATCCACCTGCAGGGCGATCTCCCGGCCCGAGGCGTCGATCATCGCCCGCAGCGTGGCGATCTTGACGAGCTGGGAGGGCAGGAAGGCCTGGCCACCGAAGCCCGGATTGACCGACATGACGAGGATAAGGTCGGTGAGGTCCAGCACATGCTCGACGGCGCTGACCGGCGTCGCCGGGTTCAGCACCACCCCGGCCTTCTTGCCGAGCGCCCGGATGGATTGCAGCGAGCGGTGCAGATGCGGCCCGGCTTCCGGATGCAGGCTGATGATGTCGGCGCCCGCCTCGGCGAAGGCCGGGATGTAGGGGTCGGCCGGGCTGATCATCAGGTGGACGTCGAAGGGGATGCTGGCGTGCTGGCGCAGCGCCTTCACCACCACCGGGCCGAAGCTGATATTGGGGACGAAATGGCCGTCCATGATGTCCAGATGCAGCCAGTCCGCGCCGGCGGCGGCGGCGGCACGGGCTTCCTCGCCGAGGCGGGCGAAATCGGCGGCGAGCAGGGAGGGGGCGATTCGAACCGGACGGGCGGGCATTTGTAAGGGTTCTAGCGGCCGGGGGAGCGGGGCGGCAAGGCAGGGCGACTGCAACGGTCGTGCCAGGGGCAGCGCAGGCGGAGACCGGTGGTTGAGAAACCCGCGACAGGTTGTCGGCAGACTTTAGGCCGGCGCCGGCCCATAAAATTTCACGCGAATAAAAGACACTTGATTCAGTGGGTTGCCGTCATGGCCTGGATCCTGCCGCCCCTGCCGACGCCGTGCCGGTGCCGGCCAGGAAGGGAGGTTCGGGCCATGCCCGCCTTCCTCGCCCATGGCTTGCTGACGGCTGTTTTCCTCGGCGCTCGCCGGTGGCCGCCCTGGCAGCGCCGACCCACAGCAGCACCGTCACGTCGGTCGGCAATTTCGGCTCGCCCGGCAATGCCAACCACGTCACTGCCCATGAGGTGCAGGCCGGCCAGGACGACGCCTATCTCCATGTCCGCGTCCTGATGGTCGGGCCGGAGGCCGCCACGGCCCCCCTTCACCCTGGCTCGGTGCGCAGGCGCAGGACCTCGCCCGCCGCGCCCAGCCGGTAGCGCCGCCCGGCCCAGGCGATCTCCCGCCCCCCGGCGCTGCCCAGCCAGGCGGCCAGGTGCAGCAGCGCGGCAGGCGGGCCGAGCCAGGGCTGCCAGGCCGGGACCCGCGCCGCCTCCCCGGGCGGCAGCACCCGGGCGGCAATGCGCCGGCGCAGCCAGCCCCGCCCCGCCTGCAGCAGCAGCGCCGCCGGGAAGGCTGCCCAGTGTCCGCCCAGAAGCGCGGCGCCTGCGCCCAGCACCGGCAGCCCGGCCGCCAGCCCGGCCAGCGCCCAGGCGCGCGGCAGGTGCAGCCGCAGCAGCCGGTATTGCCGGATGCCGAAGCGCAGCGTGGAGGCGGCATCGCCCGCCACCTCGCCCGGCGGGCGGACCGTCAGCGGGGCGTAGATCACCATGCCGAGGCGCCGTGCCGCGCGCGTCAGGGTCAGGTCGTCAGAAATCGCGCGGTCCCAGAGCCGGGGCAGGTCCAGCCGTGCCAGGGCGTCGGCGCGGATCGCCGTCGCCCCGCCCCAACAGATGTTGCAGGCGGCGCAGCGCGGCAGGGTGCCGATGCCGGCATCGACCAGCGCCAGGCTTTGCGCCGCCCAGCCTGCGCCCGGTGCGGCCAGGGTCCAGCGATAGCCGGAGGCGATCTCCGCCTGCCCGGCCAGCACCGGGCGGAGCAGGGCGCGCAGCAGGCCGGGGGGCGGAGCGGTGTCGGCATCCAGCGTCACCAGCGCCGCATCGCCGGGCCGCAGGGCGGGCAGGGCGGCGAGGAGGTTCTGCAGCTTCTGCCCGCGCCGCGCCGCGGGGCCGGCCAGGACCAGGGCGCTCCGCCCCGGCAGGGCGGCGCGCAGCAGGGGCACGGCCGGGTCGACCTGCGATTCCACGGCGAAGACGACGCGGAATTCGGGCCAGTCCTGCGCCGCCAGCCCGGCCAGGAAGCGCGGCAGCCCCTCGGCACCGCGCACCGGCACCACCACCAGCACCGGCGGCTCGGCCGTCGGCTGGGGCTGGGGGCGGCGCAGCAGGTGCAGGGTCCAGGCACAGCCCAGCAGCGCCAGCGCGCCACCGGCCAGCCAGGCCGCGACCAGGAGCGCACCCATCATTGCCATGCCGGGCAGAATGCCGGGACGCGGCGCGCTTGCCCAGGGCGGGGGGCTCCCCAACGCCCTGGCGCGCCGGTTGCATCCATGGCGCAATCAGCGCCGCAATCGGGCGCGGCGCAAAGCGAGGAACGCAGCCATGGCGGAATATGATCTGGCGGTGCGGGGCGGCGTGGTCGCCACCGGCTTCGGCACCACGCGCTGCGACATCGGCATCAAGGGCGGCCGCATCGTGGCGCTGGCGGAGCGCATCACCGATGCCGAGTCCATCCTCGATGCCGGCGGGCTGCTGGTGCTGCCCGGCGGCGTGGACACCCATTGCCATATCGAGGAGCCGGCGCGCGGCGGCTACACCAGCGCGCAGGAGGGCGCGCCGCCGCCCGAGGTGACGGTGCAGGAGGAGAGCTTCGTCTCCGCCAGCACCTCGGCCTTCGCCGGCGGCACCACCTCCGTGGTGTGCTTCGTGCCGCAATGGAAGGGCGAGGGCCTGCTGCCGCGCCTGGCGGATTATGAGCAGCGCGCCGCCCGCGGCATGCTGGACTACAGCTTCCATCAGATCATCGCCGACCCCTTCCCCGGCGTGCTGGAGGAGGAGGTGCCGCAGATCGTGGCGAAGGGCATCCGCAGCCTGAAGGTCTTCCTGACCTATGAACCGCTGCATCTGAGCGATGAGCAATACCTGCGGGTGCTGATCGCGGCGCGGCGGCATGGCTGCCTCGTCACCGTCCATTGCGAGAATTACGCGGCGATCAACTGGCGGACCGAGGCGCTGCTCAAGGCCGGCCTGACCGCGCCGAAATACCATGCCTGGTCCCGCCCGCCGGTGGTGGAGCGGGAGGCGACGCACCGCGCCATCGCCCTGGCCGAGCTGGTGGACCAGCCGATCCAGGTCTTCCATGTGAGCTGCGCCGAGGCGGCGGAGGAGATCGCCCGCGCCCAGCACCGCGGGGTGAAGGTCTGGGGCGAGACCTGCCCGCAATACCTGGCCCTGACCGCCGAGGACATGGACCGGAGCAGTCCGGAACATGGGGGCTTCGCCGGCGCCGCCTTCATGTGCAGCCCCTCGCCGCGCAGCCGGGAGGAGCAGGCGAAGGTGTGGGAGATGATCCGGCGCGGCACGCTGGATGTCGTCTCCTCCGACCATTGCGGCTTCTCCATGGGCAAGCCCGGGGCGGGCAAGCAGGCGAGCGGTCGTGATGCCGCCTTCCGCGACATCCCGAACGGCATCCCGGGCCTCGCCGCGCGGCTGCCCATCCTGTTCTCGGAGGGCGTCTCCAAGGGGCGGATCGGGCTCGATGAATTCGTCCGGCTGACGGCGAGCAACCCGGCGCGGCTGATGGGGCTGCCGGGCAAGGGGGCGATCGCCGTGGGGGCCGATGCCGACCTCGCCCTGTGGGACCCCGCCAAGAAGGTGGTGCTGACCAATGCGCTGATGCAGCACGCCATCGACTACACCCCCTATGAGGGGTTGGAGGTGACGGGGTGGCCGGTGGCGACGTTGCGGCGCGGCGCGGTGGTGATGCGGGACGGCGTGGTGCAGGCGGAACCCGGCACGGGCCGCTTCCTGCCGCGCCCGCCCTATGCATACATTCGTCCGCATGGGGTGCTGGCGAATGGCTTCGACGCCGCCCCGCCCCTATAGAGCGTGATCGGTTGAGGCCGAATCGACCGAAACCGTGAATCACGCGACCAGACAACGAGTCGGAGCAGGGATGGCTGAGCGACGCTCAAGAACGATCCCGCTCCAGCTGCAGCAGAGGAGCGGCGTTGCGCGTCCCGCGGCAGCGCACCCTCTCATGAGGCGTCCATGATCCCGATCGAGCCGGAATACACCACCCACAATACGGTCGAGGAGCCCTGGCGGGTGGCCCGGCTGATCCGCACCGACGGCAGGGTGCGGGAGATGCTGCGCATCCTGACCGCGGAGGTGAAGGAGGGGGAGGGCAGCCAGGGCGAGTTCATCTGGACCCGCCACGTGCTGCGCCTGCATGACGACCGCGGCACGCTGCAGGCGCATGTCACCGCGGCGCTGGGCGGCTCCGCCTGGCTGGCGGTGCTCGGTATCGCCCTGTCCCGCGCCTGGGACAGCGAGGATGAGGGCGAGGTGGAGTTCGTGGTGGAGGGCGAGCCGATCCCCTGGCCGCTGGAGGCGGTGCTGGGCGAGCCTTGAATGCCGTCTCTGAATGGGATCGGAACGGCTCTCCCCGCCGCCAAGAAGGGTTCAGGTTGGCTCGCCATATCTTTGAAGCACGTCCGATGGCGTTCGATCTAGCGAACACCCTTCGAGTACCCTTCCATTATCGAGCACGACCACTGGGCCATGCCCGGCAAGCATTTCTGAGAATGCTCTCGTCTTCACGTAAGATCGAGACTGGTAGTGGAACGCCCAGCCATTGTCGAGACGCTGGGTCCCATTCGGAACCGCCGCAAGGGCTACTCCGATCTCTCCTGCCTTGCCCACCAGAAACCCAGCGAAAACTGCCTCAGCCTTCTCTGTCCACGCGGCATCCACTTGCGAAGAAGCCTTATTCAGCCGTCTAACTTGCGCTGACCACCCATTGCAGCCGTTCCGCTCTCATTCAGAGGTGGTCAGTCGGGCGCGGCGGGAGCACGTGGCGCCGCGAGGGCGCAGGTCAGCCATCCTCCACCACCGGCCGGCCGGTGACGAAGCGCCAATGGTGCCAGAGCAGCCGCGCGGCGAGCGAGCGCCAGGGCACCCAGCGCTCCGCCGCCATCGCCGCCAGCAGTTTGGGTGTCGGCCGTGCCTCCAGCCCCAGCAGATGCGCGGCGCTCGCTGCCAGGGCCAGGTCGCCGCTCGGGAAGATGTCCGGGCGCTGCTCGGCAAACAGCAGGTGGATCTCGGCGGTCCAGGGACCGAGCCCCTTCACCGCCACCATGCGCCGCACCGCCTCCGCATCCGGCAGCGCCGCCAGCGCGGCGAAATCCAGCCGGCCGTCGAGGCAGGCGGTGGCGAGCGACCGCGCATGCGCCGCCTTGGGGCGGGACAGGCCGGCGACGCCGCAGAGCGTCGCATCATCCATCGCCAGCAGCCCCGCCGGCTCCAGCGCGCCGGGCAGGGCGGCGAGGCGCTTCCAGATGGCCGCCGCCGCCTGGTTGCTGATCTGCTGGCCGCAGATCGCCCGCAGCAGGCCGGGGAAGCCGGGTTGGCGGGTGCGCCAGGGCAGCGGGCCGGCCGCGGCCTCGATCGGCGCCAGGGCCGGATCGGCGGCGATCAGCGCCGCCAGCCCGGCCTGCGCCCAGGGCGGCGGTAGGGGGTAGGAGGGGGGCGGCGGGGATGGCGGGGAGGAGAGGGAATCCATCCCCGCCGCCTGTAGCGCATCGGCCCATTGACGGGGATGGGTCGGGGCCACACAGGGGAGATCGGCCCCGGATGTTGCCGCGCGAAGCCCCAGGGCGTGCCGAATTGCAACACTCTGCTACTGCCGGCGGAGTCGGCAACCTGGGGAAATATGAGGCAGGTGAAATCCGGCCCGGATTGTTATGTAACAGCGGCCATGGAACCTCAGCCCCATATCCTGGTCGTCGACGATGACCGGGAGATCCGCGACCTCCTCTCCAGATTCCTGGAGCGCCAGGGGATGCGCGTCTCCGCCGCGCGGGACGCCAAGGAAGCGCGGAAGCTCTGGCCGCTCGGGCGCTACCATCTGGTGGTGCTGGACCTGATGCTGCCGGGGGAGAGCGGGCTGGACCTGGCGAAGTGGCTGCGCAGCCAGGCCGAGGTGCCGATCGTCATGCTGACGGCGATGAGCGAGGAGACGGACCGCATCGTCGGCCTCGAGCTCGGCGCCGACGACTATCTCGGCAAGCCCTTCAACCCGCGGGAACTGCTGGCCCGCATCCGCGCCGTGCTGCGGCGGGCGAGCGGGGAGGGGACGGGGCCGAAGGAGCCGCCGCCCAAGGCCATCCATTTCGCCGGCTGGATGCTGGAGCCCGCCCGCCGTCGCCTGGTGAACCCGGACGGGGTGGAGGTGCCGCTGACCGGGGGCGAGTACGAGCTGCTGCAGGTGCTGGTGGAGCGGCCGAACCGGGTGCTGACCCGGGACATGCTGATGGATCTGCTGCGCGGCCGCCAGGCCGGGCCCTTCGACCGGGCGATCGACGTCGCCGTCTCCCGCCTCCGCCGCAAGCTGGAGGATGACGGGCGCAACCCCAACCTCATCAAGACGGTACGGGGCGGCGGCTATGTGCTCGCCGCGACGGTGGACCGGAATTGAACGCCGCCTCCGGGCGGGAGGCGAGCGGGGCCGCGCGGGAGGGGCGCCCGGAGGGGTCTCCCGCGCCGCCTGCCCCCTGGCGGCTGCCGCGGCTCTGGCCGCAGAGCCTGGCCGGCCGCACCTCGCTCGTCCTGCTGCTCTCCCTCACCGTCATCCAGGCGCTGGGGCTGACGATCCATGCGCTGGACCGCGTCGATCTGCAGCGTTTCTCCCAGGGGCGGGAGATCTCGGCCCGCGCCATCAGCGCCTGGCGCACCGTCATCCTGGCGCCGCCGGAGCGGCGGCAGCAGATGCTGGCCGAGCTGGAGATGCCCCAAGGGCTGCAGGTGACGCTGGACGATGCGCCGCGGGCCCGGCGCGACCTGCCGCCCCTGCCGCCGCCCATCATCGGCATGCTGCGGCTGGATGTCATCGGCCTCGGCCCGCCGCGCTTCCGGCCGCGCGACGTCATCACCTCCTGGGGCGGGCCGGGCTCTCCGGAATTCCTTGTCTCCCTCCGCCTGCCGAGCGGGGAGTGGCTCAACCTCCATATCCTGCTGCCGCCGCCGCGGCCCTGGCATTCCGAGACCTTCCTCATCGCCTTCCTGGCCATGACCCTGGCGGGCGGGCTGCTGATCTGGTGGGCGACGCGGCGGCTGACCCGGCCGGTCAGGGTGCTGGCGGAGGCGGCCGACCGGCTGGGCCGCGACGTGAACGCGCCGCCCTTGCCGGAGGCCGGGCCGAGCGAGGTGGCGACCGCGGCGCGCGCCTTCAACACCATGGCGGAGCGTATCCGCCGCTTCGTCGGCGACCGGACGCAGATGCTGGCCGCCATCGGCCATGATCTGCGCACGCCCATCACCCGGCTGCGGCTGCGGGCCGAGTTCATGGAGGATGACGAGCAGCGGCGGAAGATGCTGGCCGATCTCGAGGAGATGGAGGCGATGGTGGCCGCGACCCTCGCCTTCGCCCGGGACGATTCCGCGACCGAGCCGACCACCGCCCTCGACCTCGCCGCGCTCTGCCGCACCGTGCTGGACGAGGCGGCGGATGCGCGACCGGACATGGCGGAGGCGCTGAGCTTCGCCGGGGCGGAGCGGCTGGTGGTGCAGGCGCGCCCGGTGGCGATGAAGCGGGCGCTGGCCAATCTCATCGGCAATGCGCTGGCCTATGGCGGCAGCGCCCAGGTGACGCTGCTGCCCCCCGCCGCTCCCGGCCTGCCCATCCAGATCCGCATCGAGGATACGGGCCCCGGGATTCCGCCGGGGGAGCTGGAGGCGGTGTTCCAGCCCTTCCGGCGGCTGGAGGGCAGCCGCAACCGGGAGACCGGCGGCACCGGCCTCGGCCTGCCCATCGCCCGCAACATCCTGCGCGGCCATGGCGGCGATGTGGTGCTGCGCAACCGGCCGGGGGCCGGGCTGGTGGCGCTGGTGACCTTGCCCGCCTGATAGCCGGGGCATGAGCGGGATGTCACGCGACAGGGGCAGGGACCGGCGCTAAGGTAGTTGAGAATCATTCGCACTTGCAGACAAGCCACAGGTGACCATGTCGAACGCCGTCGAAGCCGCCCTGATCCTGCTGCGGGAAGGGCTGGAAGCCATCCTGGTCCTCGCCGCCCTGGCCGCCCTGCTGCGCCGCTTGGCGCCGGAGCGGATCGGCGCCCTCTGGGGCGGCGCCGGCCTCGGCCTGCTGGCCAGCCTGGCGACTGCCCTCGGCTACATCCTCTGGCGTGACGGGGTGCATGACGACACGGTGGAGGGCATCACCTGCCTGATCGCCGCCGCGTTCATGCTGTGGACCGGCGGCTGGCTCTGGCAGCGCTCCGACCCGCGGGGCTGGAAGCAGGCGCTGCAGCGCCAGGCGGAGGCGGCGCTGGCCGCCAGGCGCGTCGCCATCGCCATCGGCACCATCAGCTTCCTGGCCGTGTTCCGGGAGGGGGCGGAGACCATCCTCTTCCTTGCCGCCATGGCGCAGGATGGCGGCTGGGGCGGCATCCTGGCCGGGCTGCTGGCGGCCTCGCTGGGGCTCGCCGTGCTGTGGGTGGTGCTGAACCGGGCGGCGGTGCGGCTGCCGCTCGGGCCGCTGTTCAAGGCCACCTCGGTCTTCCTGCTGTTCATGGCCGCGCGCATGGTCGGCGCCGCCATCCAGGAATTCCAGGAACAGGCGATGGTCGGCTTCGACCCGGCGGAGCTGCCCGACTGGGTGGTGGATATCGGCGTCTCGCCGAGCTGGCAGGGAATCGCAGCCCAGGCGGCGATGCTGGTACTGGCGGGGGCGGTGTTGCTGCTGGCGCGGCGGGCAGTGCCGGCGGCGGGCTCGGCTCCGGCGGCGGCGGAGTAGCGGCCCCCGGACCTCCCAGCAGGGGGCTCTGCCCCCTGCAACCCCCGCCGGGGCCAGGATCTGGCCCCGGACCCCGGTCTGAGTTCAGAACCCAATCGGCGACATGGCGGCGACCCCTGGCGTTCGCCCCGAGGGCATGGCAGCAACGGTGCGACAACCCTCCGGGGAAGACCGCCAATGTCCCGAGCCCTCCGCGTCGCGGTCCAGATGGACCCGATCCAGTCCATCAACATCGACGCCGACAGCACCTTCGCCCTGATGCTGGAAGCCCAGGCGCGCGGCCATACGCTGTTCCACTACCATGTCCGGGACCTGGCCCTGACCGGCGGCAGGCTCATCGCCCAGGCGGAGCCGGTGACGGTGGAGCGCAAATACGGCGCCCATTGGCAGTTCGGCGAGGCGCTGGAGCTCGACCTCGCCAGCTGCGACGTGGTGCTGATGCGCCAGGATCCGCCCTTCGACATGGCCTACATCACGGCCACCCACCTGCTGGAGCACATCCACCCCAGGACCCTGGTGGTGAACGACCCGGCCAGCGTGCGGAACGCGCCGGAGAAGCTCTTCGTCCTGCATTTCCCGGAGCTGATGCCGGAGACGCTGGTGACGGCGGACCGCCGGCAGATCCTGAAATTCCGCGAGAAGCACGGCGACATCATCATCAAGCCGCTGTTCGGCAATGGCGGCGCCGGGGTGTTCCACCTCAAGCCCGGCGATTCCAACCTGAACAGCCTGGTCGAGATGTTCACCGAGCGGAGCCGCGAACCGCTGATGGTGCAGCGCTACGTGCCGGAGGTGCGCAAGGGCGACAAGCGGATCATCCTGGTGGATGGCGTGGCCATGGGCGCCATCAATCGCGTGCCGGCGGAGGGCGAGGCGCGCAGCAACATGCATGTCGGCGGCCGGCCGGAGCGGACCACGCTGACCGACCGGGAGAAGGAGATCTGCGAGCGGATCGGGCCGGAGCTGAAGGCGCGCGGCATGATCTTCGTCGGCATCGACGTGATCGGCGGCTACCTGACCGAGATCAACGTGACCTCGCCCACCGGGCTGCAGGAGATCGCGCGCTTCGACGGGGTGAACCTGGCCGGGGCGATCTGGGACGCGATCGAGGCGAAGCGGTAGGCGGGGCGCTGCCCCACGCCCTGGCAGAGGGCTCTGCCCTCTGCACTCCCGCCGGGGCCAGGACCTGGCCCCGGGCCCCGGTCCGAGTTTGCCGGTTCAGCCTGCCGCCTCACACCGGGGTCCGGGGAGGGGGCCCCTCCCCGGCGGGGGTATGGGGGCGGAGCCCCATTCTCTCACGGCAGCTTCGTCGTCCTGGCCGCCCGGACGATCCCCTTCGGCCGCGCCGCCTTCTCGGCGATGCCGCTGATGCCCTCGCGCCGCTGCAGCTCCGCCCAGACTTCCTCCGGCTTGATCCCGGCATCCACCCAGACCACCACCAGGTGGTAGAGCAAATCGGCGCTCTCCAGGATCGTCTCGGCACGGTGGCCCTGCGTCGCCTCGATGACGCATTCCACCGCTTCCTCGCCCAGCTTCTGCGCCACCTTGGCGGTGCCGCGTGCCATCAGCCGGGCGGAATGGGAATGGTTCACGTCGCCGGATAGGCGCCGCTGCTCCACCGTCTGCCACAGCCGGTCCAGCACCGTGGCGTCGCCGCCGGCGGCGGCGATGTCGAGCGGCTTCAGGATGCGCTTCTCCACTGACCGGACGGATTTCGGCGGCTTCTTCGCCTTGGCCTTCACCGGCGGGGCGGGCACCGCCACCGGCATCGGCAGGCGGGCCGTCTTGGTGGCTTTCTTCTTCGGGCTCTTCGGCATTCAGGCGGCCTCCGCCGGCAGCGGCCGCACCGGCAGGCCGGCGGAGGCCAGTGCCGCCTTGGCATCCCCGATCCGGAACTCGCCATAATGGAATACGCTGGCGGCGAGCAACCCGCTGGCCCCGGCCCTCGCCCCCTCGACGAAATGCTGCACGCTGCCGACGCCGCCCGAGGCGATGATGGGCACCGGCACGGTGGCGCGGACGGCCCGCAGCAGCTCCAGGTCGAAGCCGGATTTGGTGCCGTCCCGGTCCATGCTGGTCAGCAGGAGCTCCCCGGCGCCGGCGGCGGCCATGCGGGCGGCCCATTGCACCGCATCGATCCCGGTGCCGCGGCGGCCGCCATGGGTGAAGACCTCCCACCGCCCCGGTGCGGATTGCCGCGCGTCCACCGCGACGACGATGGCCTGGCTGCCGAAGGCCTCCGCCGCGCGGGTGACGAGTTCCGGCTCCGCCACCGCGGCGCTGTTGATGCTGACCTTGTCGGCGCCGGCCAGCAGCAGGCGGCGGCAATCCTCCACGCTGCGCACCCCGCCGCCGACGGTCAGCGGGATGAACACCTCGGCGGCGGTGCGGGAGACGACGTCATACATCGTGTCCCGGTTTTCATGCGTCGCGCCGATGTCGAGGAAGGTGATCTCGTCGGCGCCCTCCCGGTCATAGGCGCGGGCCTGCTCCACCGGATCCCCGGCATCGCGCAGCGCGACGAAATTCACGCCCTTGACGACGCGGCCGTCCTTGACGTCGAGGCAGGGGATGACGCGCAGCGCGAGCATCGCAGGGGCCCTCCGGCGGGGCGCGCCTGGGACGCGCCAAAGGGGTAAGGGGGGCGGCCCCCATGGCGGGGATGCGCGGCGAGGTCAAGCGATGTTGCCGCGCCATTGCCCCGCCGTCAGCGTGGCAGCGGGATCAGCCCGGTGGCGGCGATGGTCGGCCGCGCCTCCGGCCCGTGCAGGAAGGCGATGAGCTGCCGCGCCAGCTCCGGTTGCTGCGACTTCGCCGCGAGGCCGGCGGCGAAGATCGTCACCTGCTGGGTTTCGCGCGGGATCTCGCCGACGAAATCGGTGCCGGGTTCCGGCAGCAGCTCGCTCACCTGCTGGAAGCCGATCTCCAGCTCGCCGCGGGCGACGCGGCTGGCGACGCGGTCGGTGACGACGCGGACCGCCTTCGGCATCACCTGCTCGGCCACGCCGAGCCGGGCGAAGAGCTCGTTGGAGAGGTAGGTGCCGGAGGCGCTGGCGGAATAGCCGATGGATTTCGCCTCCAGCAGGGTGCGGCGGAACGCCTCCACGGTGGAGATGTCCGGCCGCGGGGCGCCGGCGCGGACCACCATGCCGATGGTCGATTCCACCAGGTCGGTGCGGCTGCCGGGGACGACATGGCCGGCGGCGACGAGCTGGTCCAGCGCCGGGGCGGCGAGGATGACGACGTCCGCCGTTTCGCCCTTCTGCAGCCGCGCCGGGATGGCGGTGGGCGAGACGCCCATGGAGGAGCCGCGGACGATGGTGATGCGGTGGCCGGTCGCGGCCTCGAATTGCGGGGCGAGCTTGCCGAGGGCGGCGTCGAACCCGCCGGAGGTCATGACGACGAGCTCGGCGGCCTGGGCGAGGAGCGGCGCGGCAACGAGGAGCGCCGCGAGCAGGGCGCGGCGGGCGAGGACGGGCATTCGCATGGGACGTTTCCCCCTGACAGGCTGGAGGGAGCCTAACCCCGGGCCGTGACCGACGCCAATGGAACGCCCGCTGACCGAATACCGCTTCCTGGCGGTGCTCAAGGGGGTAAGCGGTGGGCCGGAAACCCGGACGGGGTTTTGGGGGCAAGGTCCCCGATGCCGACCTATCCCGCCAGCGCCAGCGCCGCCCTGGGGTCCACCCGCCCGTCATAGAGGGCGCGGCCGATGATCACGCCCTCGATCCCCTCCGCCGCGACGGCCGCCAGGGCTTCGAGATCCGCCAGCGAGGCCACGCCGCCCGAGGCGATGACCGGCAGCTTCACCGCCCGGGCCAGGGCCAGGGTGGCCTCGACATTCACCCCGCCCAGCATCCCGTCCCGGTCGATGTCGGTGTAGATGATGGCGGCCGCGCCGGCATCCTCGAAGCGCTTGGCGACGCTCTCGGCCGGCAGGGTGCTGACCTCGGCCCAGCCCTCGGTCGCCACCATGCCGCCCTTGGCGTCGATCCCGAGGGCCACCCGGCCGGGCCAGGCGCGGCAGGCTTGCAGGGCGAACTCCGGGTCCTTCACCGCGGCCGAGCCGAGGATGATGCGGCTGACGCCGCTGGCCAGCCAGGCCTCGGCGGTCGCCATGCTGCGGATGCCGCCGCCGAGCTGCACCTTGACACCCCCGGGGACGTCCTGCACGGCGGCGAGGATGGCCTGCACCGCCGCGGCATTGGCGGGGCGGCCGGCGAAGGCGCCGTCCAGGTCCACCACATGCACCCAGCCGAAGCCGGTGGCGGCGAAGCTGGCCGCCTGGACTGCCGGGTCCGTGCCATAGACCGTGGCCTGGTCCATCTCCCCGCGCTTCAGCCGGACCACCTGGCCGCCCTTCAGGTCGATGGCGGGGTAGAGGGTGAGCTTCGCCATGGCGGGTCCTACTGGCTCAGCCCCAGCACCTGGTCGGTGCTGCGGCCGCGGCCGGGCTCCAGGGGCTTGTAGTAGTAATGGCCCGCCACGGTCTGGCCGCGCACCCGCGCATAGGCCGGGTGGGTGCCCCAGCGGATATAGCCCATGCCCTCGAAGAGGTTGATCGCGGTGTGCTGCGTCTCCCGCACATCCAGGTTGAGGACGCGGTGGCCGAGGGCGGCGGCGCGCTCCTCCACCCGCCGCAGCATCAGCCGGGCGAGGCCATGGCCGCGGGCATAGGGGGCGATATAGGCGTGGGTCAGGTTGGCGCCCATGGCCTGCGCCTCGTTGTTGCGGGGCGGGCGGACGAGCTGGGCGCTGCCCACCACCATGCCGTCCAGCCGGGCGACGAACAATTCGCGTTCGGGCACCAGCAGGACGCCGCGGAAATGCCGCTCCAGCGCGGCGCGGCCCTGGGGCTCGATCCAGCCGAAGCCGCCGCCCTCGATGATGGCGGCGTCGGTTGCCTCGCAGAGCTCCGCCATGTCGTGGTCGGAGAGTTCCGTGACGCGCTCGACCAGCAGATGGGCGGTGGAAGGGGCCTCGCTCATGGCATCCAGCGCAGGAAATTGCCGAGGAGGCGGAGCCCGACCGTGGCGCTCTTCTCGGCGTGGAATTGCGTGCCGGCGATGTTGCCGCGGCCGATCATGGCGGGGACCGGGCCGCCGTAATCGGTGGTGGCCAGGATCTCCTCCTCCCGGCCGCCGGCCAGGGCGTAGGAGTGGACGAAATAGGCATGCTCGCCGGGGGCGATGCCCGCCAACAGGGGGTGGCGCCCGGCGGGGAAGTCCAGCGTGTTCCAGCCCATCTGCGGCAGGGGCAGGGGGGCGCCGGCGGCATCCTTCGGGACCATCGGCGCCATGTCGCCGGCGATCCAGCCGAGGCCGGGGGTCACGCCATGCTCCAGGCCGCGCTGCACCAGCACCTGCATGCCGACGCAGATGCCGAGCAGCGGCGTGCCGGCAGCGACGCGCTCGTTCAGCGCCTCCACCATGCCGGGCAGGGCGGCGAGGCCGCGCATGCAGGCGGCGAAGGCGCCCTGGCCGGGCAGGATGATGCGGTCGGCGCGGCGGACCGCCTCCGCCGTCCGCGTCACCTCGGCGGCGATGGGGAGGCCGGCCGTGTCAGCGGCCCGTTCCAGGGCGCGCAGCACGGAGGCGAGGTTGCCGGAGCCGGGATCGACGACGGCAATGGGCAGCTTCGCGCTCATGCCCGGGCGGCGGCCAAGGGGGCGGCCAAGGGGGCGGCGAGCGCGGGGCGCTCGGCCAGCAGGCGGCGCAGCGCCTCCTCCGCATCCCGCGCCGCGACCAGGGCGCCGAGAACGTAGCCGCGCCGGCCGAGGGCGGCGGCGCGCAGATCCTGCGCCATGGCGCCGAGGAGGAATTGCCCGGCCAGCAGGCAGGGCAGCACGGCCCCGCCCGGCGCCAGGCCGAGCAGCAGCAGGCAGAGGCCGAGCCAGATCGCCGCCTCCAGCCAGAGGCGGTGCCGCAGCAGCCAGAGCGGGCCGAACAGGAAGGCGCCCCAGGCGAAGCCCTCCTGCAGCATCAGCGCGGGGCGGGCAGGTACGGGCCGGGCAGGGGCAGGGGGCGTGCCGGTCGCAGGCACGCTGCCTCTCCGCGCAAGGCTGCTGGCCTCGGGCGGAAGATGGACGGTCCAGACGCGCATCAGGCCTCCAGCACCCCCTTGGTGGAGGGGATCGCATCCGCGGCCCGGGAATCCAGCTCCACCGCCATGCGGAGGCTGCGGGCCAGTGCCTTGAAGCAGGCCTCGGCCACATGGTGCGCGTTGGTGCCTGCCTTCAAGGTCAGATGGAGGGTGATGCCGGCATTGAAGGTGAAAGCGCGGAAGAATTCCTCGAAGAGCTCGGTATCCATCGTGCCGACCTTGTCGCGCTGGAAGGGCACGGACCAGGCGAGGTAGGGGCGGCCGGAGATGTCGATGGCGGCCTCGGCCAGCGCCTCGTCCATCGGCAGCAGGGCATGGCCGTAGCGGCGGATGCCGCGCTTCTCCCCCAGCGCCTGGCGCAGGCACTGGCCGAGCACGATGCCGACATCCTCGGTGGTGTGGTGGCCGTCGATATGCAGGTCGCCCGTGGCCTGCACCTCGAGGTCGAACAATCCGTGGCGGCCGAGCGCCGTCAGCATGTGGTCGAGGAAGCCGATGCCGGTGGCCACGCGCACCTGGCCGGTGCCGTCCAGCGTCAGCGTGGCGCGGATGTCGGTTTCGGCGGTCTTGCGGGCGATGGTGGCACGGCGTGCCTCGCCCTGCCCTGCGGTGGCGGCGTCCATGTGGCGCTCTCTACGCCGCGGCCGGCGGGTTGGCGAGAGGCAAGGCGGCCAGGGGGCGTGGCCGTCCTGCCACGTCCCGGTCAGCTGTCCGACAGGGGGGCTGCGGCATCACCGGGGGAGCTGCTGCCAGCCCCAATTCGCGAGGTTGAACAGGATGCCGCTGGCGGCGACCAGGGTGAGGGATTCCCCCGTGAGCCCGGCCGCGGCGGCCGAGACCAGGGGCAGCGCCCAGGCGAAGCCGGCTTCCAGCAGCGCCGGGCCGGTGCGGCCATGGCGGTCGATCAGTGCCCAGGCGAGCAGGGCGCCGAGGCATTGCAGGAGAACGTGGGCGGTAAAGACAGGCATGGCGCCTTGAACCACAAGTTGTGTGCCGGCACCAAGGATATTGAATACGAAAGTCCGACCGGCCGGACCGGAGCCAGGGTGGGCATGGGCGCCCCAGGTTCCGGTCGGGCCGCCCGGAGGCCGCTCCGGGAAGCGGAGGGATTTGGCGGAGCGCCAGACCCGCTGCCGTCCGATGCCCTTCCGCGGCTTGGCCGCGGAAGGCTGTGCGAAGCTTCTGGAGTTCAGCGAATCCGGGGGGCCACAAAGCCGTGCAGCGGCTTTGTGGGGAAGCCCCTAGCGCGGCGGGCGGGCCGTGGCCGGGGCCAGGGGCTCGCCCGGCTCCCGTGCCGCCAGCCGGGCCGCCGCCTCGCGCTCCGCCACCTCATCCACCGCCCCCAGCCAGGAATGCACCAGCCCGGCCACCACCGCCCCGGCCAGGGGCGCCAGCCAGAACAGCCAGAGCTGCCCCAGCGCCCAGTCCCCGACGAAGAGGGCGGGGCCCGTGCTGCGGGCCGGGTTCACGCTGGTATTGGTGACCGGGATGCTGACCAGGTGGATCAGCGTCAGGCAGAGGCCGATGGCCAGCGGTGCGAAGCCCGCCGGCGCCCGGCTGCTGGTGATGCCGAGGATGACCAGCAGGAAGAAGAAGGTCATCACGAATTCGGCGAGGAAGGCGGCCGCCATGGAGTAGCCGCCGGGCGAATGCGCCCCGTAGCCATTGGCGGCGAAACCGGCGGCGGTGCTGAAGCCCTCATTCCCCGAGGCGATGAGGTAGAGGATCGCCGCGCCAGCGATGCCGCCGAGGAGCTGGGACAGGATGTAGCCCAGCGCCTCCCCGGCCCGCAGCCTGCCGGCCGCCACCAGCCCGGCGGTGACGGCGGGGTTGAAATGCGCGCCGGAGACATGCCCGACCGCATAGGCCATGGTGAGGACGGTGAGGCCGAAGGCCAGCGAGACGCCGACGAGGCCGATGCCGACCTCCGGGAATTTGGCCGCGAGCACGGCCGCGCCGCAGCCGCCGAGGACCAGCCAGAGCGTCCCCAGGAATTCCGCAACCAGCTTTCGTGACATGGACGTTCCCCGTGTAACTCTCCAGGTTTTTTGTATACTATTCATGCTGGTCCGTCATGCGGGGCGGGTGCGGCTCACGGGGAGGTGCGCCGTTGCAGCGAGGGGCCGGAAGCGCCATCTCCCGCGCCATGTCCACGATTCAACATGACCCTCTGGGCTGGCACGGCACCACCATCCTCTCCGTCCGCAAGGGCGGGATCGTCGCCATGGCGGGCGACGGCCAAGTCTCGCTCGGCCAGACGGTGGTGAAGGGCAATGCCCGCAAGGTCCGCCGGATTGCCGGCGGCAAGGTCCTGGCCGGCTTCGCCGGCGCCACCGCCGATGCCTTCACCCTGCTGGAGCGGCTGGAGGCGAAGCTGGAACGCTTCCCCGACCAGCTCGAGCGCGCCTGCGTCGAACTCGCCAAGGATTGGCGGAGCGACCGCTACCTGCGCCGGCTGGAGGCGCTGCTGGCCGTCGCCGACGCCAGACGCTCCCTGCTGCTGACCGGCCAGGGCGACGTGCTGGAGCCGGAGGATGCCGTCATCGGCATCGGCTCCGGCGGCAATTACGCGCTGGCCGCGGCGCGGGCGCTGCTGCCGGTGGAAGGGCTGGGGGCGGAGGAGATCTGCCGCCGCGCCATGAAGATCGCCGGCGACATCTGCGTCTACACCAATGGCAACATCGTGCTCGAAACCCTGGAAGCCGCCTGATGACCGACGCCGTCAACCTCTCTCCACGCGAGATCGTCTCGGAGCTTGACCGCTACATCGTCGGCCAGAAGGACGCGAAGCGGGCCGTGGCCATCGCGCTGCGCAACCGCTGGCGCCGGCAGCAGCTTCCCGAAGGGCTGCGCGAGGAGGTGGTGCCGAAGAACATCCTGATGATCGGGCCGACGGGCTGCGGCAAGACGGAGATCGCCCGCCGCCTGGCCAAGCTGGCCAACGCGCCCTTCCTGAAGGTGGAGGCGACCAAGTTCACCGAGGTCGGCTATGTCGGCCGCGACGTGGAAAGCATCGTGCGGGACCTGGTCGAGGTCTCCATCACCCAGACCCGCGAGGCCTCGCGCAAATCGGTGCAGGCCAAGGCGGAGCTGGCGGCCGAGGAGCGGCTGGTGACGGCGCTGGTCGGCGAGGGGGCCTCCGGCGAGACGCGGCTGAAATTCCGCCGCATGCTGCGGGAAGGCCAGCTCGAGGGCCGCGAGGTGGAGGTGCAGGTGGCCGATGCCGGCGGCGGGATGCCGATCGGCATGATCGACCTGCCCGGCGCCCAGGGCATCCAGATGCAGAACATGCAGGAGATGCTGGGCAAGATGTTCGGCGGCCGCACCAAGGCGCGGAAGATGACCGTCGCCGAGGCGCGCCAGGCCCTGCTGAAGGACGAGGCCGACAAGCTGCTGGACCAGGAGCAGCTGACCCGCGAGGCGGTGGCGAATGCCGAGAACAACGGCATCGTCTTCCTCGACGAGGTGGACAAGATCGCCCGCGGCTCGGAGAACGGCGTGAAGGGCGGGGATGTCAGCCGCGAGGGCGTGCAGCGCGACCTGCTGCCGCTGATCGAGGGCACCACCGTCACCACCAAGCATGGGCCGGTGAAGACGGACCACATCCTCTTCATCGCCTCCGGCGCTTTCCACCTGAGCAAGCCCTCAGACCTGCTGCCGGAGCTGCAGGGGCGGCTGCCGATCCGGGTGGAACTCTCCGCCCTGACCCGCGACGATTTCCGCCGCATCCTGACCGAGCCGGAGCATTCCCTCATCAAGCAGTATGTGGCGCTGCTGGGGACGGAGGGCGTGACGCTGGAGATGCGGGAGGATGCGGTGGACGCCATCGCCGACCTCGCCGCCGACATCAACGCCAAGGTCGAGAATATCGGGGCGCGGCGCCTGGCGACGGTGCTGGAGCGGCTGCTGGAGGAGATCAGCTTCACCGCCAGCGACCGCAGCGGCGAGAGCGTGCCGGTGGATGCCGCCTATGTGCGGGAGAAGGTGGGGCCGCTGGCCGGGAGCGCGGATCTCAGCCGGTACATCCTGTAGATACGGGCGTTATAACGTTCCCCTTCGGCCTTTGGCGGAAGGAGCTTGAGGAGGGCAGAGCCCTCCTCAACCCGCCGCCCGCAGCCACACCGCAATGTCGTGGAACGCGACACCCCCCGCCGGCGCCACCGGATCGGCGCCAACCAGCGCATTCACCCCGATGCCCTCCGGGAATTCCGCGCTGGGCGAGATGCCCTCCAGCGCCAGCACCCCTTCCAGCACGCCGTCGAACTGCATCGCCCGCAGCGTCAGCGCCCCCCGCGCATTGCCGATGCGCACCATCGCCCCGTCGGCAATGCCGAGCCGTGCCGCGTCCCGCGGGTGCACCCGCAGCAGCGGCGCCCCCTCCCGCTTTTTCGAGCCCGGGGTCTCGGTGAAGCTGGTGTTCAGGAAACTCCGGGCCGGCGGGGTGATGAGGCGGAAGGGCGTCTCCGCCCCCGCCCATTCCAGCTTCTGCCAGTAGCTCGGCAGGCAGGGCATCTCGCCGCCATAGGGGCCGAGCGCCGGCCAGTCCGGGCGGAAGCGGAAGCGCCCATCCGGCTGCGGGAAGCCCTCGAACGCCGCGCCGGAGGGGATGGCGTTCGGCACCGGCAGGAAGCCCGCCGCCACCGCCTCCGCCCAGCCGCCCTGGCCGGAGGCGCGGAGCGTCGCGTCCAGGATCTCGACATCGCTCATCCCGAAGCCGGGATGCTCCGCCCCCAGCCTGGCCGCCAGCCCCTGCACCACCGCGTGGTTGGGCCGCGCCTCGGCATAGGGCTCGATCACCTGCGGCGCCACTGTCAGCGCCGTGTGGCCGAGGCCCATGGTGATGTCGTTCTGCTCCAGGAAGGTGGTGGCCGGCAGGACGATGTCGGCGAAGGCGGCGGTCGGCGTCAGGAATTGCTCATGCACCGCGAGGAACAGGTCCTCCCGCGCCAGGCCACGGCGCACGGCGTGGCTGTCCGGCGCCACCTCCGCGCTGTTGGCGTTCTGGATCAGCATGGCCTTGACCGGCGGGCCGCCGCAGAGCGCGTCACGCTCCCCGTTCAGTACGGCGCCGATGCGGGACTGGTCCAGCACCCGCACCTTGGGATCGATCCGGTCGCTGGCCCAGGCAAGGCGCGTGTCCAGCCCCCAGCCATCCAGCGCGTAGAAGAAGGCGCCGCCGCCCTGCTTCGCCCAGGCGCCGGTCAGGGCGGCGAGGCAGGAGACGGCATGCATGGTGGCGGCGCCGTTGCGGTGGCGGGTGAAGCCAACCCCGGCGCGCAGGAACAGCCGCTCCGTGCCGATATAGAGCCGGGCCAGTTCCTCGATCTCGGCAACCGTCAGGCCCGTCACCTCCGCCGCCCAAGGGATGGAGTGGCCGCGAATATGCGCCTCCACCTCCGCCGACCAGTCGGTATGCTGCGCCAGGAAGGCCCGGTCCGCCGCCCCCGCCTCCAGCGCCGCCGCCATCAGCGCCAGGGCCAGGGCGGCATCCGTCCCCGGCCGCAGCACCAGGCCGAGATCGGCCGCCTCGATGGAGGGCGAGCGATAGGCGTCGATGACCACCAGCTTCGCCCCGCGCGATTTCCGCGCCCGCTGGATATGCGTCATCAGATTGACCTGGGTGGAGACCGGGTTGCCGCCCCACATCAGGATCAGATCGGCCTCCGCCACTCGCCGGGGGTCGCTGCCGCGGGCGGCGCCGATGCCGGCCTTCCAGCCCATCTGCGCCGGGGTGACGCAGATGGTGGAGATCTGCCGGGAATAGCCCATCACGTGCCGCAGCCGGTCGATCCCCCAGCGGGAAAGCACGCCGAGCGTCCCGCCGCTGTGATAGGGCCAGACCGCCTCCGGCCCGTGCTCCGCCGCGGCCGCCCGGAAGGCGGCGGCGATGCGGTCCAGCGCCTCCTCCCAGCCGATCTCGGCGAAGCGCCCCTCGCCCTTGGCGCCGGCACGCAGCAGCGGCCGTGCCAGCCGGCCGGGATGGTGCACCCGCTCCGCATAGCGGGCGACCTTCGCGCAGCAGGTGCCGGCCGTGTAGTCATAGGCTGCCGAGCCCCGCACCCGGCCGATGCGGGTCGGCGAGAGCTTCTCCACCTCCAGCACGCAGGCGCTTGGGCAGTCATGCGGGCAGGCGGTGCGGATCTGGCTGGGGGCGAGGCTGCCATCCATGGCGGGTCTCCGGGCTCCTCCCCACATCCTGCCGGGCCGGCGAACCCGGCGCCATCCCGAAGGTTATTCCGCGCACGATGAACGACCGAACCCTGCCCGTGCCCGCCACCCTGCCGGAGGAGGCCCAGGCGGAGCTGCAATCCGCCGTCGCCGTGCTGGAGGGGGTCTCCCTGCCCATGCGGCTCGCCGCCCTGGTCGGCAGCTCGGTCGACTCGCTGCGGCGGCGCCTGCCGGGGCCGGCCCAGCGCCTGCTGACGGCGGCGGTGGAGCGGGCGCTGGGGATCGCCCTGCGCACCGCGCTGCGGAGCGAGCCGGCGCGCAACCCGACGCCGCTCTCCGGCGCCTGGCTGCACCGGGGGCTGCTGGCCGCCTCCGGGGTCGCCGGCGGGGCGCTGGGCCTGCCGGGGACGCTGCTGGAATTGCCGGTCTCCACCACCCTGCTGCTGCGGCAGGTCGCGGCCATCGCGGCGGAGCAGGGGGAGGACCTGGCCCGGCCGGAGGTGCAGGCGGAATGCCTGAAGGTCTTTGCCCTGGGGGGCCGGGACCCGGCGGATGACGCGGCGGAGAGCGGCTATTTCGCCCTGCGCCTGGCCCTGGCCGAGACCTTGCAAGGCACGGTAGGGCGGGGGCTGGCCGGGCTGCTGCCGGGCTTCCTCGGCGCTGTCGCGGCGCGGTTCGGGGCGCCGGTGGCGGTGAAGCTCTCCGCCCAGGCGGCGCCGCTGCTGGGCGCGGCGGGCGGGGCGGCGGTGAACCTGGCCTTCCTGGAGCATTTCCGCGGCATCGCCACGGCGCATTTCACCATCCGCCGGCTGGAACGCCGGCACGGGCCGGTGCTGGTGCGGGCGGCCTATGAGGCGCTGCGGGCGGCGTGAGGGGGGACGCCGTCTCCCTCAAACTTCCCCTGCCAAAGGCTGAAGGGCCTTTGGAAACCTTGAGTTGGGGCCCGTCCCGTCCATGGTCGTTCGATCCGAACGCGAGCCGCCTTGTCCGTCGCAGACGGAAACGGCGACATAATCGCCGGATGATGCCGGCCCGCGACTCCAATCCCCACCGGGGCCGGGGCCAGGTCCTGGCCCCGGCGAGGGGGGGCGGCGCTGCCGCCAACGGGCAGCGCCCCCGGTCTTCCCCTTGTCGTTCCTGCAACTCGCCCGCCCATCCCGCGGGGCTCCGCCACCGGCCCCGGGCGCCGGCCGGGCCGCCTGACCCGCGCCTTGTCGCCCTTTCCGGGCCGGGCTAGGAAGCAGCGCAGCATTCGCATAGTCCACAGGCAAGGGACGCGTCATGGCCCGCAAGAAGATCGCGCTGATCGGCGCCGGCAACATCGGTGGGACGCTCGCCCACCTGATCGGCCTCAAGGAACTGGGCGATGTCGTCCTGTTCGACGTCTTCCCCGGCGTCGCCGCGGGCAAGGCGCTGGACATCATGCAGTCCGGCCCGGTGGACGGCTTCGATTCCAACATGGCCGGCACCGGCGACTACGCCGCCATCGCCGGCGCCGATGTCTGCATCGTGACCGCCGGCTTCCCGCGCATGCCGGGCATGAGCCGCGACGACCTGCTGACCAAGAACGCCGAGGTCATCGCCAAGGTCGGTGAGGGCATCAAGACCTACGCCCCGAACGCCTTCGTCATCTGCATCACCAATCCGCTCGACGTGATGGTGTGGGTGCTGCAGCAGAAATCCGGCCTGCCGCCGGAGCGCGTGGTGGGCATGGCCGGCGTGCTGGACAGCAGCCGCTTCCGCCTCTTCCTGGCCCAGGAATTCGGCGTCTCGGTCGAGGACGTGACCGCCTTCGTGCTGGGCGGCCATGGCGACACCATGGTGCCGCTGACCCGCTACTCCACCGTCGCCGGCATCCCGGTGCCCGATCTGATCAAGATGGGCTGGACGACGCAGGAGAAGATCGACGCCATCGTGAACCGCACGGCCAATGGCGGCGGCGAGATCGTGAAGCTGCTGGAGAAGGGCTCGGCCTTCTACGCCCCGGCCGCCTCGGCCATCGCCATGGCGGAGAGCTACCTGCTGGACAAGAAGCGGGTGCTGCCCTGCGCCGTGCTGCTGAATGGCGAGTACGGCCAGAAGGGCTTCTATGTCGGCGTGCCGGTGGTGATCGGCGCCAAGGGCGTGGAGCGCATCGTCGAGGTGCAGTTCACGCCGGAGGAGAAGGCCGCCTTCGACAAGAGCTGCGACGCGGTGAAGAAGCTGATCGAGGACTTCAAGAAGCTCGGCGTTTGATCCCACCCTCCGGCGGAGCCAGGCCAGCATGAACATCCACGAATACCAGGCGAAGGAGCTGCTGCGGCAGCGTGGCGTCGCGGTGCTGGAAGGCCATGTGGCCTGGACGCCGGAGGAGGCGGAGGCGGCGGCGAGGAAGCTGCCCGGCCCCATCTATGTGGTGAAGTCGCAGATCCATGCCGGCGGCCGCGGCGCCGGCCGCTTCGCCGATGACCCGAACGGCAAGGGCGGCGTCCGGCTGGCGAAATCGCCGGAGGAGGCGAAGGCCGCCGCCGCGGCGATGATCGGCCATACCCTCGTCACCAAGCAGACCGGGCCGGGCGGCAAGCTCGTCTCCCGCGTCTATGTGGAGGCGGGCTGCGACATCAAGCGGGAGCTCTATCTCGGCCTGCTGGTGGACCGCTCCACCTCCCGCGTGGTCATCATGGCCTCCACCGAGGGTGGCATGGAGATCGAGGAGGTGGCGGCCAGCCACCCCGAGAAGATCCTGAAGGTGCATGTCGATCCGGCCTCCGGCATCTCCGGCTTCCATGCGCGGAAGCTGGCCTTCGGCCTCGGCCTCACCGGCAAGCAGGTGGCGAGCTTCACCAAGTTCGTCACCAGCCTCTACGGCGCCTTCCTCGAACTCGACTGCGCCATCGTCGAGATCAACCCGCTGGTCGTCACCGGCGCGGGGGAGATCGTGGCGCTCGACGCCAAGGTCTCCTTCGACGACAACGCGCTGTTCCGCCACAAGGACCTCGAGGGCCTGCGTGACGACAGCGAGATGGATCCGAAGGAGCTGGACGCCACCCGCCACGAGCTGAACTACGTCGCGCTGGACGGCGAGATCGGCTGCATGGTGAACGGCGCCGGCCTGGCCATGGCGACGATGGACATCATCAAGCTCTACGGCTCCTCGCCGGCGAACTTCCTCGATGTCGGCGGCACGGCGAACGCGGCGCGGGTGACGGAGGCGTTCCGGATCATCACCTCGGACGCCAACGTCAAGGCGATCCTGGTGAACATCTTCGGCGGCATCGCCAAGTGCGACATGATCGCCAGCGGCATCGTCGAAGCCAGCAAGAACCTCTCCCTCTCCGTGCCGCTGGTCGTCCGGCTCGAGGGCACGAATGTGGAGCTGGGCAAGAAGATCCTGGCCGAGAGCGGCCTCGCCATCATCCCCGCCGACAACCTGGCCGACGCCGCCCAGAAGGTGGTCGCGGCGGTCAAGAAGGGCGCCTGAGCCATGGCCGTTCTCGTCGATCGCAACACCCGCGTGATGACCCAGGGCTTCACCGGCGCCCAGGGCACCTTCCATGCCAGCCAGGGCATCGCCTATGGCTCCACCTATGTCGGCGGCACCACGCCGGGCAAGGGCGGCACCATGCACCCGGAGCTGAACCTGCCGGTCTTCGACACGGTGGCGGAATGCGTGGAGAAGACGCAGGCCAATGCCTCCGTCATCTACGTGCCCGCGCCCTTCGCGGCGGATGCGATCCTGGAAGCGATCGACGCCGAGGTGCCGCTCGTCATCTGCATCACCGAGGGCATTCCGGTACTCGACATGGTGCGGGTGAAGCGGGCGCTCTCCGGCTCGAAGTCGGTCCTGGTCGGGCCGAACTGCCCGGGCGTGATCACGCCGGAGCAGTGCAAGATCGGCATCATGCCCGGCCATATCCACCGCGCCGGCTCGGTCGGCATCGTCTCCCGCTCCGGGACGCTGACCTATGAGGCGGTGGCGCAGACCACGGCGGCGGGGCTCGGCCAGTCCACCTGCGTCGGCATCGGCGGCGACCCGGTGAAGGGGCTGGACTTCATCGACGTCCTTGAGATGTTCCTGAAGGACGAGGCGACGAAGTCGATCATCATGATCGGCGAGATCGGCGGCGAGGCGGAGGTGATCGGCGCCGAGTACCTGCGGCGTGAGAATTTCGGCCCGGGCAAGCCGAACAAGCCGGTGGTCGGCTTCATCGCCGGCGCCACGGCCCCGCCCGGCCGGCGCATGGGCCATGCCGGCGCGGTGATCTCGGGCGGCAAGGATACGGCGGCGGCGAAGATGGAAGCCATGGCCTCCGCCGGCATCCATGTCGCGGACAGCCCGGCGGCGCTCGGCTCCACCATGGTGCGGGCGCTGAAGGGCTGAGGTCCCGCCCCGCCCGTGCGCAGGCGCGGGGCAGGGGGCAAGAGGGGGAATGCCAGGCGGCGGGCCGAACCTGCCGCAAAAGCAGGGCTGAGACCCTATGTTAACCGGCGCCGGCGTCCTATCTGAGGTCCGCGCGGCGCCGGAATGCTGTTCAGGCCCGCGCGTGCCCCGCGCGGCATCCCCGCGCGGCTTCCGCGCATGATGGTGTGCACCACCGGCCGAGGATGGGCCGGCAGGGAGATGAACATGGCCGGAGTGGATATTCTCGCCAGCGCGATGACGGGCGCAAATGCCGCCTATCTCGCGGATACCTATGCCCGCTGGGTGGAGAATCCCGGCAGCGTCGATCCTTCCTTCGCCGAGCTTTTCGCCGCGCTGAACGACGATGCGCGGGCGGTGCTGACCGATGCCCTCGGCGCCTCCTGGGCCCCGCGGCCGCGGGGCGGCTTCGCGCCGGAGCCGGAGGCCCCGCCCGCCGCGAAGGGGAGGGACGGCAAGGCGGCCGCCGCCGCCGACCCCGCCGCGATCCGCGCCGCCCAGCTCGATTCCATCCGCGCCCTGATGCTGATCCGCAGCTATCGGGTGCGCGGCCATCTGGAGGCGCAGCTCGACCCGCTCGGCCTGCAGCAGCCGAAGCCGCACCAGGAACTCTCCCCGGCCTTCTGGGGCTTTACCGAGGCCGATCTCGACCGCCCGATCTTCATCAACGGCGTGCTGGGGCTGGAGACCGCCTCGGTCCGCCAGATCCTCGAGGTCTGCCGCGCCACCTATTGCGGCCCGATCGGCGTCGAGTTCATGCACATCCAGGATCCGGAGCAGAAGGCCTGGATCCAGCAGCGCATGGAAGGCGCCCCCTGGGTCTCCGCCTTCGACGCCGCGGGCAAGCGCCAGATCCTTTCCCAGCTCACCGAGGCCGAGGGCTTCGAGGCCTTCTGCGCCCGCAAATACGTCTCCACCAAGCGCTTCGGCCTGGAGGGCGGCGAGAGCACCATCCCCGCGGTGCAGACGGTGATCGAGACCGCGGCGAAGGCCGGGGTGAACGAGATCGCCATCGGCATGGCGCATCGCGGCCGGCTGAACATGCTGGTGAATGTGGTGAAGAAGCCCTTCACCCAGGTCTTCTCCGAGTTCAAGGGCGTCGGCGCCAATCCGGACGACGTCCAGGGCTCGGGCGACGTGAAATACCATCTCGGCACCAGCACGGATATCGAGGTGGCGGGGCGGACCATCCACCTCTCGCTGCAGCCCAACCCCTCCCATCTCGAGGCGGTGAACCCGGTGGTTGCCGGCAAGGTGCGGGCGCGCCAGGACATGGCGGGGGACACCAAGGGGCGGCACTCCGTCATGGGCATCCTGCTGCATGGCGATGCCGCCTTCGCCGGCCAGGGCGTGGTCTATGAGACGCTGGCGATGAGCCAGCTCATCGGCTACCGCACCGGCGGCACCATCCATATCGTCACCAACAACCAGATCGGCTTCACCACCGTCCCGGTGCATGCCTATTCCGGCCTGTACTGCACCGACGTGGCGAAGAGCGTGCAGGCGCCGATCTGGCACGTGAACGGCGACAACCCGGAGGCGGTGGTCTTCGTCGCCCGCCTCGCCACCGAATTCCGCCAGCAATTCTCCACCGATGTGGTGGTGGACATCGTCTGCTATCGCCGGCACGGCCACAATGAGAGCGACGAGCCGGCCTTCACCCAGCCGATCATGTATGGCCGGATCCGGGAGATGAAGACGACCCGCACCCTCTATGCCGAGCGCCTGGCGGCCGAGGGCGCGGTGCCGGCCGAGGAAAGCCAGGCGATGCTGGACGCCTTCAACCAGAAGCTGGAAGAGGCGCACCAGGCGGCGCAGAGCTTCAAGCCGAACAAGGCGGACTGGTTGGAAGGCCATTGGGCCGGCCTCAAGCCCGTTGCGGTGGGGGAGGAGGTGGAGCAGCTCCACGCCACCGCCGTCCCGCTGGAGACGCTGCGCGAGGTGGGCGCCGCGCTGGCAAGGGTGCCGGAGGGTTTCGCGGTCAACCCGAAGATCGCCCGGCAGCTCGAGGCCAAGAAGCAGGCGATCGAGAGCGGCGAGGGGATCGACTGGGCGACCGGCGAGGCGCTGGGCTTCGGCACGCTGCTGCTGGAAGGCCACCGCGTGCGGCTTTCCGGCGAGGATGTGCAGCGCGGCACCTTCAGCCACCGCCACGCCTACCTCATCGACCAGAAGACCCAGGCGGAATACGTACCCCTGAACAACATCCGCGAGGGCCAGCCGAAATTCGAGGCCTTCAACAGCCTGCTTTCGGAGTTCGGCGTGCTGGGCTTCGACTACGGCTACTCGCTGGCGGATCCGCACACCCTGGTGCTGTGGGAGGCGCAGTTCGGCGACTTCGCCAATGGCGCCCAGGTCATCATCGACCAGTTCATCGCCAGCGCGGAGACGAAGTGGCTGCGCATGTCGGGCCTCGTGATGCTGCTGCCGCATGGCTATGAGGGGCAGGGGCCGGAGCATTCCTCCGCGCGGCTGGAGCGCTACCTGCAGCTCTGCGCCGAGCGGAACATGCGGGTCTGCAACCTGACCACGCCGGCCAACTACTTCCACGCGCTGCGGCGGCAGCTGAAGGCCAACTACCGCAAGCCGCTGATCCTGATGACGCCGAAATCGCTGCTGCGGCACAAGCTGGCGGTCAGCAGCCTGGCGGATTTCGGCCCGGGCAGCGCCTTCCGCTACGTGATCCCGGAGATCGATGCGATCGCGCCGGAGGAAGAGGTGAAGCGCGTCGTGCTCTGCAGCGGCAAGGTCTATTACGACCTGCTGCAGGAGCGCCGCGACAAGGGTATCAAGGACGTGGCGCTGATTCGGCTGGAGCAGCTGCACCCCTTCCCGGTCGCCGGCCTCAAGACCGCGCTGGCGCCCTATAAGCGCGCCGAGGTGGTGTGGTGCCAGGAGGAGCCCGAGAACATGGGCGCCTGGGGCTTTGTCGACCGGCGGTTGGAGAAGGTGCTGAAGGAGCTGGACATCGCGGCGAAGCGCCCGGAATTCGTCGGCCGCCGCGAGGCGGCGAGCCCGGCGACCGGCCTCGCCAAGGTGCACAGCCAGGAACAGGAAACCCTGGTGCGGCAGGCGCTGGGTCTTTGAGGCGCGGCGTGTCGGGAAGGTAGCGAGATATGGCGACGGACATCCTGGTGCCCACCCTGGGCGAAAGCGTTTCCAGCGCGACGGTGGCGCGCTGGCTGAAGAAGGCCGGCGAGGCCGTGGCGGTGGATGAGCCGCTGGTCGAGCTGGAGACGGACAAGGTGACGGTGGAGGTGAATGCGCCGGCCGCCGGCGTCATCGAATCCATCGCCGCCGATGAGGGCGCGGAAGTCGCCCCCGGCGCGGTGCTGGGCGTGATCGGCGCCAGCGCCGGCGCGGGTGCCGCCCCGGCCAAGCCGCAGCCCGCCCCGGCCCCGGTGCCCGCGGCCGTGGCGCAGCCCAAGGTGGAGACGCCGCGGGTGCCGGCCGGCCCGGTGGCCGTGCCCGGCACCCATGCGCCGCTGCCCGCCGCGGCCAAGATGATGGCCGAGAACAACGTCACGGCCGAGCAGGTCGGCACCGGCACGGCGAAGGACGGCCGCATCAGCAAGGGCGACGTGCTGGAGTTCCTGGCCCGCCCGGCGCCGGCCGCGCCCGCCGCGAAGCCCGCCGCCCCCCGCGCTGAGGAGCCGGGCGAGGAGCGGGTGAAGATGACCCGCCTGCGCATCACCATCGCGCGGCGGCTGAAGGAGGCGCAGAACACCGCCGCCATGCTCACCACCTTCAACGAGGTGGATATGGGCGCGGCGATGGCGCTGCGCACGGAATACCGCGACGTCTTCGAGAAGAAGCACGGCGTCCGCCTCGGCTTCATGTCCTTCTTCGTGAAGGCCTGCGTCGCGGCGCTGAAGGAATTCCCGGCGGTGAACGCCGAGATCGACGGCGACACCATCATCTACAAGCATTTCGTCCATATGGGCATCGCCGTCGGCGGCCCGAACGGCCTGGTGGTGCCGGTGCTGCGCAATGCCGACAAGATGGGCTTCGCCGAGATCGAGAAGACCATCGGCAGCTTCGGCAAGCGCGTCCGCGACGGGCAGCTGAAGCTGGAGGAGATGGCGGGCGGCAGCTTCACCATCACCAATGGCGGCATCTATGGCAGCCTGATGTCGACGCCCATCCTGAACCCGCCGCAGAGCGGCATTCTCGGCATGCACAAGATCCAGGAGCGGCCGATGGTCGTGAACGGCAAGGTCGAGGTGCGGCCGATGATGTACCTCGCCCTCTCCTACGACCACCGCATTGTGGACGGAAAGGAAGCGGTCAGCTTCCTCGTCCGGGTGAAGGAGAGCATCGAGGATCCGCGCCGGCTGATGCTGGACATCTGAGGCGCGGCTTTTTCCGAAACCCGGCGCTGCGGTCTGCTGGAGCAGCCTCCGTTCTGGCGGACCGCAGATAAGCTGCTCCAGACATTATGTTTTCTAGCGCAAGAAATCCGATCGGGTGATTCCACGCGATCGGATATTGCTCTAGGCTGCGCCGACAAGCGGCAGGGCGCGCGACGCCCCGCCCATAACCATGCCCGGGGAGTCAGTCACATGCGTTCCTATGACGGCCAGTTCTCCGACAACCGCCCGCTGAAGCGGACGCGGGAGGAGAAGGTGCGCCTGCTGGCGGAGCTGAAGGAGACGATCCGCACGCTGAAGCCGCACACCTCGCCGGAGTTGCGCACCTCCATCGCCGGCAAGATCAAGGAGCTGGAGGCGGACCTGGCCGCGCCGCCGCCGCCGCCGCGGGAGCGGCGGATGCCGTCCCACCAGCAGGACCAGTTCGGCAGCGGCCCGCGCCCGCCCCGGCGCCCGCGGCCGCCGCGGGAGTTCTGAGCGTAGCAGCCGCCGGGCAGAAGCCGGCCTCGGCGGCGGCCTGAGTTTCCGACCCGTGGGTTGAGCCTGCAAACTCACACCGGGGTCCGGGGAGGGGTCCCCTCCCCGGCGGGGGTGCAGGGGGCAGAGCCCCCTGGGGGTCTTGGGGGCGAAGCCCCCGCCAGCACAGGAGCCGCATCCGATGTCCGTCACCGGCCTGCCCCCCTATGACGAGGGCAACATCTTCGCCCGCATCCTGCGCGGCGAGATCCCCTGCAAGAAGGTCCATGAGGATTCCTGGGCCCTGGCCTTCCACGACATCCACCCCCAGGCGCCGGTGCATGTGCTGGTGATCCCGAAAGGCCCCTATGTCAGCGCCGCGGATTTCCACGCCTCGGCCCCGGCGGAGCTGATCGCGGGCTTCTGGCGGGCCGTCTCCGCCACCGCCAAGGCGCTGGGGCTGGAGGAGGGGGGGTATCGCATCCTCGCCAACATGGGCGCGGATGCCGGGCAGGAAGTGCCGCATTTCCACGTCCATATCTTCGGCGGCCGCCCTCTCGGCCGGATGGTTCCCGCCGCGCATTGAGCGCGCGGGGCGCTTGCCCTTCGGCCGTGCCGGGACAAGAGTGAGGGCATGGCTGACACCCCAGAGGCGGAGGCACGGGCTGCGCTCGAGGCCGCCGGCACCCTGCCCGATGCGGAGCTCGACCTTGCGGCGGTTGCGCTGCAGCTTGCCCGCATCGATGCGCCGGAGGCGGATTGGCGGGAAGCGGCGGCGCAGCTCACCGGTTTGGCGCAGGCCGCCGTCGCCGCCGCCACGGCGGATCCGGAGGCGGATGCGGGCGATGCCGAGCGGCGCCGCGCCGCCCTGGCCGAGGTGATCCATGGCCGCTTCGGCTTCGCCGGCGACAGCCGGAATTACGAGGATATGGCGAATGCCAACCTCATCCGCGTGGTGGAGCGGAAGCTGGGGCTGCCGGTCGCGCTCGGCATCCTCTGGCTGCATGCGGCGGAGGCGGCGGGCTGGACGGCGCATGGGATCGACTTCCCCGGCCATTTCCTGCTGGCGGTGGAAGGCCGGAACGGCCAAGCCATCGTCGATGTCTTCGATGGCGGCACCGGCCTTTCGGCGCCCGACCTGCGCCTGCTGATCAAGCGCATCGAGGGCGAGCGGGCGGAGCTGCGGCCGGGGCTGCTGCGGCCGATGGGCAAGCGCCAGGTCCTGTTGCGACTACAGAACAACATCAAGCTGCGGAGGTTGCGCAGCGGCGACATGGCCGGCGCCCTGGCCTGCGCCGAGGACATGCTGCGCCTGGCGCCGGAGGCGGTGGTGCTGTGGCGGGAGGCGGGGCTGATGAACCAGCGCCTGGACCGCATCTCGGCGGCGCTGTCCTGCCTGGAACGCTCCCTGGAACTGGAACCGGAAGGCGAGGCGGCCCGCCGTATCCGCCAGGTGATGGAGGAGCTGCGGCAGCGGCTGAACTGAGCCGCCGCCTATGCCCGGGGCCTGCAGCGCCCCACCTCAACCGGATCCGCTGTTGCCCTGCCGCGGCTTTGCCGCGGCAGGCTGTGCGATCCGTGGGGAAAAGGCATCCCCATGACGTCGCGCAGCAACGTCATGGGGAATGATTCAGGCCGCCTCGCTCTCCGCGCGGCGGGCGTGCTTCTTCCGCTCATGCGGGTCGAGGTAGCGCTTGCGCAGGCGGATGGCGGAGGGCGTCACCTCCACCAGCTCGTCATCCTCGATATAGGCGATGGCCTGCTCCAGGCTCATCCTGCGCGGCGGCGTCAGCAGCAGCGCGTCATCCTTGCCGGCGGCGCGGATGTTGGTGAGCTTCTTCTCCTTGATCGGATTCACTTCCAGGTCGTTGTCCCGGGAGTGCTCGCCAAGGATCATGCCGACATAGACCTTCACGCCCGGGTCCACGAACAGCACGCCCCGCTCCTGCAGGTAGAACAGCGCGTACTGCACCGCCTCGCCATCGGAGTTGGAGATCAGGCTGCCATTGCGCCTTCCCTCGATCGGCCCGGCCCAGGGGCCGTAGCCGTGGAACAGCCGGTTCATCATGCCCGTGCCGCGGGTGTCGGTCAGGAACTCGCCGTGGTAGCCGATGAGGCCGCGCGACGGGATCAGGAAGGTCAGCCGCACCTTGCCGCCGCCCGAGGGCCGCATGTCCTGCATCTGGCCCTTGCGCAGCGACATCTTCTCGACGACGACGCCGGAATAGGCCTCGTCCACGTCGATCAGCGCTTCCTCGTAGGGCTCCTCGCGGGCGCCGGTCTCCGGGTTTTCCCGCGTCAGGACGCGGGGGCGGCCGATGGTCAGCTCGAAGCCCTCGCGGCGCATGGTCTCGATCAGCACGCCGAGCTGGAGCTCGCCGCGGCCGGCGACCTCGAAACTGTCGGCTTCCTCCGAGTCCCTCACCTTGATGGCGACGTTGCCTTCCGTTTCCTTGAAGAGGCGGTCGCGGATCTGGCGGGAGGTGACCTTCTTGCCCTCGCGGCCGCCCAGCGGACCGTCATTGATGCGGAAGGTCATGGCCAGGGTCGGCGGATCGACCGGCAGGGCGGGCAGGGGCTCCGTCACCTCGGGCGCCGCGATGGTGTCCGGAATGGTGGCGTTGCCGAGGCCGGCGATGGCGATGATGTCGCCCGCCTGCACCTCCTCCACGGGGACGCGGTCCAGGCCGGAGAAGGTCATCAGCTTGGTCAGCCGGCCCGTCTCCACCACCGTGCCGTCCTGGCGCAGCACGCGCACCGGCATGTTCAGCCGGGCCACGCCCTGCTCGACGCGGCCGGTGAGGATGCGGCCGAGGAAATTGTCGCTCTCCAGGATCGTCGCGTTCATCGCGAAGGGCTTGTCCAGCGCGACGGTCGGCGCCGGGACGTGGGAGAGGATCAGGTCGAAGAGCGGCGACAGGTCCTTGCGCGGCCCGTCCAGCGACAGATCCGCCCAGCCCTGGCGGCCGGAGGCGAAGAGGGTGTGGAAGTCGAGCTGCTCATCCGTGGCGCCGAGGGCGGCGAAGAGGTCGAAGACCTCGTTGTGCACCTCGTCAGCCCGGGCGTCCTGGCGGTCCACCTTGTTGATGACGACGATGGGCTTCAGGCCGCGGGCCAGCGCCTTGGTCAGCACGAATTTGGTCTGGGGCAGGGGGCCCTCGGCGGCGTCGCAGAGGACGATGGCGCCATCCACCATGGAGAGGATGCGCTCCACCTCGCCGCCGAAATCGGCGTGGCCGGGCGTGTCCACGATGTTGATCTTCACGCCCTTCCACTCGACGGCGGTGGATTTGGCGAGGATGGTGATGCCGCGCTCCCGCTCCAGGTCGTTGCGGTCGAGGGCGCGCTCGGCGACCTGCTGGTTGGCGCGGAAGGCGCCGGCCTGCTTCAGCAGCTGGTCGACGAGGGTGGTCTTGCCATGATCGACATGGGCGATGATGGCGACGTTGCGGAGTTCCATCGGGGGTCCGATTCCTGAGTGCCGCAACGCAAAATCGCGCCATCCCAACGCCCTGGGTCAGGGCGTGGGCCAGGCGGCGCGGGCTGGCGGCATGTTGCGGCGCACAGATAGTCGCTCGGCGCGGGAAATGCGAGGGTTCTGTGCGTCGAGAGGGCGTCGCGCCGTAAGGCGCGCCTTTATGGCGTGACCCTCTCGGGGGCCACCCGCCAAGGCCTGAAAGCTTCCGGAAGCCGGGAGTTGAGCCTCGCCGGCTGGGCCGTCGTGCCAAACTCAGGGGGCAAAGGGCCTTACGGCCTTGTGCGAGGGAGAGTTTGAGAGGGGCAGAATTTTCCCCTCAACCCAGGGTATCAGCAACCGGCCGCGCCCCTGGCGGCAGCGTCCCCGCCACCAGCGCCTGCAGATCCGCCTGCGGCCGCGCCCCGAAATGGGAGATCACCTCCGCCGCCGCCACCGAGCCCCAGCGGCCGCATTCCGGCAGGGGCAGGCCCCGGGTCAACGCCGCCAGGAACCCCGCCGCATAGGCATCGCCCGCCCCGGTGGTGTCCACCACCTTCACCGGCGCCGCCGGCACCTCATGCCGCGCCTCGCCGGCCAGGATGAGGCTGCCCCGCTCGCTCCGCGTCACCGCCGCCAGCCCGACCTCCCCGGCCAGTTGCCGCGCCGCGGCGGCGAAATCCTCGGTCTCGTACAGCGCCAGCAGCTCGGCCTCGTTGGCGAAGACGATATCCGCCTCCTCCCGCAGGAAGCGGCGGAAGGCCTGGCGGTGGCGCACCACGCAGAAGGCATCGGAGAGGGTGATGGCCACCTGCCGCCCGGCGGCATGGGCCAGGCGCGCGGCCTCGTGGAAGGCGGCCTGGGCCGCCGGCGGGTCGAACAGGTAGCCTTCCAGGTACAGCACCTTGGCCCGCGCCACCTCCGCCGGGTCCACATCCGCCGCGGAGAAGGCGACGCAGGCGCCGAGGAAGGTGTTCATCGTCCGCTGCGCATCGGGGGTGACGAGGATGAGGCAGCGCGCCGTCGGCGCGAAGCCCTCCGCCTTGGCCCGCAGCGGCGGGGTGGGGAAATGCACGCCCGCGGCGCGGATGTCATGGGCGAAGACCTGCCCCAGCGCGTCATCCGCCACCTTGCCGAGGAAGCCGACCCGGGCGCCGAGCGCCGCCGCCACCGCGCAGGTATTGCCGGCCGAGCCGCCGGAGCTTTCGACGCCCGGCCCCATCTTCGCGTAGAGCGCCTCGGCCTCCGCCGCGCCGATCAGCCGCATGGCACCCTTCGCCAGCCCCTCCCGGTCGAGGAAGGCGTCATCGGCCCGCGCCAGCACATCGACGATGGCATTGCCGATGCCGAGGATATCGAGGGTCGGCTCGCTCATTCTGCAGGGCTCCTTCGCCAGCGGGGAGGGGCCGGCCAGGAGGATCGCCTGGCCGGGCATCCGCACCCCCCGGGACAAGTCTGGCAGCCGAATCCGAAGGCTTCGGAATCGGAGCGCCAGCGGCGGCGTTGCGGCCGGGTACGGGCCGGGATAGCCCCCGTGCCCTGATGCCGCAACCTCCGGGATGGCCCGATGTTCCGCCCATTGCTGCTCACCTTCCGCCAGATCGGTGACCCCGCCTTCGTCTGGCCGCTGCTGAAGGGGTGCCTGGCCGCCGCCGCGGTCTTCCTCGGCCTCGCCGCGCTCGGCGCCTGGGTCAGCGCCGGGCTGGCGGGCGGGGAGGGGTGGCTGGCCGGCATCGCCGGGGCGCTGGGCGGCCTCGCCGCCTTCGGCCTTGCCATCTGGCTCTTCGTACCGGCGGTGCTGGCGCTGACCGGGCTGTTCCTGGACCCGGTGGCGGCGGCGGTGGAACAGCGCTTCTACCCCGACCTGCCGCCGGCCGCCGGGGCCGGGTTGGGCGCCCAGGCCTGGGCGGGGCTGAGCCTCGCGCTGCGCTTCGGCCTGCTCTCCCTGCTCGCCCTGCCGCTCGGCCTGCTGGTGCCGCCGCTCGGCGCCGTGCTGCTCTGGCTGATCTCCGCCATCGCCCTCGGCCATGGGCTGTTCGAGGGGGTGGCGCAGCGGCGCCATCCGGTCGCCGAATCGAAGCGGCTGCGGCGGCAGCTTGAGGTTCCCGTTCTCGCCCTGGGCGCGGTGTTCGGCGGGCTGGCCCTGCTGCCGGGGATCAACCTTCTGGTCCCCGTTCTCGGCACCGCGGCGATGACTCACCTGCTGCATGCGGACAATCGCGGAACGGCCTCAAGAATCGGGTAATAAGCAAACCGGCTATGTTGTGTGCCACGGAGCGCGCATGTTAGCCCGGGGTACCGGGGCCGCGTGCGCGAGAACCCCGCCAGTCGCCGATCGAGGGAAGGCTTCATGTCTATTTTCAGCCGCAAGCGTGAGGAAGGGGCCGCGCCCCAGCCCGCCGAGCCCCAGCCGGCGGCGCCGAATGTCGCGCGGGATGCCGATCTCGGCGTGCCGCCCTTCCGCCCACAAGCCAAGGACGCGCCCAATATGACCGTCGCCCCGAAGCCCACCGCCGCCCCCGCCGCCCCGACCCTGGGTGCCCGCCCGGCCCCGGTGGGCGTCCCGGCCCGGCCGGCCGCCCGCATCGATCCGACCGAGCGCCGGACCCTGGTGGTCGGCCGGGGCATCAGCCTGCAGGGCACCGTCGCCGATGCCGAGCGGCTGGTGGTGGAAGGCACCGTGGAAAGCCAGATGATCCAGGCGACCGAGCTCTTCGTCGCCCAGTCCGGCGTCTTCAAGGGCGAGGTCCAGGTGGAGGATGCCGAGATTGCCGGCCTCTTCGACGGCACCATCACCACGCGCGGCAGCCTCATCATCCGCGCCACCGGCCGGGTGACCGGCACGGCCCGCTACCGCAAGCTGCAGGTGGAGGAAGGCGGCCAGGTCTCCGGCAAGATGGAGATGGTCACCGACGGCGCCACCGCCCCGGTCCGGGTGCCCGCCGCCGCGGAGAGCTGAACACCAGCCCTGGCCGGGCCGGGCCTGCCGAGACGCAGCCCGGCCCGATTCCCTTCCAGCCGGACCTCGCCCGCCATGGCGCCGCCGCCTTGCCTTCGCCTGCTTCTGCCGCTGCTGGTGCTGGTGCCGGGCTGCACGGCCCGGGACAATGACGGGGCGGCGCTGCAGCAGGCGCTGGAGAGCGGCCGGGCCACGCTGGCGGCGCTGGACCCGGCAATCGGCCCGGGCATGAAGCCGGGGCCGGGCCGAGGCGCCGACCCGGCTTTCCGGCCGGACGGGACCGGGGTTGGCCCGGCGCCTGCCGGGTCGCCACCTGTTGTCCTGCCGCCCATGGCCGCGTCCGTCCCGTCGGCGACGGCCGGGGGCCCCCTGCTGCAGCCCGTCCTCACCGCCCCCGCCGCCCGTGCCGGCGGCGTCCTGCCGCCGGTCCAGGCGGCGGAACTGCTCGGCCTCGGCCCCGGCGAGCTGCGGCTGCGCCTGGGGGAGCCGGCGCTGCGCCGGCCGGAAGGGCCAGGCGAGATCTGGCTCTACACCGCCGCCGCCTGCGCTCTGGACATCATCCTCTACCGGGAGGGGCATGCCGGGCTGCGGGTGGCCCATGCCGCAGCCCGGGCCAATGGCGCGGCGCTGCGGACCGAAGCCGCCTGCCTCTCCGAGATCGCCGCGCCGCGCGGCGGCCTGCCGGGCGGTACCGGCGCCTGAGCCGGTCCTCGCGGCAGGCCTGCCCCGCACGTCCCGCCGCCCCTGGCCGGCGCGGCGCCATGCCGGTAGAAGCCCCGCACCTTGATCCTCTACCTCAACGTCTTCCTGCCCCCTTTCGGCATGCTGCTGGCCGGCGTGCTGCTGCGCCGCTGGCTGCTGCGCGAGGAGGCGGTCTGGGCCGGCATCGAGCGGCTGGTCTTCTGGGCGCTGCTGCCCTCGCTGCTGGTCTCGGCCATTGCTGCCGTGGACCTGTCGGACCTGCCGCTCGGCGCCATGGCGCTGGCGATCTGGCTCTCCCTGCTGCTGGGCGGCGGGCTCTCCTTGTTGCTGGCGCAGGCCTTCGGCGCGGCGCATCCGGCCGCCACCTCGGTCTTCCAGGGCGGCATCCGCTTCAACCAGCTCATGGGCTTCGCCATCGCCGCGGGGCTCTACGGCCCGGCCGGCACCAGCCTCGGCGCCGTCGCCACCGGGCTGATCGTGCCCTGCGTGCAGGTGCTGACGACGCTGGTCTTCGCCCTGGGCCGGCCGGATGGGGCGCGGCCCTCCATCGGCCGGGTGGCGCGGCAGCTCGCCACCAACCCGCTGCTGCTCGCCTGCCTCATCGGCTTCACCGTATCGGCGCTGGGGGGCCTGCCGCCGGGGATCCGGCCGCTGCTGGCGACGCTCGGCCAGGCCTCCATCGCGCTCGGCCTGCTCTGCGTCGGCGCGGCGCTCTCCCTGGCCACGCTGCGGGACCGGCTGAAGCTGCAACTGGCGACGGCGCTGCTGAAGCTGCTGCTCATGCCGGCGCTGACCCTCGGCTTCGGCCATGCCTTCGGGCTGGAGCCTCTGGCGCTGGCCACGGCGCTGGTCTTCATGGCGCTGCCGACGGCCACCACCAGCTACGTCATGGCCCGCGCCATGGGCGGGGATGCGAAGCTGATGGCGGCGATCATCACGCTGGAGCACCTGCTCTCCGCCGTCACCCTGCCGGCGATGATCGCGCTGCTGGGCCTGGCCGCGCTGCGGGTCTGAGCCGGGGCCGTGACGCGGCGCGGCAGTTCCGGTTAGATGCCGCCGGCGAATGACGGGGTGCGCGATGCTGGGGCGGCGCGGGGTGGTGGCGGGGATGGCAGGGCTGGCGGCGATGACCGGCCAGGCGCGGGCGCAGGGCTTTCCGGACCGGCCGCTGCGCTGGATCGTCGGCTACCCGCCGGGCGGCGCCAGCGACACCTTCGCCCGGCTGATCGGCGCGCATATGGGCACGCGCCTCGGCCAGAACGTGGTGGTGGCGAACCGGCCGGGCGGCGGCGCGGTGGTGGCCAGCGAGGCCGTCGCCCGCAGCGCGCCGGATGGCACCACGCTCCTGCATGTCGACAATGGCATCCTGACCTACAACCCGGCGCTCTATGGCCGCCTGCCCTACGACCCGGACCGCGACTTCCAGGGCGTGGGCTTCATCGGCCGCTTCCCGCTCTTCATCGTGGTGCGGCCGGACGACCCGGTGAAGGATTTCGCCGGGTTCGTCGCCCGCTCGAAGACCCGCGCGCCGAATTACGGCACCCCGGCCGTCGCCTCGCCGCACCACCTGGCGATGGAGATGGTGAAGCGCCGCACCGGGTTGGAGGCGACGCATGTGCCCTATCGCGGCGGGCCGGCGGCGATGCAGGATTTGCTCTCCGGCAATGTGGAGAGCGTCGTCATCGACTGCGCGACGGGCATTCCCTTCATCGCCTCCGGCCGGGTGAAGACGCTCTGCTGCTTCTCCGAGGCGCGCAGCGCCCGGGCGCCCGAGGTGCCGACCTTGCGCGAGCTGGGCTTCGCCGGCGCCGTCGCCTATGGCTGGCAGGGGATGAGCGTGCCGGTCGCGACCCCCGCGCCGGTGGTGGAGAAGCTGGCGGAGGGGCTGCGCGCCGGGGTGGCGGCGGAGGATGTGCAGGCGCGGTTCCGCGACCTCGGCATCGAGAGCGCGCCCTGGAGCCCGGCGGAGTTCCAGGAATTCGTGAAGCGGGAGAATGCCGAATGGCGGCCGCTGATCCGGGAGCTGGGGATCAGGCTGGACAGTTGAGGCAGGCGGGCAGCCTCCCCTCGCCGGCATGATCGCCCGCCTCCTCCGCCACCTCTCCCGCTGGCGGCAGCGCCATCGCCGCCTGCCGCTGCTCGGCGACACGCGCCTGCTCTGGGAGCGGGAGGCCGAGCTCACCCGCTGGTCGGTGAAGGTGCTGGGGGCGGAGCTGGCGCAGCGCCACTACGCCGCCGGCCTCGCCGGCCCCGCGGCGCCGGTGCCGGACGGGCCGAGCCCCGCCGGCCTGACGAGCCGCACCTGCCGCCAGGCGGATATCGAGGCGCCCTGGTTCCGCCACTGGTGCCGGGTGCTCGGCACCGCCCCCGTCTATCACCGCAAGCTGTGGGAGGATGGCTTCGTCCTGCAGGCGCTGTGGGAGGCGGGGATGCTGGAGCCCGGCCGCCGCGCCCTCGGCTTCGCGGTGGGGCGGGAGGCGCTGCCCGCGGTCCTTGCGGCGCAGGGGGTGGAGGTGGTGGCGACCGACCTGGCGGGCGAGGATGCCCGGGCGCGCGACTGGATCGAGACCGGCCAGCACGGCGCCGCCGCCGCCGCGCTCTACCGGCCGGAGCTGCTGGCGCGGGAGGCGTTCGAGGCGCGGGTGAGCTTCCGCCCGGTGGACATGGTCGCCATCCCGGCGGAGCTGCGCCAGGGCGGCTTCGACTGCCTCTGGTCGGTCTGCGCGCTGGAGCATCTCGGCAGCCTCGAAGCCGGCTGGCGCTTCGTGGAGCAGGCGATGGAGTGCCTGAAGCCGGGCGGCATCGCGGTGCACACCACGGAGTTCAACCTGGACGGGCTGGGCGGGACCATCGGCCGCGGCAGCACCGTGCTGTTCCAGCGGCGGCATGTGGAGGCGCTGGCGGCGCGGGTGGCGGCGCGCGGCCATGCCCTGCTGCCGCTGGACGAGGGGCATGGCAACGGGATGCTGGACCGCTTCGTCGACCTCGCGCCCTTCGGCGAGTCGAGCTCGCCGCTCGGCGTGGTCTTCCCGCCGCATCTCCGGCTTTCGGTGCGCGGCTTCCCGGTGACCTCGGCGGGGCTGATCCTGCGCGCCGGCGGCTGAGCCTGCGCCGGGGCGCCCGCGGCATGCCGGGCCCGGCGCCGCGTGCCCGGCGGGCGATTCTGCCCGGGTGCGATGGCCAAGCTGCGCCCCGCCCATGGCCTCCGCATGGGCCGGCGCGGCAGGATGATCGGCGCGCCCGCACGGCCGTGCCGCGTCTCTGGCAGGGCGGTCATGCCCTTGCCGGTCGGTGGCGCGGGGCCTCTCCGAGGCAGCTTCGGTCCTCGCGCCAAACGTGCAAAATCCTGGCGCTCTCAACTTAGTGATGTATAATGCGACCGGTCCGACATTGCGGCGTTTCCGGCCGTTCTCGGGGGTGGGCAGAGTGCATCTTCTGGCGCGCGCCGTCGGATACGGCCTGCTGTGTTTCGCCGCCTTGCTCCCGCTCGCTGCGCTCGCCGGCCTCCTGGCGTTGGCGGGGCCGGAGGCGGTACTGGCCCTCGGCCCCGGCGGCTGGGCCAGCCTGACGGCGGGCATCTTCCTGCCCGGCTGCCTGCTCCTGCTGTTCGTCTCCACCGGGTTGCAGCGCGGGGAGCTGCACAGCCTGCGGGCCGCGCTGCTGCGCCAGGGCAGGGTGGCGGACCAGCACCACCTGGCGCTGGAAGCGCTGCTGGCGGAGGGGCGGGAGCATACGGCCCTGTTGCGCGAGCAGGTGCGGCTGCTGCTCGGCGGCCTGGCGCAGGGCCAGCGCCAGGCGGAGGTGGCGGAGGCGCTGCTGCGCGAGACGCGGCTCTCCCGCCTCGTCGCCGAATGGGATGTGACGGCGCGGGAACTCTCTGTCCTGCTGGCCGGGATGTGGCGGCTGGCCTTCGGCTGGCGCGGCCCGGCCGGGCCGGGTGGGGAGCCGGGTGCGCCGCTGCCGCTGCCGGCGCCCGAGGAGCTGCCGCTCGCCCTGCTGCGGCTGCTCCCGGCCAGCGCGGAGGAGATGGCGCGCTTCGAGGTGGATGAGCGCTTCGTCCGGCAGGCGGCGCGCTACCGCGCCACCTTCGCCGCTTTCCTGGACCAGGTGCCGGAGACGGGACCGATGAACCGGGCGCTGTTCCGCGACATGGCGTTGGGCCGGGTGGATGCGCGGCTGGCCCTGCTGCCCCGGCCGGACCATGGCCGCGTGGTGCCGCCGGATTGGCTGGCGCCCGACTCCATGGCGGCGGAGTAACGGCGCCGGCCGCGCCTCAGCGCCGGAGAGCGAGCGGGCCCTGCGGCTGCGGGCGAAGGCAGCGGCGCATGCTACGGCCGGGTGCCGCCCGCCTGCCCGGCCGCCCGCCGCTGCCGCGCGGAGATCGGCTCAGCGCCCCGCGATTCGCGCCGGGCCCAGCGCATCCGTCAGGGACCGGGACAGCGCCTCCGCCAGGCAGGCATAGCCGCGATCATTGTGGTGCAGCCCGTCGGGTCCGACCATGTCCGTGCTCGGCGTTCCCGCCTCCGCCCAGGCGCGCATCAGCGCGGCGCGGGAGAAGAGCGGCGCCGGGGCGTGTTGCGAGAGCTGGCGCAGCGCCGCGTCGAAATTCTGCCAATGCGGCGTGGAAAGAATGCGCGGCGCGCGCTGGCTGTCCATCAGCACCACCTCCGCCCCGGCGGCGCGGATGCGGGCGATGCCCTGGGCCATGGCGGCGCTGAACTGCTCCGGCGCCATGCCGCGCAGCACCGCATTCGCCCCGGCCTGCCAGATGACGATGTCCGGCCGGGCCGCCAGCACGTCCCGCTCCAGCCGGGCCAGCATCTCCGGCACCTCCTCCCCGCCCTTGCCGCGGTTCAGCACACGGATGTCCTGGCCGGGGAAGAGGGCGTGCAGCCGGGCCTCGAGCTGGGCGGGGTAGGTATGGGCGGCGTCGCTGGCGCCGGAGCCCTCGGTGGAGGAGGAGCCGAAGGCCAGGATGGTCAGGGGCCGTCCCGCCGCCAGCGCGGCCCGCGCCCGGGGCAGGGCGAGGTGCTGGTCCGGCGCGGAGGGACAGGTCTCCGCCCGCCCCGGCCAGGCGGGCAGGGCCAGCAGCCCGGCAAGGAGTGCGGAAAAAACGAGACGCATGTGGATAAAGTGGCGCAAGCGGACAAGGCTGGCCAGAGCGAATGCGGCCCTAATCCCCCTGCGCCGCCGGGGGCAGCCATGCGGAGGCGGGGCGGCCACGGCGGTTGAAGCATCCGCCGGCGGTCCGAAAGGGGACCGGGCTTGCATGCCGCCGCCGCCTCCCCCATCCATCGCAGCGGAGGTGCCGATGCGGAGTCTTGTCCGCGGGTTGGAGGGCCCCGCCGCCCCGCCGGGCAGCGGGCGCGACCTCAGGGTGGACCTGTTTCGCGGCCTCGCCCTGTTCTGCATCTTCATCGACCATGTGCCGGGCAACTGGCTCGGCCTGCTCACCCTGCGCAACATCGCGCTGTGCGACGCCACGGAAGCCTTCGTGCTGCTGGCCGGCTATGCGGCGGGGCTGGCCTATGGGGCGGAGCTGGACCGGCGCGGCTACAGCTTCGCCGCTGCCTCCCTCGTGCGGCGGATCGGCACGCTCTACGTCGCGCATATCTTCCTCTTCGTCGTCTTCACCGCCCAGGTCGGCTTCTCCGCCGCGGCGCTCGACACCACCGCCTACCTGGACGAGTTGCATCTCGACGTCTTCGCGGAGCAGCCCTACCTGGCACTGCTGCAGGCGCTGCTGCTGCGCTTCCAGCCCGCCTTCCTCGACATCCTGCCGCTCTACATCGTGCTGCTGCTGCTGCTGGTGCCGATGCTGCCGCTGCTGCGGGCGCCGCCGCTGCTGCTCGGGCTCTCGGCCGGGCTGTACCTGGCGGTGCGGCTGGCGGATGTGAACCTGCCGAGCTGGACCGGCGGCGGCTGGTTCTTCAACCCGCTGGCCTGGCAGTTCCTGTTCTTCTTCGGCTGCGCCCTGGGCTATGTGCCGCGCCGGCCGGATGGGCGGCGGGGCAGGCGGCTGACGCTGCCCTTCCACCCCGCCCTCGCCAGCGGCGCCGCGCTCATCCTCCTGCTCGGCGGCCTGGCCAGCCTGATCAGCCAGGCGGAAGCCGAGGCCATGGCCCTGCTGCCGGAGCATGTGGCGGAGGTGCTCTCGGCGGTGGACAAGACCGGGCTGCACCCGCTGCGGCTGCTCTCCATCCTCGCCCTGACCTATCTGGTGGCGCATCTGGTGCCGGTGGGGGCGGCCTGGGTGCGGTCCGCGCCGCTGCTGCCCTTCGTGCTGATGGGCCAGCACGGGCTGCCGGTGTTCTGCACCGGCATCTTCCTCTCCTTCCTCGGCCGGCTGGCGCTGGAGCTGTCGGACCGCTGGCCGATGCAGCTCGGGGTGAACCTGGCGGGCATCCTGGTGCTCACGGCGGTGGGGGTGATCGGCGCCTGGTACCGGCTGCGGGGGAGCGGGGGGCGGCCCGTTCCGGCTCCCGAATCTGTCGCCTTGCCGACGAGGGCGGCCTCTCTTACCAATTCCGGGCCATGACCCGCCGGAGCTGGCCCACCCTGCTGCTGCTCGTCCTGTGCCTGGCCCCGCGGGGGCTGGAGGCGCAGGCGCCGGCCTGCGGCGCGCCGGCGGAGCTGCTGGAGCCCGGGGTGCCGCTGCCGGCGGTGGCGCGGGCCGCCGCCGCCGGGCGGCTGCGGGTGCTGGTGGTGGGCTCGGCCTCGGTCCTCGGCCCCGGCACCAGCGGGCCGGAGGCCGCCTGGCCGGCCCGGTTGGAAGCGATGCTGGCGGCCCGCCGCCCGGGCATCCAGATCGAGTTCGTGGTGCGCGGCCGGCGCGCCGCCACCGCCCAGGACAGCGCCGCCCTGCTGAAGGAGGAGCTGGCGAAGCAGCCCTACGACCTCGTGCTCTGGCAGACCGGCACGGTGGAGGCGGCGCGGGGCCTGGAGGTGGAGGAGATGGTCGAGACCCTGCATGCCGGCCTCGAGCAGGTGCACGCGGCAGGCGGCGACGCGGTGCTGGTCGACCCGCAATTCTCCCGCTTCCTCCGCACCAATTCCAATGTCGATGCCTATCGCGAGGCGATCCGCCTGGTGGCCGCCGCCCATGCCGTGCCGCTGTTTCGCCGCTACGAGGTGATGCGCCACTGGGCGGATGCCGAGGAGGTGGATCTGGAACGGGCGCCGCGGGAGGCGCGGGTGGCGATGGCCGACAAGCTGAACGACTGCCTGGCCAAGGCGCTGGTGGTGCTGCTGCGCAAGGCGGTGGCGGAGGCCCGGGCGGCGCCGGCGCCGCGCTGAGCGGGGGCGGGGCTGGCTGCGGGGATCGGCCGGCGGGGCTCACGCCGGGGCGGGATCTGCGCTATCCTGGCCGGCTTCGGAGGGGCCATGCAGACCAGCTTCAGCGCCGCGCAATTGCAGGATCCGGATACGCGGGAGAGCAACCGCATCCTCCGCACCTGCGTCCATTGCGGCTTCTGCACCGCCACCTGCCCCACCTTCGTCCTGCTGGGCGACGAGTTGGACAGCCCGCGCGGCCGCATCTACCTGATCAAGGACATGCTGGAGAGCGGCCGCCCCGCGACCGAGGAGGTGGTGCGGCATGTCGATCGCTGCCTCTCCTGCCTCTCCTGCATGACGACCTGCCCCTCGGGCGTGCACTACATGCACCTGGTCGATCATGCCCGGCACTATATCGAGGACACCTACAGGCGACCCTGGCCGGAGCGGCTGCTGCGGCGGGTGCTGGCGCGGGTGCTGCCGCATCCGGGGCGGTTCCGGCTGGCGCTGCTGGGGGCGCGGCTGGCGCGGCCCTTTGCCGGGCTGATCCCCGGCGGCTCGATGACCGCGCAGCGGCTGCGGGCCATGCTGCGCCTGGCCCCGGCACGGTTGCCGGCCGCCGATCCGGCCGCCTCGCCGCAGGTCCATCGGGCGGAGGGGGAGCGGCGCGGCCGCGTCGCGCTGCTGACCGGCTGCGCCCAGCAGGTGATCGCGCCGGAGATCAACGCCGCGACCATCCGCCTGCTGACGCGGATGGGGATCGAGGTGGTGGTGACGGCGGGGCAGGGCTGCTGCGGCGCGCTGAACCACCATATGGGCGACCACGACCGGGCCATGGCGCTGGCCCGCGCCAATATCGCAGCCTGGCATGCCGAGCTGGCGGGCGAGGGGCTGGATGCGGTGGTGGTGAACGCCTCCGGCTGCGGCACCACGGTGAAGGATTACGGCTTCATGTTCCGCGAGGCGCCCTCGCCCTGGAAGGAGCGGGCGGAGGCGGTCGCTTCCATCGCCATGGACATCTCCGAGGTGCTGGTGAAGTTCGGCTATGCGCCGAAGCGGGAGGCGCCGCCGGGCCTCGCCGTGGCCTACCACGCCGCCTGTTCCCTGCAGCATGGGCAGAAGATCACCGCCGCGCCGAAGCAGCTTCTGGCGCGGGCCGGCTTCAAGGTGCGGGAGCCGGCGGAGGCGCATCTCTGCTGCGGCAGCGCCGGCACCTACAACCTGCTGCAGCCGGAGATCGCCGGGCGGCTGCGGGAGCGCAAGCTGGAGAATCTGCAGCGCACCGGCGCCGACCTGATCGCCGCCGGCAATATCGGCTGCCTGACGCAATTGGCCGGCGATGATGCCCTGCCGGTCGCGCACACGGTGGAACTGCTGGACTGGATGGCCGGCGGCCCGGAGCCGGCTGGGGTAAAGGCCGCCCTGGCAAGGCGCCGCGCCGCCTGACTCGAGGGTTCCAAGGGCCTTTCGGCCCTTGGCGGGGAGAGTTTGAGAGGGGCAGGGCCCCTCTCAATCACCGGGCCGCGGCACTTGCCTCCGACCGCGTCGCGCCCACCCGTGCCGCCAGCGCCGCCGCCATGAACTCGTCCAGGTCGCCGTCCAGTACCGCCGCCGGGTTGCCCTTTTCCAAGTTGGTCCGCAGGTCCTTCACGAGCTGGTAGGGTTGCAGCACGTAGTTCCGGATCTGGTGGCCCCAGCCGATATCCGTCTTGCCGGCCTCCACCGCATCCGTCACCGCTTCCCGCTTGCGCAGCTCCAGCTCGTAGAGCCGGGCCTTCAGCATCTCCATGGCGATTGCCCGGTTGCGGTGCTGGCTGCGGTCCTGGGTGGAGGCGGCGATGATGCCGGTCGGGATATGCGTGAAGCGCACGCCCGATTCCGTCTTGTTCACGTGCTGGCCGCCGGCGCCGGAGGCGCGGAAGGTATCCACCTTCAGGTCGGCCGGGTTGATCTCGATCTCGATCTTGTCGTCGATGACCGGATAGACATAGACGCTGGCGAAGCTGGTCTGCCGCTTGTCGTTGCCGCCGAAGGGGCTGATGCGGACCAGGCGGTGCACGCCGCTCTCGGTCTTCAGCCAGCCATAGGCGTTGGGGCCGCTGACCTGCAGGGTGGCCGACTTGATGCCCGCCTCCTCGCCGTCGGAGCGTTCGGTCAGCGTCACCTTGTAGCCATGCTGCTCCGCCCAGCGCTGGTACATGCGCAGCAGCATCTCGGCCCAGTCCTGGGCCTCGGTGCCGCCGGCGCCGGCATTCACTTCCAGATAGGCGTCGTTGGCGTCGGCCTCGCCGGAGAGCAGGCTCTCGATCTCCCGCCGCTTCGCCTCGGCGGCGAGGGTCTTCAGATCCGCGACGGCGGCATCGGCAGTGGCCTGGTCGCCCTCGGCCTCGGCCAGCTCGATCAGCTCCAGCGCGTCGGAGACGGCCTGCTGCAGCCGCTGCACGCCCTCGATCTGGTCGGCGAGGCGGGAGCGTTCCCGCATCACCTTGTTGGCGGCGGCGGCATCGTTCCAGAGGCTGGGGTCTTCCGCCCGGGCGTTCAGCTCATCGAGGCGGCGTAGGGCGGCATCCCAGTCAAAGATGCCTCCTCAGCAGGGACACCGAGGCGGTGATCTGCTCGTTCAGGGATTCGGCGTCGGCGCGCATGCGGCACCTATGGCGAAGCGCGACCCTCCTGTCCAGCGGCGGGACGGATGGCCATTTGAGTTACCTAAGTTCACTCGACCCTGCACGCCACGGGCGATAGGCTGCCCGACATCACTACCCACCAAGCGAGACGGCCATGACAGGAACGGTCATGATACCGGCGCTGGATGAAGCCGCGGCGCATCGCGTGCTGGCCCGCGCCGCCTACGGAGCCCGCCCCGGAGAGGCGGCGCAGCTGGCCCGGCAGGGGCTGAGGCCCTGGGTGGAGCAGCAGCTTGCCCTGCCGGCCGAGGATGCGGCCCTGCAGGAGAGGCTGGATGCGCTCCGCATCCCCATCCGCTACCGCCGGCCGGAGGGTGAGCCGCCGGTGGACGAGCTGCGGCCGCTCACGGCGCTGTACGCGCCCCAGGCGCAGAACTGGGCGCTGATCGGCTGGCCGGACCAGCCCGTGCCGTCGGCGGAACGCGAGCGGCCGCGCGTCGAGCTGATGATCGCCACCACCCTGCGCAAGGCGGTGGCGGAGGCGCAGCTGCGCGAGCGGCTGGTGGAGTTCTGGCACGATCATTTCAGCGTCTCGACGATGACGCTCTTCTCCGTGCTGGTCTCGATCGTCGAGCATGACCGGCAGATCCGGGCGCATGCGCTGGGCAATTTCCGCGCCCTGCTGGAAGCCATGGCGACCAGCCCGGCGATGCTCGCCTATCTCAGCAATGCCTCCAGCCGCGCCGGCGCGCCGAACGAGAATTATGCGCGGGAGCTGCTGGAGCTGCACACCCTGGGTCAGCCCGCCTATTTCGGCGCGGCCCGCACGACGCATGAGGTGCCGAAGCTGCCGGACGGCAGGCCCGCCGGCTATGTCGATGCCGATGTGTGGGAGGCGGCGCGGGCGCTGACCGGCTGGACCTTTTCCAACAACCAGCCCCTGGACCCCGGCCGGCGCCTGCCGCGCACCGGCGAGTTCACCTATGTCGCCGCCTGGCACGATCCCTACCAGAAGCGCTTCCTGGGGCTGGAGCTGGAACCCTTCGCGCCGGAGATGGCGCATGGGCGGGCGGTGCTGGACGCGCTGGCGACGCATCCGGCGACGGCGCGCTTCGTCTGCACCAAGCTCGCCCGTTTCCTGATCGGGGACAAGGCGCCGCCGGCGGCGGTGGCGCGGGCGGAACGCGCCTTCCTGCGCCATGCCGAGGCCGGGGACCAGATCGCCAAGGTCGTCTCGGCGCTGCTGCTGGGGCCGGAGATCGCGGCGCCGGCGCAAGGCAGGACGCGCCGGCCGCTGGATTTCGTCGCCGCCGCGGCGCGGGCGCTGGAGCTGCCCTTCGTCCCGACTCCGCAATTGATGGGGCAGATGGCCCAGGCCGGGCAGGGGCTGTTCGCCTGGGCCTCCCCGGACGGGCAGCCGGTGGAGGCGGAGCCCTATCTCGGCGCCAGCGCGCTGCGGGCCCGCTGGGGCGTCGCCCTCGGCCTCGGGCAGAATCGCTGGGGCACCGGGGCCTCGCCCCGGCTGGCGGAGCTGGCCGGGCAGAAGGTGGATGCCGCGGCGCTGGCGTTGGCGCGGCTGGCGCTGGGGCCGGAGGCGGCGCCGGCGGCCGCGACCATTGCCGGGGTGTGGTCGGCCGCCGGCCGCAACCCCCGGCCGGATCCCGCCGAGATCGGCGAGCTGGCGGGCTGGGTGCTCGCTTCCCCGGCCTTCCAGACCACCTGAAGGGGGCGCGCGATGAACCTCATCCTGAATCGCCGGGCCCTGCTGCGGGCCGGCCTCGCCACCGCCCTGCTGCTGGGGCTGCGCGGCCTTGCCTTCGCGGCCGATCCGGCGCGGCCGGCGCCGCTGCTGCTGCTGGTCAGCCTGCGGGGCGGCATGGACGGGCTGCACTTCCTCTCCCCGGCCGATGATGCGCGGTTCAACGCGGCTCGCCCGTCCAGCCTCATCGCCGGCAACGGGCACCCGCTGGAGGCCTCGCGGGAGACCGATTTCCGCCTGCATGCCGAGGCCGGGCCGCTGGCCGAGATCTGGCGGGACGGCCGCATGGCCATCTGGCCGGCGGCCGGGATGCCGCTGACCACGCGCAGCCATTTCGAGGCCCAGACCCTGATGGGCTGGGGCGGCGGCAGCCGGGGCGAGAGCCCGGTCCGGGAGGGCTGGCTGGCCCGCTGGGCCGCCGGCGCCTCGCCGGCTGGTGCCGAGGTCATCGGCCTTTCCGTCCGGGGCGGGCTCTCCGCCGAATTGGCCGGGGCGCGGCATGCCGTGGCGGTGGCGAGCCTGGCCGGGGGGGTGGCGCCGCCCCAGGGCGAGTTCGGCGCCGCGATGCTGGAGGCGCTGTACCGCCACGGCCGCAGCCCGGTGGCGCAGGCGGGGCGGGATGCGCTGGCCGGGCTCGGCGGGCTGGACCGGCGGCTGCCGCGCGGCGCGGATGGCAAGGTGCTGCCCTATCAGCCCGCCGCCGGGGTGGACTACGCCAGGGCCGGGACCTTCGGCCAAGCCCTGGCCACCGCCGCGCAGGTGGCGAAGCTCAGCCCGAGCCTGGTCGCCGCCACGGTCGATCTCGGCGGCTGGGACACGCATGAGGGGCAGCCCAACCGCTTCGCGGAGCGGGTGCGGGTGCTGTCCCACGGGCTGGCGGCGCTGGATGCGGACCTGGCGGAGCTGGGCCGGCCCTGGACCGTGCTGGTGGCCAGCGAATTTGGCCGCCGCCTGCGCGCCAACCGCAGCGAGGGCACGGATCACGGCCGCGCCGGGGTGGTCTTCGCTTTCGGCGGCGGGCGTCCCTTCGGGCTGGGGCGGCGGTTCGGCCCCTGGCCGGGCCTGAATGCGGAGCAGCTGGAAGAGGGCGTGGATCTGCGCGTCGCCACGGATTACCGCGAGGCCTTCCGCCAGGTGGTGGCGGAGCTGGCCCCGGACCGCGCCCCGGCCTTCGCCCCAGGCTGAGGGCAGGGGCCACACTGGCGTCCCGCGCGGCGGCCGGAGCCGGCCGGAGCGTAACCGGCCGGGGCAGGCTTGCCCGCGGCCGTGAAGCTCGCCGCCGGAGACCAAGGGGAAGGGTTGCGCGAAGCGCCGCCGATTCGGCTCCGGCAGCGGCGCGGGCCGCATGGCCGCCGCGACCCTCCGTGGCCGGGCGGTCCGGGGTTAACCTCCTGGCATCAGCTGGGCGGGCAGGATGCCGGGCGGCGCCGCGGCATGGGGGTTTATGGCCGGAAGGTGGTTGGCATCGCCCCAGGCTTGCCGCCTTCCCCTGCGACTGTCCTACTGCCGCCGGACATGTCCGGCAGGCCTGGCGCACCGGGATCGGGGGCTTGCGGGATCGGCCCGGCAGCCCTGGGGTCCGGCGGCCTGCCGGTCCCTGCGCTGCGCGGACGACGCCCGCGAATCGGCAGGGCGGGACACTCATAGGGGGCTTCTGGTGGCGATCGTTCCTGTCATCCTTTCCGGCGGCACCGGCACGCGGCTCTGGCCCTTGTCGCGGGAAAGCTATCCGAAGCAGTTCTGGCCGCTGGTCTCCGACCGCACCATGCTGCAGGAAACCGCCGAGCGCGCCGTCGGCCCCGGCTTCGCGACGCCCATCGTGGTGTGCAACGAGGCGCACCGCTTCCTGGTGGCGGAGCAGCTGCGGGCCACCAGCGCGGCCACGCCGCGCATCCTGCTGGAGCCGGTCGGCCGCAACAGCGCCCCGGCCATCGCCGCTGCGGCGCTGCTGCAGCAGGCGGAGGATCCCGGGGCGGTGCTCTGGCTGATGGCCGCCGATGCCGCCATCGCCGAGGTGCCGGCACTGCATGCGGCGCTGGAGCGCGCCGTGACGGCGGCCCGGGCGGGGCGGATCGTCACCTTCGGCATGCAGCCCACCGCGCCCGAGACCGGCTACGGCTATATCGAGGCCGGGCCGGAGCTGGCGGAGGCACCCGGGGTGCGCGCCGTCGCCCGCTTCGTCGAGAAGCCGGATGCGGCGAAGGCGGCCGATTTCCTCGCCGGCGGCCGGCATCTGTGGAATTCCGGCATGTTCGTCGCCACCGCCGCGACGCTGGTGGCGGAGCTCGAGCGCTTCGCGCCGGAGGTGCTGCAGGCGGTCGGCGTGGCGCTGGAGGGGGCGAAGCGCGACCTCGACTTCGTCCGGCTGGGAGCCGAGGCCTTCAAGGCGGCGCCGGCCATTTCCATCGACTACGCGGTGATGGAGAAGACCGAGCGGGCGGCGGTGGTACCGGCGGCGATCGGCTGGTCCGACCTCGGCAGCTGGGCCTCGCTGTGGGAGGCGGCGCCGCGGGATGCGGCCGGCAATGTCGCCCAGGGGCCGGTGGAGCTGGTGGACAGCCAAGGCTGCTATGTGCGCTCCGAGGGCATCCTGACCGGCGTGGTCGGGCTGACCGACACGGTGGTGGTGACCACCGAGGATGCGGTGCTGGTGATGCCGCGCGGCCGGGCGCAGGACGTGAAGCTGCTGGTGGACCGGCTGCGCGCATCCGGGCGGCCGGAGGCGACGCAGCACCGCCGGGTCTATCGCCCCTGGGGCCATTATGAGGGGCTGATCCAGGGCGACCGCTTCCAGGTGAAGAAGATCCAGGTCCGCCCGGGACAGAAATTGTCGCTGCAGAAGCACTTCCACCGGGCCGAGCACTGGGTGGTGGTGAACGGCACCGCGGTGGTGCACCGGGATGGCGAGGACATCCTGCTGCGGGAGAATGAGAGCGTCTATCTGCCGCTGGGCTGCGTCCACCGGCTGGAGAATCCGGGCATGATTCCGCTGACGCTGATCGAGGTGCAGGTCGGCGCCTATCTGGGCGAGGACGACATCGTGCGGCTGGAGGATACCTACGGCCGGAGCTGAGGCACGGGCGGGGGCGGGGGCGGGGGGCGACCGGCCTCGCCGGACCGGAGTTTACTCACATAGTATTAACGCGACCCGCAGGGATGGATCGGCTAGCTTCGCGTCCAGGTTGCTCCATTGGAAGTTGGTGCGCGCAGAACGTGTGGTCGATGCATCTCTCGCCCCGGGCCCTGACCGGCATGATCCTGGTCATGGCCCTGCTTCTTGGGCTGCTGGCTTCCCTGGCCGGCAGCATCCTGCGGTTGCTGGACGGCGACAGCGCTGCCCGGCCGCCACGCGATGGCTTCACGGTGCAGCCCTACGATCCGCTGCGCTGAACCGCTCGCGGCCGCGCCAGGCGCCGGCCGCAAGCCCCATCTGCCACTGCCAGGCGGCGGCCCGGCCCCTGCATCCCCGACCCATCACCAGGGAAGGCCGAGGCCCGTGCGGAGCGGGCATGTGCGACTGCACGCACGCTCCGGCAGCCCTGCCCGAACCCGCCCGGCCTCGATGGCGCGCAGCCCAATCCCGCGCCGCCCGCCATGCGCGCGGCCAAACCGACGCAATCCAAAAACGGAAACCCCGGGGGAATGGGCGCGGTAGGGATTGAACCTACGACCCCCGCCGTGTGAAGGCGATGCTCTCCCGCTGAGCTACGCGCCCGGAGTTGGGCTTTCCTAGGGGGTCAGCCGGGCGCCGTCAACCGCATCGCGCCGCCGGAAGCCGGTCCCCGCCGCGAACACCTGCCATGCCTTGGCGCGGGATTGACACGGCATGAATACGGCATGCGCCGCCAGCTTGGCGTTGCCCTTTGCAGCGCAGCATCCCTAATCTCCCTCCCATGCGGCGATGCCTGGGGCTCCCCCTGCTGGGCCTGGCACTGCTCGGTGCCCTTCCGGCCCGGGCCGCCCCGCTTTTGGCGCGCTACGAGGTGCGGGCGGCCGGGCTGCCGGTGATGCAGGTGGATGCGCTGCTGGAGCTGGACGGGCCACGCTACGCGGTGCGGACGCGCATCCGCACCCTCGGCGTCGCCGCCCTCTTCTCCACCAGCGACCAAGTGACCTTCGCAACCGGCACCTGGCAGGGCAATGTGCCTCGGCCCAGCGCCTACCGGGTGGAAGGGGTGTGGCGCGGCGGCCCTCGCGAGGTGGCGATGGACTGGACGCCTGCCGGCATGCCGCGGCTACAGGCCCTGGTGCCGCCGGAGGCCGGGGAACGGGAGGCGGTGCCGGACTCGCTGCGCCAGGGCACCATGGACGCGCTCTCCGCCCTCGCCCTGCTGACCCGCACCGTGGCGGCGACGGGGCGCTGCGATGCCGTGGCGCATGTCTATGACGGCCGCCGGCGCGCCGACTACACGGCGCGGACCGAAGGCCCGGCGCCGATCCCGGAGGGGCTCGGCTTCCAGGGCCAGGCGCTGCGCTGCGGGCTGGAGGCGCGGCTGATCGCCGGCCGCCGGGCGGACCAGGATCCGGAGGAGGCGCAGCGGCCGCAGCCCGCCACGGCCTGGATGGCCGATCTCGGCCAGGGCCGGCCGCCCCTGCCGGTGGCGGTGGACCTGCCCTCCCGCTGGTTCGGCAGCGTCCGGGCGCGGCTGCTGGGGGTGGAGACGGTGCCTCCCCAGCGCCTAGCCGCGGCGCTGGCGGAATTCGGCCAGCAGCGCCGGTAGCGCCGCCGGCCGCTCGGCGATGGCGGCGGCGCCCGCGGCCATTTCCGGCAGCCCGTAGCCCCAGGCGGCGAAGAGGGCGGGCATGCCGGCGCCGATGGCCGCGGCGACGTCGTTGCGGTGGTCGCCGATCATCACCGCCTGGTCGGGCGTGCCGCCCGCCGCTGCGACGGTCGCCAGCAGATGCGCGGGGTCCGGCTTGCGGGTGGGGAAGCTGTCGCCGCCGCCGATGGCGGCGAAGCGCACCGGCAGCGCCAGCGCCGCCAGCAGCGCCTCGGTCGCCGCCACCGGCTTGTTGGTGCAGAGGGCGAAGCGCCAGCCGGCGGCCTCGAGCGCCGCCAGCGCGGCGGGAATGCCGGCGAAGGGCCGGGTCTTGGCCGCGGCATGGGCGGTGTAGTCGGCGGTGAAGGCGGCCAGCGCCGCCTCCCCGAAGGGCAGGTCGCGGGCGGCGCAGGCGCGCTGGACCAGCACCCGGACCCCGTCGCCGATCATCCGCGTCACCTCCGCCCGGGCGAAGCCGGGGCGGCCGAGCCGGGCCATCAGGCGGTCCAGCGCGGCGTGGATGTCGGGCGCGCTGTCAACCAGCGTGCCATCGAGGTCGAAGACGGCGAGGGGCGGCATGGCGCCAGCCTCGCCCGGCGCGGCGGCGGGCGCAATGCGGGAGGTGGGACCCGGTCGCCATGCGGCGGCGCGGCCCATGGCGGCGAGGCGCATGATCGTGACCGGCGGCGCGACCGCGGGGCGCGCGGCCGCGCCGCATCGCGCAGAGATCGCTTGCCTCCCCCGCGCCATCCGGTCACATGCCGCAATCGATATTGACCTGGCCGAGCTTGCCGGCGCCGCCCGCGACCGCCTATCGGAGAGACACGATGCCTGCCGCCGCCATCATCCTCGCCGCCGGTCTCGGCACGCGCATGCGGAGCGCGATCCCGAAGGCCCTGCACAAGCTGGCCGGGCGGCCGATGCTCAGCCACCTCATCGCGAGTTGCGAGGAGGTGTTCGACCGCATCGTGGTGGTGGTGGGGCCGGGGATGCCGGCGCTGGAAAAGGCGGCGCGGCCGCATGCCACGGTGGTGCAGGCGGAGCGGCTCGGCACCGGCCATGCGGCGCTGCAGGCGGAGGCGCTGCTTGGCGATTTCGCCGGCGATGCCGCCGTGCTCTACGCCGACAACCCGCTGATCCCGCCCGCCACCATCCGCCGCCTGCTGGATCGCAGGGCGGAGGCCGGGCTGGCGCTGCTGGCGATGCGCCCCGCCGATCCCGGCCGCTATGGCCGCGTCGTGCTGAACGCGGATGGCGATGTGGCGCGGGTGGTGGAATGGGCGGATGCGACGGAGGCGGAGCGCGGCATCGCGCTGTGCAATGCCGGCGTGGTCTGCGCCCCGGCGCCGGCGCTGTTCCGCTGGCTGCGGCATGTGCGGCCGCACAACGCGAAGGAGGAATACTACCTGACGGACATCATCGGCCTGGCGGTGGCGGAAGGGCAGCGCGTGGTGGCGGAGGAAGCGGCCGAGGCGGATCTCGCCGGCGTCAACAGCCGGGCGGAGCTGGCGGCGCTGGAGGCCAAGGTGCAGCAGCGGCTGCGCGAGCAGGCGATGGCGGGCGGCGCGACGCTGGTGGCGCCGGAGACCGTCTTCCTCGCCTGGGACACGCGGCTGGGCCAGGATGTGACGGTGGGGCCGAACGTCGTCTTCGGCCCCGGCGTGACGGTGGAGGACGGCGCCGAGATCCGCGCCTTCTCCCACCTCGAGGGCTGCGTGGTGCGACAGGGTGCCATCATCGGCCCCTTCGCGCGGCTGCGGCCGGGGACGGAGGTCGGCGTCGCGGCGCATGTCGGCAATTTCGTAGAGTTGAAAGCCGCACTGCTCGGTGATGGTGCGAAGGCGAACCATCTGAGCTATCTTGGGGACGCAACCATCGGTCCCGGATCCAACATCGGCGCCGGCACCATCACCTGCAACTACGACGGCGTGAACAAGCATCGGACGGAAATCGGCGCCGCGGCCTTCATCGGCAGCGATACCGCGCTGGTGGCACCGGTGAAGGTGGGCGACCGCGCCCTGGTCGCCGCCGGCAGCGTCATCACCGAGGACGTGCCGGCGGATGCCATGGCGATCGCCCGCGGGCGGCAGGCGGTGAAGCCGGGGCGCGGCTTCCGCGGCAAGCAAGCCGCGGAGCGGCGGGGGGCGGCGCCCGCGCCGAACGGGCCAGGGCCGGTACACGGCAAGGAGAGCTAGGGCATGTGCGGCATCGTCGGGGTGATCGGGAAGGCTCCGGCGGCGCCGCTGCTGCTGGATGCGCTGCGGCGCCTGGAGTACCGGGGCTATGACAGCGCCGGCATCGCCACGCTGGTGGATGGAAGGATCGAGCGGCGGCGGGCCGAGGGCAAGCTCGGCAACCTGGCCGCGGCGCTGGAGCGGACGCCGCTCTCCGGCACCACCGGCATCGGCCATACCCGCTGGGCGACGCATGGCGCGCCGACCGAGCGCAACGCGCATCCGCACAGCACGCACCGCGTCTCCGTCGTGCACAACGGCATCATCGAGAATCATGCCGAGCTGCGCGCCGAGCTGGAGGCGAAGGGCGCGGTCTTCGAGACGGAGACGGACACCGAGACCTTCGTCCGGCTGGTGGACGACTACCTGGCGCAGGGCGAGACGCCGGTGGCTGCCTTCGCCGCGGCACTGAAGCGGGTGCATGGCGCCTTCGCGCTGGCCGCTATCTTCGCCGGGCACCCGAAGCTGCTGCTGGCCGCGCGGCAAGGCGCGCCACTGGCCGTCGGCTTCGGCGAAGGGGAGATGTTCATCGGCTCCGACGCGCTGGCGCTGGCGCCGCTGACCCGCCGCATCGCCTATCTGGAAGAGGGCGACTGGGTCGCCATCACCGAGGATGGCGCGCGCTTCTTCGACATGGCGCATGCGCCGGCGGAGCGGCAGATCGTCACCACCGCCGTCTCCGGCGCCGCGGTGGGCAAGGGCAACCACCGCCACTTCATGGAGAAGGAGCTGCACGAGCACCCGGCGGTGCTGGGTGACACGCTGCGGCAATACCTCGACCCCGGCACCCAGGCGGTGCGGCTGCCGCGCCTGCCCTTCGACCCGGCCGCGGTGCCGCGGCTGACCATCTCCGCCTGCGGCAGCGCCTTCCTGGCCGGGCTGGTCGGGCGCTACTGGATCGAGCAGCTGGCGCGGCTGCCGGTGGATGCCGACGTCGCCTCCGAATTCCGCTACCGCAACCCGCCGCTGCCTTCGGGCGGCGCGGCCATCCTCGTCTCCCAGTCCGGCGAGACGGCAGACACCATGGCGGCGCTCAGGCTGCTGAAGGAGGGCGGGCAGCGCGTGCTTTCCGTGGTGAACGTGCCGGAAAGCTCCATGGCGCGGGAGAGCGATGCGGCGGTGCTGACGGTGGCGGGGCCGGAGATCGGCGTCGCTTCCACCAAGGCCTTCACCGCGCAGCTTGCGGTCATGGCCTGCCTCGCCATCGGCATCGGCCGGGCGCGTGGCCATGTCTCCGCGGCAGATGAGGCGAAGCTGACCGCGGCGCTGCTGCAAGTGCCGAGCCATGCGGCCGAGATCCTGGCCCGCGACGCCGAGATCCAGGCCCTGGCGGTGGAGGTGGCGAAGGCGCGGGACGTGCTGTTCCTCGGCCGCGGCTCGCTCTTCCCCATCGCGCTGGAAGGCGCGCTGAAGCTGAAGGAGATCAGCTACATCCATGCCGAGGGCTACGCCGCCGGCGAGATGAAGCATGGGCCCATCGCGCTGATCGACAGCAATGTGCCGGTCATCGCCCTCTGCCCCAGCGGGCCGCTCTTCGAGAAGACGGCGAGCAATTTGCAGGAAGCGGCGGCGCGTGGCGGGCGCATCATGGCCTTCACCGATGAGGAAGGCGCCGGGCCGCTCTCCCGCTTCGCGGAGCGGGTGATCGCGCTGCCGCGCGTCGGCGCCTTCTCCACGCCGATCCTGCACGCCATTCCGGTGCAGCTTCTGGCCTACCACGTCGCGGTGCTGAAGGGCACGGATGTGGACCAGCCGCGCAACCTGGCGAAGAGCGTGACGGTGGAGTGATTCCCCTGCAGCGCCGCGGGGCCCGTCCCTCGCAGCAAAGGATGTAGCCCGCGCCGCCCGGTGCCTGCCGTGGCTTTGCCACGGCAGGCTGTGCGAACGCCGGTTTTGGAGAGACCACCGGGCCCCCGCGACGATGCGAAGCGGCGTCGCGGGGATCTAGAGTACGGCCTCGGCGGCGACGCGCAGTGCCTCGATGGTGGCGCCGGTCAGCACCACCGTACCGACCTTCCCCTCCTTCGCCACCGCCTTCCAATCCTGCAGCCGGCCACGCACGCGGTCCGCGGGGCCGACCAGTGCGATCTGGTCCACCAGCGCATCCGGCACCGCCGCCGCCGCCTCCTTCTTCTTGCCGTCCAGGAACAGGTCCTGGATCTTCACCGCGGCATCCGGGTAGCCCAGGCGCTTGCAGTAGTCGTTGTAGAAATTCTTCCCCCGCGCGCCCATGCCGCCGATGTAGAGGGCGAGTTCCGGCTTCACCGAATCCCGGCAGGCCTGCAGGTCGGCGCCGATGCGGATCTTGGTGTAGGGCGCGATGTCGAAGCCGCTGAGATCCGCCGGCTTGCCGGCCTTCACCCGGCCTTCCAGCGTCGGCTTCACCACCGCATCGGCGCCTTCCGGCGACATGAAGATGGGCAGGTTGCCGTCCGCGATCTCGCCCGAAAGCCGCATGCCGCCGGGCGTGATGGAGGCGGTGTAGAACTTCATCGGCTTGCCGTGGAGGATGCTCTTCAGCGGCTTGCCGAGCCCCGTCGCATCCGGCCCGTCATAGGGGATGGTGTAGTGCGGGCCGCGATGGGTCAGCGGCGCCTCCCGCGCGATGATTTGCTGGATGATGGAGATGTATTCCCGCGTCCGCTCCATCGGCTTGCCATAGGCGACGCCGTGCCAGCCCTCCACCACCTGGGGTCCGGAGGGGCCGACGCCGCAGAGGAAGCGGTCGCCCGAGAGCTGCTGCAGGGTCATCGCCGTCATCGCCGCGCAGGCCGGCGTGCGGCCGGGCATCTGCATGATGCCGGTGCCCGCCTTGATGCGGGTGGTGCGCGCCAGCACCCAGGCGACGGGGCTGACCGCGTCGCTGCCATAGGCCTCGCCGCACCAGACGGAGGCGAAGCCGAGCCGCTCCGCCTCCAGCACCAGCTCCATGTCGATGCCGGTGTTCATGCTGAGGGTGATGCCGAGCTGCATGGGGGTCAGACCTTCTGGAGGATGGAATCGGCGAAGCCGCGCATGGCGGCGAGGAGGGCATCGGCATCGCCGCCGGGGAAGCCGAGATCGATGGCGGTGACGCCGAGCGCCCGCAGCGCCCGCACATCCTCGAGAATCGCCGCCTTCTCGCCGGAGAAGAGGCGGCGCTCGCCGTCCCCGGCCTGCGGCGGCACGCTCGGCCCAAAGGCCTGGACGCGGTAGGCGAGGCCGATGGACGCCGGGTTCCGCCCCGCCTCCGCCGCCAGCTTGCGCAGCCGGCCGATGGCCGCCTCGTAGCGCTTCAGGCTGTCCAGCGGGAAGGCGGGGTTGGTGCCGATCGGGTACCAGGCATCGCCGAGCCGGGCGGTGCGGCGCAGCGCCGGGCCGCTCTCGCCGCCGACCCAGATGGGCGGGTGCGGGCGCTGCACCGGCTTCGGCGCGAAGCTGACATTGCCGAAGCGGACATGCTCGCCGGCGAATTCCGGCGCCTCCTCGGTCCACAGCGCCTTGCAGGCCAGGATGTACTCGTCCGTCACCTTGCCCCGCGCGGCGAAGGGCGCGGTCTGCAGCGCGACGAACTCCTCCTCCAGCCAGCCCGCGCCGATGCCGATGGTGAGCCGCCCCT
>NZ_JAMZIK010000063.1 GCF_024178315.1 Siccirubricoccus soli | reverse complement strand
TGTACTCGTCCGTCACCTTGCCCCGCGCGGCGAAGGGCGCGGTCTGCAGCGCGACGAACTCCTCCTCCAGCCAGCCCGCGCCGATGCCGATGGTGAGCCGCCCCTCGGAGAGCACGTCGATGGTCGCCAGCATCTTCGCCGTCAGCACCGCCGGCCGGTGCGGCACCACCATGACGGAGGTGACGAAGCGCAGCGTCTTCGTCTTGGCCGCCAGGAAGGCGATCTCGGTGAGCTGGTCATGCCGCTCGCCGCGCGAGGTGGCGGGGAATTCGCCGCTGTCCGTGTAGGGGTATTTCGCCTGGATGTCCCGGGGGATGACCACATGGTCGCTGACCGTGGCGTAGGCGAATCCCATCGCCTCGGCCTCCTGGCAGATCCGGGTAAGGGGGGCGGCGCGGCCCATGGGGCCGCCGCTCGGCGCGCTGAAGCCGAATTGCATCCTGGCTGTCCCTCCTGGTTGTCCCCTGGATTTCCCCCCGGGGGCGCCCAGATTGCATCCGGGCGGTCTCTGCCACACGATGCGGCCTCCCGGGGTTGCGGGCAAGGGTGACGGGGGATGGAGCCAGTGCAGAACCGGCTGTTCGGAACAGGGCTGGATTCGCTGATGGCGGAGGCGGCGGCGCTGCGCGATGCCGGCCATGGCCGGGTCATCAGCTACTCGCGCAAGGTGTTCATTCCGCTGACCAAGCTCTGCCGCGACGTGTGCCATTACTGCACCTTCGCGGAGAAGCCGCGGCCCGGCCGCCCGGCCTATCTGCCGGCGGAGGAGGTGCTGGCCATCGCCCGCGCCGGCGCCGCCGCCGGCTGCACCGAGGCGCTGTTCACCCTGGGCGACAAGCCGGAACTGCGCTGGGAGCAGGCGCGGCAGGCGCTGGATGCGATGGGGTACGGCAGCACCATCGACTACCTGGTGGCGATGTCCGCCCTGGTGCTGAAGGAAACCGGGCTGCTGCCGCATGCCAATCCCGGCGTGATGACGCGCGACGAGATCGCGGCGCTGCGCGAGGTCTCGGCCAGCCAGGGGATCATGCTGGAGAGCGCCAGCGCCCGGCTCTGCGAGCCGGGCCAGGTGCATCATGGCAGTCCGGACAAGCACCCGTCGGCGCGGCTGGAGGTGATCCGCCTGGCCGGCGAGCTGCGCGTGCCCTTCACCACCGGCATCCTCATCGGCATCGGCGAGACGCGGGCGGAGCGGCTGGAGGCGCTGCAGGCGATCGCCGAGCTGCATGCCAAGTACGGGCATGTCCAGGAAGTCATCATCCAGAATTTCCGCGCCAAGCCGGGCACCAAGCGGGCCGGAGCGGAGGAGCCGGATCTCGACGACCTGCTCTGGACCATCGCCGCCGCGCGGCTGGTGCTGGGCGCGGAGATGAACATCCAGGCGCCGCCCAACCTCTCCCCCGGCGTCTATCAGAAGCTGGTGGCGGCGGGGCTGAACGATTGGGGCGGCGTCTCCCCGGTGACGATCGACCATGTGAACCCGGAAGCCCCCTGGCCGCATCTGGAGGAGCTGGCGCGGCGCACGGCCGAGGCGGGCAAGGTGCTGGTGCAGCGCCTGCCGAGCTACCCCGCCTATGTCCGCGCGCCCGATGCCTGGCACGCGCCGGCGGTGGCGGCGAAGCTGCGCCAGGCGAGCGATGCGGAAGGCTTCGCACGGGACGACCACTGGTCGCCCGGCGAGACGGTGCCGCCGCCGCAGCGCGCGCCGCGCCTTGCCACCGTCGATGCCGGACTGGCCCGGCTGGTGGAGCGCGCCGCGGGCGGGACGCGGCTGGAAGCGCCGGAGATCGCCCGGCTCTTTGCCGCACGGGATGCGGATGCGGCGCATCTGGCCCGGGCGGCGGATGCGCTGCGCCAGGCGGTCAGCGGCGACACCGTCCGCTACGTGGTGAACCGCAACATCAACTACACAAATATCTGCGGCTATCGCTGCAAATTCTGCGCCTTCAGCAAGGGCAAGACGCATGAGGCGCTGCGCGGCCCGGCCTATGACCTCGACCTCGGCGAGATCACCCGCCGCGCCGAGGAAGCCTGGGCGCGCGGCGCGACGGAGGTGTGCCTGCAGGGCGGCATCCATCCGGACTATACCGGCGAGACCTATATCCGCATCTGCGAGGCGATTCGCGCCGCGGTGCCGGGGATGCACATCCACGCCTTCTCGCCGCTGGAGGTGACGCAGGGCGCGGCGACGCTCGGGCTCTCGCTCGGGGATTTCCTGGCGCGGCTGAAGGCGGCGGGTCTCGGCACCCTGCCGGGCACGGCGGCGGAGATCCTGGATGACGAGATCCGCGCCATCATCTGCCCGGACAAGGTGAACACCGCGGAATGGGTGGCGGTGGCGCGGGCCGCGCATGCGCTGGGGCTGCGGACCACCTCCACCATCATGTACGGCCATGTGGAAGGGCCGCTGAACTGGGCGCGGCACCTGCTGGTGCTGCGCGACCTGCAGGCGGAGAACCAAGCGAAGGGGCAGGGCGGCATCACCGAATTCGTGCCGCTGCCCTTCGTGCACATGGAAGCGCCGATGTACCTCCGCGGCCAGGCGCGCCGCGGCCCGACCTTCCGGGAGGCGCTGCTGATGCACAGCGTGGCGCGCCTGGTGCTGCACCCGCTGATTCCGAACATCCAGACGAGCTGGGTGAAGATGGGGCCGCAGGGCGCGGCGCTGGCGCTGAAGGCGGGCGCCAACGACCTCGGCGGCACGCTGATGAACGAAAGCATCAGCCGCGCCGCCGGCACGCAGCACGGCCAGGAATTCCCGCCCGAGGCGATGGAGGAGCTGATCCGCTCCCTCGGCCGCGTGCCGCAGCAGCGCAGCACCCTGTATGGCGAGGTGCCGGCGGAGCGCCGCGCCGCCTCCTTCGGTGCCGCGGAGCTGGCGCCGGTGGTGCAGACCGCGCCGCGCAAACGGCCCGTCGGCCAGCCGGCCTGAGGGAAGGCCGCCGCCAAGCCCGGCCGCCCATGCGGCCGGCTGGCGTCCGTCGCCTGGCGGGGGATCGCGCCGGTTGCCGCCGCCGCCTGCTGCCTGGGCCTCCTGGCCAGCCTGGGTCCAGGGCCGCCTATCCGGCGCTGGACAGCGCCCGCCCCGCGCGGAACACTGGCCGCAAAGACGTCAGGAGGAAACCATGGAGCTGCCGCCCGGCAAGATCGGCGGTGCCGCGGCCTGGACCGGGGCCGATATGGCCGCCCGCCAGGACTGGATCGTCACCTTCTCCCCCGACGAGCTGGCCGAGATCGACGCCGCCATCGCCGCCCATCGCGCCGCCGGGCGGCAGATGGGGGAGATCACCGCGGAGAGCTTCCGCCTGCCCCGCCTCGCCGCCCGGCTGGACGGCGTCCTGGGCGAGCTGCTGCACGGGCGGGGCTTCGTCCTGCTGCGCGGCTTCGATGTCTCCCGGCGCACCATCGAGGAGGCGGCGATCGGCTATCTCGGCATCGGCGCGCATCTCGGCGGCTTCCGGTCGCAGAACGCCAAGGGGCATCTGCTGGGGCATGTGAAGGATCTCGGCCTCGACATCCGCAACCCCAAGGTCCGCTACTACCAGACCAACAAGGAGCTGGAGTTCCACACGGACAGCTGCGACATCGTCGGCCTGCTCTGCCTGAAGACGGCGAAATCCGGCGGCGGCTCCCGCATCGTCTCCTCCGTCGCGCTGCATGACCGGCTGTTGGAGGAAAGCCCGGAGCTCTGGCGGGCGCTGTTCAACCCGATGCCGACCGACCGGCGCGGCGAGATCCCGCCGGGGATGCTGCCCTGGTTCGAGATCCCGGTCTTCAACTGGTACCAGGGCGAGCTCAGCACGATCTATTCCGGCCAGTATATCCGCTCCGCCCAGGCGAATTTCCCCGAGGCGCGGCGGCTGACGGAGGTGGAGATCGCGGCGCTGGCGCGGCTGGACGCGCTGGCCGCTGAGATGTCGCTGGAGATGGAATTCCGTCCCGGCGACATGCAGTTCATCCACAACCACCAGATCCTGCACAGCCGCACGGATTTCGAGGATTGGCCGGAGCCGGAACGGCGGCGGCATTTGCTGCGCCTCTGGCTCTCGCCGAAAGGGGGCCGCGCCCTGCCGCCCGCCTATGCGCAGCGCTATGGCGACATCACGCCGGGCAATCGCGGCGGCATCGTCGTGCAGGACACGGTGCTGCGCTTCACGCTGGAGCCGGCGTGATCCGCCGCCGCCGGCTGCTCGGCGCCGGGCTGGCGCTGCCGGCGGCCGCCCATGCCCAGGGCGGCGGGCCGGGCTGGGCGCCGCAGCGGCCGATGCGCATGGTGGTGCCTTTCGCCCCGGGCGGCATCCTGGACCAGCTCGGGCGGCTGCTGGCGGAGCCGATGGCGCGGCGCCTGGGCCTGCCCATCATTGTGGAAAACCGGGCAGGCGCCGGCGGCAATGTCGGCGCGGCGGTGGTGGCGCGGGCGCGCGGCGACCAGCACCTGATGCTGATCGGCAGCACCGGGCCGCTCGCCATCTCGCCGATCACCGAACCCAATCTCGGCTATGACCCGCTGCAGGACCTCACGCCGGTCTCGCTGTTGAATGCGACGCCGCTGGTGCTGGTGGTGAAGGCGGACTCGCCCTTCCGCGACCTGGGCGGGCTGGTGACGGCGCTGAAGGCGCAGGGGAAGGAGGTGCTCTACCCCACCCCTGGCGTCGGCTCTCCCCAGCTCCTGGCGCAGGAGGCGTTCCGCCAGGCCGCCGGCTTCGCCGCGGCGCCGGTGCACTACCCTGGCAGCGCGCCGGCGGTGCTGGCGGTGATCGCCGGGGAGTTCCCCTTCACCATCGAGAACCTGGTACTGGTGGCGCCGCATGTGGAGGCGGGGACGCTGCGGGCGCTGGCGGTGACGAGCGCGACGCGCGCCCCGCTGATGCCGGAGGTGCCGAGCTTCGCCGAGCAGGGCTTTCCCGGCTACTCGGCCGGCGGCTGGTACGGGCTGCTGCTGCCGGCGGGGGTGCCTGAGGAGGAGATCCGCGCGGTGCACGCCGCCGTGACGGCGGCGCTGGCGGAGCCGGAGGTGATGCGGAAGATCGCCGCCATGGGCGCGCCGCCGATTGGCAGCGGGCCGTTGGAATTTCGCTCGCATATCGAGGCGGAGATGGCCCGTTGGCGCGACGTGCTGGCGCGGGCGCGATAGAGCGCGATCGGCTGAGATCGGGCCGGCCGAAGCTGTAAATCACCTGACCAAGCGACGAGCCGGCGCCGGTTGGTGCGCGAGCACCAACCAGCCCGCTCAGCCGCCCGGCACCGGGCATTGCCTACCAGACGGGGCGATAGGCCACGGGCGGCGGCGGCGCGTAGTAATAGGCCGGCGGCGGCGCATAGACGACCGGCGGCGGCGGGGCATAGACCACGGGCGGCGGCGGCGGTGCGGCATAGACCGGCGGCGCCGCATAGGCGGGCGGCGGCGCGATCAGGCTGCCGGCCACGGCGCCGAGCGCCAGCCCACCCAGCACGCCAGCCACCACCGCACCACCATTCCCACCGCGATGATGGTGGTGATAGGCGGGCGGGCCCCAGCCGCGGCCACGGTGCCAGCCCTGGGCCTCGGCAGAGGGGGCCAGGGTAACGATGGAAGCCGCCGCGGCGGCAGCCAGAAGGAAGCGTTTCATCATGAGGACCCTCCTGTGGGTCTTGCGATGAGAAAAGGCGCCGATCGTGCCCGGATTATGGCCGGAAGCCGGCGGATTGGCGTCCGGGAGTAACGTTGGCGTGAGCGTGGCGGCTAATCCGCTGATTTTGCAGAAGAATCCGGATGGCGGCCCGGCCGGACGCGGCCGCGCCCAGCTGCCCTACTTCCGACCCAGGAAGGCCTCCAGCGCCGCCACCTGCTGCTGCGGGCCGGCCCGGTCCGCCGCCATGCCGCGGTAGAATTCGGCAATCGCCTCATAGATCCCGGCCGCCTGCGGGCCGGTGAATTCGGCGATCTCCTCCATCTCCCCCACCCAGCGATAGGCCTTGTCGTACATCGGCGGCACCATGCGCTGGAACCAGGCGAGGAGCTGCGGCTGGCTGCGCTCCAGCTCCGCCCGCAGCCCTTCCGCCGCGCCGCCGCGCGCCGCCGCCAGCATCATGGCGGAGGAGAGGGCGACCAGCCCCTTGGTGATGCCGGCATAGGACATCTTCAGCGCGGAAGCGGCGCCGATGCCGCCCGGGGTGACGCGCACATCGAGGCCGTATGCGTTCAGCGCCAGCAGCCGCCCCGCCGCCTCGCCCGAGACATAGAGCACGGGGGTGTAGCCATCCGGCCGCGGCGGGCCGCCGATGATGCCGGCATCGACGAAGACCGCACCGCTGGGCGCGACGGACGCCGCCACCTCCCGCGCTGTCTCCGGGCTGATGGCGTTGCAATCCGCATACACCGCGCGGCGCGGCGCGGCGGCCAGGGCGGGGGCGAGCAGGGAAGCGGTGGCCGGCGCCTCGGCCGGCGGCACGATGCTGAGGAAGATATCGGCGGCGGCGAGTTCCGCCGGCGTGGCGTCCCGCATTCCGGCTTCCGCCGCGCGGCGGGCACTGGCCGCGCTGCGGCCGGCGAGGCTGGTCAGCACCGTGGCGCCACGCTCCACCAGCCTGCGGGCGATGCCGGCGCCCATGGCGCCCTGGGCGAGGATGGCGATGGTTGGCATGCTGGCCTCCTCCATGTGTCCCCCGATTGTAGCGCCCTCCCCGGAGACAGAGCCATGACGGCCGCGACGCCGCTCTTCGACCCCGCCGAGTTCCGCATCCCTGCCGGCATCGTGCATGTCTGCGCCGGGGGCGAGACCGCCTTCCTGCACCGCCATGACGCCGCCCTGCTGCGCTACGCGGCCGACAAGTCGGCCGGCCCGCCGGGGCGCGACGCGCAGGATGCGGTGGTGCGCCGTGCGCGGGAGAAGCTGGCCGCCGCCTGGGGGGTGGAGGCCGCGGATCTCGGCTTCTGCGCCCATGTGGCGGAAGGTGCCTCCCTGGTGGTGGAGAGCCTCGACTGGCGGGAGGGCGACAACGCCGTGGTCGATCCCGACGAGTATCCCTCCCTGGTCGGGCCGCTGGCGCTGCAGCGCCACCCGCGGGTGGAGGTACGGCCGGTGCGGATGCGCGATCCCGCCGCCCTGGCCGCGGCGGTGGATGGGCAGACGCGGCTCATCGCCGTCTCCCATGTCTCCTACCTGACCGGGGAGCGCTACGATCTGGTGCCGCTGCGGGCGGCGGCGGATCGCGCCGGGGCATGGCTGCTGGTGGACCACACCCAGGCCGCGGGCTACCTGCCGATCGACCCGCGCATCGCGGATTTCGCCTTCGCCGCCAGCTACAAATGGCAGCTCGGCATGACCGGGACGGCGGTGGCCTATTGGAACCGGGCGCGCCAGCCGGGCTGGGCGCCGAGCACGGCGGGGTGGCACTCCCTCGCCTCCATGGCGCGGCCGGATTACGCGGCGGGGCTGCCCCTGGTGCCGGATGCGATGCGCTTCTGCCGCGGCAACCCGGCCCATGCCGCAGTCTATGTGCTGGAGAGCGCGCTGGACTACCTGGCGGGGTTCCCGCCCGGGGCGGTGGCGGCGCATGTCCAGGCGCTGACCACGGCACTGCTGGCGGGGCTGGCGGAGTTCGGCATCCCGAGCACGACCCCGGCGGATCCGGCGCGGCACGGCGCCAGCGTCTGCATTGCCACGCCCGATGCGGCGCGGCTGACCAGGGCGCTGCATGAGCGCGGCATCTGGGCCTGGAATGGCCGCGGCCGGGTGCGGTTCAGCTTCCACGGCTACAATGCGATACCGGAGGTCGGGCGGATCCTCGAGGCGCTGCGGGCGGAGTGGCGGGCCTAGAGCATGCTGCGTTCGCTTGCGCTCACGCAGCATGCTCTGGGCCGGTGTTTGCGAGCATCTTCACGCGTTCAGATGAGTCCAGCTGAACGCGATCTGCTCTAGGGAAAGGCCAAGGGAAAGCGGCGCCGCCTCCCTGCGCCGAGGACGCTCAGAAGGGGTAGCGCGGCCGCCGCAGCCGGCGGTCCCGCTGTTCCTCCCAGCGCTCGATCTGGTCCCGGGTCAGGTTGCGCCTTGCCTCGCGCGGGCCGTTCCAGAAGCGGTCGGCGGCCTCCTTCTCCCGCTGCCGTTCCCACCAGCGGTCCAGCCGCTGCTGCCTAGCCTCCGGCGAAGGCGGCGTTTCCGCCCGCGCCAGGGCGGCCGGCGACAACAGCAGGGCGAGAAGGGCACCGCGGCGCGTGACGCGCGCTATGGAGCATGATGCCGTGCGCTCGGTGTCGCCAGACAGGCGAAGCAGGCGACCGGGCAACAGACTGGACCGCGATGCCGCGCCATCCGTGCGGCATCGTGCTCCGGGCGCAGGGGAAGGGAGATACCGGTCCATGGATGCAAAGCCCCCGCCGCTGGCAGGCGTGCTGGAAACCGCCCTCTATGTCGATGATATGGCGCGCGCCCGGGCCTTCTACGAGGGGGCGCTCGGCCTCTCCCCGATGTTCACGGATGAGCGGCTGACGGCCTATCCGGTGGGGGGGCGCAGCGCCCTGCTGGTCTTCCTGCGCGGCAGCACGACGGAGACGGTGCACCTGCCCGGCGGCACCATCCCGCCGCATGACGGGCATGGCCCGCTGCATTGCGCCCTTTCCATCGCCGCGGCGGACCTGCCCGCCTGGCAGGCGCGGCTGGAGGCGGCGGGCATCCCGATCGAGGGCCGCACCGACTGGCCACGCGGCAGCATCAGCCTCTATTTCCGCGATCCGGACGGGCATCTGCTGGAATTGGCGACGCCGGGGCTCTGGCCGGTCTGGTAGCGGCGTCCGTTCGCTGCAGGAACGGCGGGACTCCGCCGTTCCAGCCGGGCCGGCATTTGCCCTAGCCTGGGGCAAAACCGGAGGAAGCCCGCATGCCGAAGCTCGCGCGACGCGCCGTGCTGACCGTGCCCCTGGCGCTGCCCGCCCTGGCCATCGCCCAGGCCCGGACCATCACCTGGATCGTGCCCTTCGCCGCCGGCGGCATCACCGATACCAGCGCCCGCGTCACCGCCCAGCGCATGGCGCAGAGCCTCAGCCAGCAGATCGGGGTGGAGAACCGGCCGGGCGCTGGCGGCACCATCGGGGCGGAGGCGGTGGCGCGGGCGGCACCGGACGGGCTGACCCTGCTCTATGGCAGCCAGGGGCCGATCGCCGCGGCGCCCGCCCTCTACCCCAGCCTCCGCTACGACCCGTTGCGGGATCTGGCGCCGGTGCATGGGCTCGGCGCCTCGCCGCACCTCATCGTCAGCGCGCCGGGGAAGCCCTGGCAGGACCTGGCCGGGCTGGTCGCCAGGGCGAAGGCGGCGCCGGAGACCCTGACCTATGCCTCCTCCGGCGTCGGCACCTCGCCGCACCTGGCGGGCGAGGCGTTGCAGCAGGCGACCGGGGTGAAGCTGACGCATATCCCCTACGCCAACGGCACCCAGGCGCTGAACGACGTCATTGCCGGGCGGGTGGACGTCATCTGGGACTACCCGCTCGTCTCCCTGCCGCATGTGCGGGAGGGGCGGCTGCGCGCCCTGGCGGTGACCGACCATGGCCGCGTCTCCCTGGCGCGCGATGTGCCGACGGTGGCCGAGGCCGGGCTGCCGGGGGCCGAGCTGGTGCCCTGGGCCGCGCTCTTCACTGCCCCGCGCACGCCGCCCGAGACCGTCGCCCGGCTGGCGGCGGCGCTGCGGGAAACGCTGCACGATCCGAAGGTGCGGGAGTTCTTCGAGGGCACCGGCACGGTGCTCTGGCCGCAGATGGGCACGGCAGAGCTTGCTGGCTTCCTGCAGGAGGAGCTGCCGCGCATCGCCGGCCTCATCGCCCGTTCCGGCGCCAGGGCGGGATGAGGGTTTGCCGGCCGGGCGGATATCGCCTGGCGATCCGGAGGATGCGGCAGGGGTGAAGGCTGGGGCGGTCCCGGCTGGCACGGCGGGCGTGAACCACCCCGGCCTCGCCGCCGCTCGGCCTCCGGGCCGGGGCCTTTCCGCCCGCCTGGGCCGCGGTGGCCGGGCTGTCAGTCCTTCGCGGCGGCCTCCCGGCTGCGGTGGTAATGGCGCTGCGCCTTGGCGCGGTTGCCGCAGCTTGCCATGGAGCACCAGCGGCGCGTGCCCGGCTTGCTGTCATCCAGGAACAGCCAGCCGCAGCGCGGATTGGCGCATTGCCGCAGCCGGCCCCGCCGCGGCCCCGCCAGCAGATCCCCCGCTGACCACAGCACCGGGGCGAGGGGCTGCTCCGCCGGCACTTCCCAGCGATAGCCGCCGCCAGGCGCCGGGCTGAGGCGCCGGCGCGGCGGCGCCGCTGCGATGGCGCCGCCCAACCGGGCAAGCGCCGGGGCCGGCGGGGCCCGGCCGGCGGCCTCGGCGGCGAAGACGGCATAGGCGGCTTCCCGCAGGGCGAGGGCGTCGGCCAGGGCCGCCTCGCCGGCCGCCGGCCGTGCCGCCCAGGCGGCGCGCAGGGCGATGAGGGAGGGGGCCTCCGCCAGCCCCGCGCCCTCGCACCAGGCGAGCAGATCCTCCGGCCGGTGCAGGGTTTCGGTCGGGTCCGGGCTGCCGCGCCAATAGCGGGTATTGGCAAAGTCCAGGCAGAGCGCCTCGGCCGGGCCGGGCGCATGGGCGGAGGGCATGCGGGCGAACCTAACCGCCATGGTGGTTGACGGCAAGGCGCGCTGCCATATAACCTCTAACCCGGTTAGAAAGTAGGGAGGACGGCATGATCGACCACATCTCCATCGGCGTGGCGGACATCGCCCGGGCGCGGCGCTTCTACGACGCGGCCCTGGCGCCGCTCGGCTATCGCCGGCTCAGCGCGGGCGACACCCATCTCGGCTATGGCGCGGATGCCGTGGTGCTCTGGATCAGCCAGGCGGCGCGGCCGGTGCCGGCGGACCCGGAGTCCGGCCTGCATATCTGCTTCGCCGCGCCCGGCCGGGCGGGCATCGAGGCCTTCCACGCCGCAGCCCTGGCGGCCGGCGGGGCGGATAACGGCGCGCCCGGGCTGCGCCCCGATTACGGCCCCGGCTACTACGCCGCCTTCGTCATCGACCCGGATGGCTACCGGCTGGAAGCGCATTGCGAGGCGGCGCCGTGACCGCCGCCTTCCTCGCCGCCCTCGGCGCGGAGGGGCCGGCGCCGGACCGGGACGTATCGCTCTATGGTTGGCTCGCCGGCTCCTGGGCGCTGCGCGTCAGCTTCGTCACCCCGGACGGGGCGCGGAGCGAGCATCCCGGCGAGTGGCATTTCGGCTGGGTGCTGGAGGGCAGGGCGCTGCAGGATGTCTGGATCGTGCCGCCGCGCGGCCTGCGCGGGCAGGGCGGGCCGGACTATTACGGCACCACCTTGCGCATCCCGTCGCCACAGGGCGGACCCTGGCGCATCCTCTACCTGGACCCGACCATCCCCTTCGAGCTGGCGATGACTGGGCGGCGCGAGGGGGAGGAGATCCACCAGCACGGCACGGATCCGGCCGGTGCGGCGCGGCGCTGGCGCTTCTCCGACATCACGCCGGAGAGCTTCCGCTGGCGGGGCGAGGTGGCGCTGCCGGATGGCGCCTGGCACTGCCACACGGATTTCGAGGCGCGACGCCTAGAGCAGCCTCCCACCCGACGGATCACGGCGTGATCCGTCGGGAGATAAGCTGCTCCAGCTATTTGCTTGGTCTGAGGCGGGAGGCACCGGGCGCGGCCGGCGCCCGTTCAGGAGCCGGAGAGCGCGTCCCAGGGCTTGCCCCATTCGTCGAGGAACACGAACTCCGAGAGCTTGCCCCGCCCGACCGGACCGAAATTCCCCATCGGCCAGCCGATCGGCAGGATCGCATAGCTATGCACTCCCGGCGGCAAGCCGAGCGCGGCTTCCGATTCCGCCTCGAACAGCAGGTGGCGCGTCGTCAGCGTGCTACCGAGGCCGAGGGCGCGGGCGGCGAGCAGCATGTTCTGCACCGCCGGATAGATGGAGGCGCCGGACATCCGGCTCGGCTTCCCCGCTTCCTCCAGGCAGGCGACGATCCAGACGGGCGCATCGGCGAAGTGCTCCGTCAGGTATTCCACGGCGGCGTGCTGGCGGGCGTAGCGCTCCTTCGTCACGCCCGGGGGCGGGGCGCTGCTGGCGTAGCGCGGGCCAACCACCTCGTCGAAGGCCTTCTTGTACCAGCGCTGCACGGCCTCCTTCTTCGCCCTGTCCTTCACCACCAGGAAGCGCCAGCGCTGGGTGTTGCCGCCATTGGCTGCGGCCGTGCCGGCTTCCAGGATCTTCACGATCAGCGAATCCGGCACCGGGTCCGGCTTCAGCCGCCGCATGGCGCGGGTGGTGTGGAGGATGTGGAAGATGTCCTGGGTCTCGGACATGGCGGCGCCTCCCTTGCGTCCCGGCAGCCTCTCATGCCCCGGCGGCGGCGGCCAGACGGTTCCGGCAGGCTTCGATCCGGGCTACAGGGCACGGCCTGACGAGCACGGGGTCTGGCGGGCATGAGCGGCACCAACCAGCGGATCGACGGCAAGCGGCTGTGGGACAGCCTGATGAGCATGGCGGAGATCGGCGCGACGCCGAAGGGCGGGGTCAGGCGGCTGACCCTGACCGAGGTGGACAGGGCGGGCCGCGACCGCTTCCGCGGCTGGTGCGAGGCGCTGGGGCTGACGGTCCGCGTCGATGCCATCGGCAACATGTTCGCCAGGCGGGAGGGCCGCGACCCGAAGCGCCTGCCGGTGCTGATGGGCTCGCATCTCGACAGCCAGCCCTCGGGCGGGAAGTTCGACGGCGCGCTCGGCGTGATCGCCGGCCTCGAGGTGATGCGGACGCTGCATGACCTGAACATCCAGACCGAGGCGCCGATCGAGCTGGTGAACTGGACCGATGAGGAAGGCAGCCGCTTCGGCCATTCCCTGATGGGCAGCGGCGCCTGGGCCGGCATCTACCCGCTGGAGAAGGTCTATGCGCTGCAGGATGTGGAGGGCGTTTCGGTCGAGCAGGCGCTGACCGGCATCGGCTACAAGGGCGAGCATCCGGCGAAGCCCTTCCCGGCGGATGCCTATTTCGAGCTGCATATCGAGCAGGGCCCGATCCTGGAGCAGGAGGGCAAGCAGATCGGCATCGTCACCGGCGCGCAGGCGCAGGTCTGGTACGATGCGGTGGTGATGGGGCAGGATGCCCATGCCGGCACCACCCCGCCTTCCATGCGCCGCGATGCGCTGGTCTGCGCCGCGCGGATCATCGATCTGGTGGACCGGATGATGCGCGCCCGCGGCGAGGATGGCCGCGGCACGGTGGGGCAGCTGCACGTGCTGCCGAACAGCCGCAACGTGGTGCCGGGCGAGGTGCGGTTCAGCGTTGAATTCCGCCACCCGGATTTCGCCGAGATCGAGAAGCTGGCCGCGCAATTCCCGCGCGAGGCCGGCTTTATCGCCCGCGATTGCGGCACGACGCTGAAGCTGGAGGAGCTGTTCCGCATCCCCGCCCAGCCCTTCGACCCGAGCTGCGTCGATCTGGTGCGGCAGGCGGCGGCAAAGCTCGGCCTGCCGGCGCGGGAGATCATCTCGGGCGCCGGGCACGATGCGGTCTATGTGGCGCGCAGCGTGCCGACGGCGATGATCTTCACGCCCTGCAAGGACGGGCTCTCGCACAACGAGGCGGAGAGCATCGAGCCCGGCGAGGCGGAGGCTGGCTGCCAGGTGCTGTTCGAGGCGGTGCTGGCGCGGGCGAACCGCACGCTGTAACGGCGGCCTGTTCGAAGCAGCGGTTCCGAAACTCGAACCGGGGGCTGGGGCCAGGTTCTGGCCCCGGCGGGGGGTGGCGGCGCTGCCGCCAACGGAGGCAGCTCCCCTGCCGGCCTACCTCGGCCCAGCCAGCCGCCGCTGCTCCCGCGCCCGCCGCCAGGCGGCCGGCGGTACGCCGACCAGCCGCTTGAAGGCGCGGTTGAAAGCGGCCTCGGACTCGTAGCCCACCTCCACCGCGATCGCCGCCACCTTGTCCTCCCCACGCAGCAGGCGGGAGGCGGCGACCTGCATGCGCCAGCGCGCCAGGTACTGCATGGGCGCCATGCCCACCATGGCGGTGAAGCGCTCCTGCAAGGGGGTGCGGGAGAGGCCGGCCTCCCGCGCCAGCGCCTCCAGCGTCCAGGGATGCGCGGGCCGGCGATGCAGTGCCCCCAGCGCGCGGCCGAGATGGGGGTCGCGCAGCCCGGCCAGGAAGCCATGCGCACTCTCCGGCAGCCGGCCGAGATAGGCGCGTACCGCCTCGATGAACATTGTCTCCGCCAGCCGGGCCCGCAGCGCCTCGCCGCCCGGGCGGGCGGCGGCGGTCTCCTCCACGCCGAGGCGAATGAACTCCGCCAGCACCGTCCCCGCCGCGGGCACACGCAGCATGCACGGCAGCGCCTCCAGCAGCGGGTTGAAGGGCCGCGCATCGCAGCCGAGGAAGCCGCAGACCAGGCGGGAGCTCGGCGCCCCCTCCGGCCCCAGCCGCAGGTAGAAGGGCAGGCGCGGCGGGATCTCCGTCTCCGGCACCGGCGGCGGCGCCTGCTGCTGCGGGTCACTGGCGACGTGGTGCGGGTCGCCGCGCGGGAAGATCACCACCTCGCCCGGCTCCAGCCGCTCCAGCTTTTCGCCCAGGGCGCCGGTCCAGCAGGGGCCGTCGATCAGCAGGTGGAATTCCATCACATGCTCGGCGCCGAGCAGGCCGGTGGCGGCGATGTCCTGCGGCGGCGGCGCCACCGCGATCCAGGGCGCGCTGGCCTCCACCAGGTAGAAGACGGCGCCGGTCAGCCGCACCGCGTGCAGCACCTCGGAAAGAGTGTCGCTCATCGGCCGACCTCGACATCAAGGTTTCGGGAAGCGGCGGCAGGAGCAAGCCTCGCGGCGGCGCGATCAAGCAGGCGCCGGGCGCGCTGCGCCATGGTCCCGCCGCGCCCGAAGAGGCGTTTCCACCGGGAGAAACACATATGTCCGCTGTTCTTCATGCCACCTCCCCGGCCGCGCCCGATCTGGCGGCGCTCAAGGCCCGGCAACATGCTGCCTGGTCCTCCGGCGACTTTTCCGTGATCGGTACCACATTGCAGATCGTCGGTGAGTCGCTATGCGAGGCGGTGGACCTGCCGGCGGGGGCGCGCGTGCTGGATGTGGCCGCCGGCAATGGCAATGCAACGCTGGCCGCCGCCCGCCGCTTCGCCGAGGTGACCAGCACTGACTACATCCCCGCCCTGCTCGAGAACGGCCGGAAGCGGGCCGAGGCGGAGGGCCTGAAGGTGAGGTTCCAGGAAGCGGATGCGGAGGCGCTGCCCTTCCCGGAGGCGAGCTTCGATGTCGTGCTCTCGACCTACGGTGTCATGTTCGCGCCGAACCAGCAGCGCGCCGCGGCGGAGATGCTGCGGGTCTGCCGCCCCGGCGGGAAGATCGGCCTGGCGAATTGGACGCCGGAGGGGCTGATCGGCCAGCTCTTCCGCATCATCGGCAAGCATCTGCCGCCGCCGCCGGGGGTGCCCTCGCCGGCGATCTGGGGGATGGAACAAGGGCTGCGTGGGTTGTTCGGCAGCGGCGCGGCGCGGATCGTGGCGACGCCGCGCAGCTTCGTCTTCCGCTACCGCTCCGCCGCCCACTGGCTGCAGATGTTCCGCGATTGGTACGGGCCGGTGCTGAAGGCCTTCGCGGCGCTGGACGCGGCGGGGCAGGCGGCGCTGGAAGCCGACATCCTGGCGCTGCTGGAACGCTTCAACCGGGCGAAGGACGGAACGCTGGCGGCGCCCTCCTGCTATCTGGAGGTGGTGGTCACCCGCGCCTGATATTGAGTGTAGAATCACAGGACTTGGCAGGGCCAGGCATATGCCTGGCCCGTCACCTGGTCGGACATGCCGCAACCCGGACCCGGCCGACTTCGTCCTGACGATATGTTGGTCTACGGCACTTCGCAGACAGCGTAGCGGGATCGTCCTGGATCGTAAGTGATGACGAAGACGCGGTCGAACCAGTGCCTGTTGAGGCGAGCCGCCTCAAACATTCCAGACCACCGGCTCGTGCCCAGGTGCGGCTCGTCACACACAATGGCAAGCCATCGACGGTGCCACTTGGTCTCATCCTCGGCCCAGCTCTTGGCAGCCTTCTTGTTGATACAGGCCTGCAGATGACGCATCGCCTCGGTATCGCTCCACAGCGTGACGTCTGATGGCCGGCCTCGCATCACTCGGCGAATGTGTCGCTCGTCGGTAAGCTCGGTGACTTCCACACCGACGCGCTGGCCATCCAGCCGGAACTCGCAATCGGGATTGTCGCGCGACGTGATGTTAGTCTGTTCCCGGCCCAAGGCCTGGAGCAGGATCCAGCAGGCATCGCGTTCGCGCTCGTGCTTCGCTCCGATGACGAACAGGCTATTGGGCCTTGCGGCCTGACGCGCGAATTTCTCAGCAAGCTGCATAACTGCGACATGCTCCTCGTCCGCCACCGCTACCCTCCGACCAACGTCGCGACCAGATACGCCACCCCCGCCGCCAGCCCGCCGATGCCGAGCGTCTGCACCGCCCCGCGCAACGTTGGCAGCCCGGTCGCCCGCGCCTTCAGCCAGCCGAAGCCGAACAGCGCAATGCCGGTCAGCAGGCAGGAGAGCAGCAGCGCGGGCCGCACCTCCGCCAGCAGGATGTAGGGCGCGAGCGGGATCAGCCCGCCCACCACATAGGCGCCGCCGATCGTCGCCGCGCTCATCGCGGCGCGGCCCGGCGTCGGCTCGGCCAGTTCCAGCTCGAAGCGCATCATGAAATCCACCCAGCGGCGGCGGTCACTGGCGATCGCCTCGGTCGCGCGGTGCAGCACCTCGCCGCGCAGCCCGTAGCGGTGCAGGATGGCGGCCACCTCCCACTTCTCCCGCTCCGGCCATTCCTTCGTCTCCGCCTCCTCCCGTCGCTGCTCCGCCTGGTAGTGCTGCGCATCGGTGCGCGCCGCCAGGTAGCCGCCGAGGCCCATGGCGACGCAGCCGGCGGCGATCTCCGCCAGCCCCGCCGTGACGATCAGCGGGTTGGCGGCGACGGCGCCGGACAGGCCGGCGGCCAGGGCGAAGGGCACGGTCAGCCCATCCGCCATCCCGATGACAAGATCCCGGATCGTCTCCGAGGCGGTGAAATGCTGCTCGCCCTCGGGCGGGCCGGGGGGCTGCGGCGGCAGGTCTTCCCGATAGGGCGGCTGGGTGGCGGCGGGTGGCATCTGCGCTCTCTACGCCATTCGGTCGGCCCGCTGCCAGCACGCTTCCCGCCGCGGCCGGGCGGTGGCAGGCTGGGGCAAGGCCCAGTGGGAGGAGCGCCGATGATGCGTTGGATGATGGCCGCGCTGCTGGCCATCGCAGCCCCGGCCTTCGCGCAGGCGCCGCTGGAGGTGCGGGAGATCGGCAGCCTGCATGTCGGCGGCCGCATCGCCACCCTCTCCGGCCTGCCGCAGCGGCAGATGACCTTCTCCGCCGGGGCGCCGCCGGTGATGCTTGACCCGAATGGCGAGTTCCAGGTGGAGCAGATGTATGCGCAGTACGTGAAGCTGGCGAATCCGCGCGCCCGCTTTCCGCTGCTGCTCTGGCATGGCGGCGGCTTGACCGGCGTGACCTGGGAGACGACGCCGGACGGCAGGCCGGGCTGGCAGATGTTCTTCCTGCGCGCGGGGCACGACGTCTATGTCTCGGACGCCATGGAGCGCGGCCGCTCCGGCTGGGCCCGCTTCCCGGAGATCCTGCCCGGGGAGCCGGTGTTCCGCCCCCTGGGCGAGGGCTGGAGCCTGTTCCGCCTGGGCGAGCCCGCTGGCTGGAACCGCGACCCGGCGCGGCGCGTGGCACATGCCGAGAGCCGCTTCCCCATCGCCGCCTGGGACCAGTTCATGAAGCAGGGCGTGCCGCGCTGGGCGACGACGGACCGGCAGATCCAGGCGGCCTATGACGCCTATGTGCAGGCGGTGTGTCCCTGCGTGGTGGTGGTGCACAGCCAGGGCGGCAATTTCGGCTTCAACGCCGTGCTCCATGCGCCGGACAAGATCCGCGCGCTGATCGCCGTGGAACCCTCCGGCGCACCGGACGAGGCGGCGGATGCGGCGCGGGTGAAGGGCGTGCCGCACCTCGTCGTCTGGGGCGACTACGTGGCGGAGCACCCCTTTTGGAGCCGGGCGCGGCAGAATATCGAGCGCTGGCAGGCCCGCATTCGGGAGGCTGGCGGCACGGCCGAGACGCTGGACCTGCCGGCCGAGGGCGTGCGCGGCAATTCCCACATGCTGATGATGGACACGAACAGCGACGAGATCGCCACCCGCGTCCAGGGCTGGATGGCAGCGAAGGGGCTGATGCGATGAGCGGCAATGCGGTGCTGGGCAGCGGCGAATGGCGCTACGAACCCGTCCCCGGCTGGGGCGAGTGGCCGGGAGGCTGGGCGCTGCACGACACGGCGGCGGTGGCGGTGGACCGGCAGGACCGCGTCTACGCCTTCAACCGCAGCAGCCACCCGATGGTGGTGTTCGACCGGGACGGGAAGTTCCTGACCTCCTGGGGCGAGGGCGTCTTCACCCGGGCGCACGGGCTGTTCTTCGGCCCGGACGACACGCTGTGGTGCACCGATGATGGCGACCATACGGTGCGGAAATGCACGCTGGACGGGCGCGTGCTGCTGACCATCGGCCTGCCGGGCAAGCCCTCGCCCTACATGTCCGGCAAGCCCTTCAACCGCTGCACCCATACCGCCCTCTCGCCGGAGGGGGACATCTACATCTCCGACGGCTACGGCAACGCGGCGGTGCACAAATACTCGCCGGAGGGGAAGCATCTCTTCTCCTGGGGCGGTTCCGGCACCGAGCCGGGGCAGTTCAACCTGCCGCACAACATCGCCTGCGACGCCGCCGGCTTCGTCTATGTAGCGGATCGCGAGAGCCACCGGGTGCAGGTCTTCGACGGCAAGGGGAAGTATCAGGGGCAGTGGAACAACCTCCACCGGCCCTGCTCGCTCTTCCTCGGCGGCGGCAAATGCCCCTGCTGCTATGTGGGGGAGCTGGGGCCGGCGCTGGCGGTGAACATCAAGGCGCCCAATCTCGGCCCGCGCATCTCCGTGCTGGACATGGAGGGGAAGGTCCTCGGCCGCTTCGGGGAGCTCGGGACGGAGCCGGGGCAGTTCCTCTCGCCGCACGGGCTGGCGGTGGACGGAAGGGGCGACATCTATGTGGCGGAGGTCTCCCACACCGCCTGGCCGCGCTACAACAACGGTGCGCCGCCGCCGGCCAGGCTGCGGAGTTTGCAGAAGCTGAGGAAGGTCTAGGTCGAGAGGGGCTCTGCCCCTCTCGAGCTCACCCCGCCAAAGGCCGAAGGGCCTTTGGGAACCATAAGTCTGGGCTCCACGGTTCAGCCTGCCGACTCAAGGGATCCAAGGATCTTTCGGCCTCTGGCGGGTGGGAGTTTGAGGGGTTGCGGCACTGCCGCAACCAGAGCCCTCCCTCAACCCGTCTCAATCGGCAGCGAACTGTCCTTCGCCCACTCGCTCATCGACGCGTCATAGACCGCGAGGTTCCGGTACCCTAGCTGGTGTAGCAGGAACGCATCCAGCGTCGCCGCGATGCCGCCGCCGCAATAGAGCAGGATGCGCTTCTCCGGCGTCGCGCCGATGGCGTCGAAGCGCTGCTTCACCTGCTCCGGCGGCAGGAAGGTGAGGTTCGCGGGATCGGTCAGCGCCGCGGCGGGCAGGTTCACGCTGCCGGGGATGCGGCCGGGGCGGCCATAGCGGTCATTCTCGCCACGGTGCAGGTCGGGCGCGAGGGCGTTGATGGAGCAGGCGGCAGCATCGCCGATCGCCGCCTGCATCTCCGCCTTGCCGACGAACAGCCCGGGCCGCGGCCGCGCGGTGAGCTGCGCCGGCGGGTAATGCGTCTCCGCCGTCTCCAGCTTGCGCCCTTCCGCCGCCCATTTGTCGAAGCCGCCATCCAGCACCGCGGCATTGTCGAAGCCGATGGCGCGCAGCATCCACCAGATGCGCGTCGCCCATTGCGGGCTCTTGCGCGCATAGAGCACGACGCGCGTTCCGTCCCCGATGCCTTTCGCCGCAAAGCGGCTGGCCAGTTCCTCCGGCGGCAGCATCATGAAATTGGTGGGCGCTGAGCTGTCGGAGAGCTCCCCTTGCAGGTCGAGGAAGGCGGAGCCGGGGATATGCCCCGTCAGGTAATCCGCATGCCCGCTCTCGACACGATAGGGCCTGCCGGTGCCGGTCTCGTAGCGCAGATAGGTGGTGCAGTCGAAGACGCGCAGCGCCGGGTCTTGCAGGTTCGCGGCGAGCCAGGCGGTATCGACGATCGCTTCCGGGTGCAGGTACTGCGCGGACATGGCGTTGCTCCCTCAAGCCGGTTCCAGCCCCTTGCTCCGAAGCAGCGCCGGCGTCGCCGCCTCGGCGATGAAGCGCAGCAGCCCCGCCGCCGCCGGCGCCGCGCCGGCGAACAGCGCGCCGGAAAAGATCACCGAGGTCTGCAGCGTGGGTGGCAGCGGGCCGACAATCTCCACGCCCTCCACCGCCATCAGCTCGCTGATCTGCTGCACCGCGATGACCGTCTCGCCGCGCGCCACGCGCTCCGCGGTGAAGCCCTGGGTGATGGTCGCCTTGGCATTCACCTCCGCCGCCAGCCCCAGCCTTTCCAGCAGCCCGGCGAAGTAGATGCCGCTGGCCCCGGCGCGGGAATAGGCCAGCGACGGTACCTCCTTCAGCAGCCGGATGAAGGCCTCCTCCGTCGAGATGTCCGGCTTCGGCGCGCCCGCCTTCACGGCGATGCCGACGCTGGACGCCGCGAGGTCCACCCGCGTTCCCGCGGCCAGCACGCCCTCGGCCGTCAGGGCCTCGATCCCCTCGGCGGTCAGGATCGCGACATCGCCGCGCTCCCCGCCGCGGATGCGTTCCAGCATCCCCGCGGTGGGGCCGTAACGGCCGTCCACGGTGCCGCCGAAACCCGGCAACGCCTGCCGCAGCACGCCGACGACGCCGAGGGTGGAGAGAAGGACCAGGTCCGCCATGCCTATTCCGCTGCCTCCGCCGATGCGGCCTCCGACATACGCGGAATCACCTCTCCCGCGAAGCGGCGGATGGTCTCGTGCCGCACCGCCCGCGGCACGCCATAGGTGGCGTTGCTGATGAGGAAGTAGTTGAAGCCGAGCGCCGCAATCTGCCGCAGCCGCCGCGTGACCGTCTCCGCCGAGCCGACCAGGTTCATGGCCAGGTAGGGCCCGAGATTGGCGGGGTCGGAGAGGCTGCGGAGATTGGCGAACATCTTGTTGAATTGCTGGTAGCCGGGGATGTCGCCCCAGGGCGCGTGGTCCGACTGGTAGTGGCGGACCTGCAGGGCGAAGAAATCCGGCAGGTAGCGCAGCGCCTGCTCCCGTGCCGCCTCATCCGTCTCCGCGACGAAGCATTTGATGGAGATGGGGAAGGTCGCCTGCGTGGCGCCGCCCGCCTCCGCTGTCCTGGCCTTCCAGGTGTCGAGGATCCGCTTCAGCAGATGGTCCGGGAAGGAGGAGAGGCAGAGCGGCGGCAGGCCGAGCCCCGCCATGATCCCGGCGCTCTCCGGGCTGCCGATGGCGCCGTAGAAATGCGGCCTGCGGTCGAAGGGCGGGCGCAGGGCGGTGCCTTCGCCGAGCGTCCCGGTCTCCACCGCGCGGCGCACCGTTTCCCAGCAGGCGCGGAAGCGGTCGCGGGCCGTCTCCATCGGGATGCCGAAGGCATCGTATTCGGATTTCGCCGTGCCACGGCCCATGCCGATATGCAGCTCCCCCTCCGTCAGGGTCTGCAGCATCGCCAGATCTTCCGCGAAGCGCGTCGGCTCGTACCAGGGCAGCACCATCACCGCGGTGCCGAGGCCGAGGCCGGGGCAGGCGGCGGCGATATGGGACAGGAAGAGCAGCGGGTTGGGCTGCGGGTAGTAGTCGCTGAAATGATGCTCCACCATCCAGGCCGCGTCATAGCCCTGCTGCTGCAGCAGCTGCGCGTCGGCAATGGCCTCGCGGTAGAGCGTGCGGTCGCTGCTGCCCTGCTCCCCCACCGCGCCGATCTGGTAGGCGTAGCGCAGGCGCGGCGCGCCATGCCGTTGCGGATTTGCCATGACGGCCCTCCCGGGTCGATGTTGTTGGGGCAGGCTGCGGCCACCTCCGCCGCGAGTCAACGCAGGGCCCGTCCGGGCCATGGCTTGCGCAGGCGGCCAGGGATGCCGACATGCCGTTCCGCATGAGCATGGGGAGAGATGGACATGGCGGAGCCGGGCAAGGCGCTGGGGCGCCTCGGGGTCTGGACCTCGACCGACAGGCTGGATGCGGCGGGGCTGAAATCCCTGCTGAAGACCATCGAGGGGCTGGGCTATTCCGCCTTCTGGTACCCGGAATCCCGCGGCTATGAATCCATGGCCCTCGGCAGCTTCCTGCTGGCCAATTCCACGAAGCTCATGGTGGGCAGCTCCATCGCCAACATCTATGCGCGGGACGCCTTCACCGCGCAGCGCGGCCTGGCCACGCTGAACGCGCTGCATGGCGGGCGCTTCATCCTCGGCCTCGGCGTCAGCCACATCCCGATGGTGGAGGGGCTGCGCGGCCACCGCTACGACAAGCCCATCCCCGCCATGCGCGCCTATCTGGACGGCATGGAGAAGGCCGGGAAGGAGAAGCTGCCGGTCGTCCTCGCCGCGCTGGGGCCGAAGATGCTGGAACTGGCCGCCGCCCGCACTGAGGGTGCCGTTCCCTACAACGTCACGCCGGAGCACACCGCTCTGGCGGCGAAGATCCTCGGCCCGGGCAAGATCCTGGCGGTGGAGCAGAAGGTGTGCCTCGAGCCGGACAGGGCGAAGGCCCGCGCCCTCGGCCGGGCGGAGCTGGCCCGCTACATGACCCTGCCGAATTACGTGAACAATTGGCTGCGCCTCGGCTTCACCGAGGCCGAGCTGGCCAATGGCGGCAGCGACCGCTTCATCGATGCCATGGTGCTCTCCGGCGGTGTGGCGGCAGTGAAGGAGGGGCTGCGCGCCCATTTCGCCGCCGGCGCCACCCATGTGGCGATCCAGCCGGTGGTGGCGGAGGGCGACCATGCCGGCCGGGAGGCCGCGCTGGCGGCCCTGGCGGATAGCTGAGGCTGCGCTAGACTCCCTCTCAGGAACGCCAGAAGGATCCCCCGCCATGCTCAAGCTCGGCTACAAGGCTTCGGCCGAACAATTCGCGCCCGGCGTGCTCCTGGATTTCGCCGTGCTGGCGGAGCAGGCGGGGTTCGATTCCTGCTTCATCTCGGACCATTTCCAGCCCTGGAAGCATACCGACGGGCATGCGCCGAACTCGCTGGTCTGGCTCGGCGCGCTGGGGGCGCGGACGACGAAGCTGGTGATGGGCACCTCCGTGCTGACGCCGACCTTCCGCTACCACCCCTCCATCGTCGCCCAGGCCTTCGGCACGCTGGGGTCCATGTTCCCGGGCCGCGTCATCCTCGGCATCGGCACCGGGGAGGGGCTGAACGAGGTGCCCTCCACCGGCGCCCCCTGGCCGGAATTCAAGGAACGCTTCGCCCGGATGCGGGAGGCCGTCACCCTGATGCGCAAGCTCTGGACCGAGGAGCGGGTGAGCTTCGAGGGCCAGTACTACAAGACCGAGAAGGCGACGATCTATGACCGCCCGCCCACGCCGCTGCCGATCTATGTCGCGGCCGCCGGTGCGCTGGTGGCGAAATATGCCGGGCGGCAGGGGGATGGCTTCATCTGCACCAGCGGCAAGAAGCCGGAGCTCTACACCGAGACGCTGCTGCCGAATGTCGCCGCCGGGCTGGAAGCCGCCGGCACGCCGAAGCCGGATTACGACCGGATGATCGAGGTGAAGGTCAGCTTCGACACCGACCGCCAGCGCGCCACGGAGGATACCCGCCACTGGGCGGCGCTGGCGCTCTCGCCGGAGGAGAAGATGTCCGTTGAGGATCCGGTCGAGATGGAGAAGCTGGCGGATTCCCTGCCGCTGGAACGCGCCGCGAGCCGCTGGATCGTCTCCAGCGACCCGGAGGAGATGGTGGAGCGCATTGGCGACTACGTCGGCCTCGGCTTCAACCACCTGGTCTTCCATGCGCCGGGGCCGGACCAGGCGCGCTTCCTCAGGCTGTTTGGCGAGCAGGTGGCGCCGCGGCTGCGCCAGCGCTTCGGGTAGCGGCACCGCGGTGCAGCGCCTCGAGCTCCATGCCCTGCCGGGCCTGCCGCCGGTCCAGGCCGGCGACGACCTGGCAGCGCTGATCGCCGCCGGCCTCGCCCGCGCCGGCCTCGCCGTGCAGCCGGGCGACGTGCTGGTGGTCGCGCAGAAGATCGTCAGCAAGGCGGAAGGCCGCGCGGTGCGGCTGGCGGAGGTGGAGCCCTCGCCCCGCGCCATTGCCCTGGGTGCCGAGACGGGGAAGGACCCGCGCCTGGTCGAGCTGATCCTGCGCGATGCGGTGCGAATCGTCCGCTCCCGCCCCAACCTCATCATCGTCGAGCATCGCCTCGGCTTCGTCATGGCCAATGGCGGGCTGGACCAGTCCAACGTCGTGGGGCCGGAGGAGGAGCCGCAGGCCCTGCTGCTGCCGGTGGACCCGGACGGTTCGGCCGCGGCCCTCAGCGCCACGCTCGGCCTGCCGGTCGTCATCAGCGACAGCTTCGGCCGGGCCTGGCGGCGCGGCACGGTGGGGGTGGCGATCGGCGCCGCCGGCCTGCCCTCCCTGGTCGATCTGCGCGGCCAGCCGGACATGTTCGGCCGCACCCTGCATGTCAGCCTGACTGGCTTCGCCGATGAGATCGCCGCCGCCGCCGGATTGCTGATGGGGCAGGGGGCGGAGGCGCAGCCGGTGGTGCTGCTCCGTGGCCTGGCATGGTCTGCCCCGGCCAACCCGGCCTCCACCCTCGTGCGTCCTGCCGCCGAAGACCTCTTCCGATGATCCTCGCGCTTTCGGGCGGCATTGGCGGCGCCAAGCTGGCCCTCGGTCTGTCCTACGTCCTGCCGCCGGAGCAGCTCACCATCCTCGCCAATACCGGAGATGATTTCGAGCATCTCGGCCTGGCCATCTCCCCCGATATCGACACGCTGATGTACACCCTGGCGGGACTCGACAACCCCGAGACCGGCTGGGGCCGCCGCGACGAGAGCTGGGCCTTCATGGAGGCGGTCGAGGCGCTGGGCGGCGCCACCTGGTTCCGCCTCGGGGACCGCGACCTGGCGACGCATGTGGAGCGCACGCGGCGCCTGCGGGCGGGCGAGACGCTCTCCGCCATCACCGCGGAGTTCTGCCACCGCCTTGGCGCTCGGCCGCGCATTCTGCCGATGAGCGACGATCCGGTGCGGACGCGGGTGCTGACCATCCAGGGCTGGGTGGATTTCCAGGACTGGTTCGTCGGCCAGCAGGCGCGGCCTGCCATTCGTGCCGTGCAATTCCAGGGCACGAAGGAGGCTCGGCCGCAGCCGGAGGCCATGGCGCTGCTGGCCAGCGGCACGGTGCGGGCCGTGGTCATCTGCCCCTCCAACCCGCTCATCAGTATCGAGCCGATCCTGGCCGTGCCGGGGCTGCGGCAGGCGATCAGGGAATGCGGCGCGCCGGTCATCGCCGTCTCTCCCATCATCGGCGGCCAGGCGGTGAAGGGGCCGACGGCGAAGATGCTCGCCGAACTGGGCGAGCCGGTCTCCGCCGCCGGGGTGGCGCGGCGCTATGGCGAGCTGCTGACCGGCTATGTCATGGAGCCGGAGGATGACGCCACGGGCATCACTGCAAGGGTGTTCCGCGCGCCGACCCTGATGCGCGGCCTGCCGGAGAAGATCGCGCTGGCCAAGGCCGTGCTGGCGGCCGCGGAGGCCTGCCGCGCATGAACGGCAACACCACCCCCATCTGGGCCGTGCTGCCGGTGAAGGAGCTGGAGGGAGCAAAGCAGCGCCTTTCGCCCCGCCTGTCCTCCGCCCAGCGCCAGGCGCTGATGCGGCTGATGATCGGCGAGGTGCTGGCGGCGCTGGCCGGCGCGCGCGGCCTGGCCGGCATCGCCCTCGTCACCCTGGACCCCTGGGCGACGGAGCAGGCGAAGCGCCTCGGCGCCCGCGTGATCACGGAGGGCGCTCGGGACGGACACACTGGCAGCGTCACCGCCGCCGCCCGCATCCTGGCCGCGGAGGGGCAGGGGATGCTGGCCCTGCCGGGCGACATCCCGGCCATCACCGCGGCGGAGGTGGAGGCGCTGCTGGCCGCGCATGGCGCGGCGCCCGCCTTCACCATCGCCCCGGCGCATGATCTGCAGGGCTCCAACGCCATCATCCTGACGCCGCCACTCGCCGTGCCGCTCCGCTTCGGGGAGGACAGCTACTACCCGCACCTCGCCGCTGCCCGGGCGCGGGGGATCGAGCCGCGGATCGTCCCCCTGCCGGGGATTGCCATGGATATCGACAACCCGGCCGACCTCGACGCCCTGGCCCGGCTGCCGGAGGCAGCGGGGACGCGGAGCCTTGCTTGGCTGCGGGCAGAAGGGCTGGTGGCGTAGAGGCCGGGAACGCCCCGAGGCGCGGATCGCGCGCCGAACCGCACAGGCCAGGGCTTCACGCCAGGCACCGGCGACCCCACACTTCCCCCATGAGCGACGAAACCGACACGAAGCTGGTGGCCGGGCTGTGGCAGGTGGTGGCCGCCCATGGCTGGCACGGGGTGACGATGCGCCGCATCGCCGCGGCCAGCGGCGTGGCGCCGGCCGAGATTCGGCGCCGCTGCCCCGGCCCTCTGGCGCTGCTCGGCCTGCACGGCCGGGTCACCGACCAGGAGGTGCTGGAGGGCACGATGGCCGATCCGACCAGCACGGCGCGGGACCGGCTCTTCGACGTCATCATGCGGCGGATCGACGCCATGCAGCCCCACCGGGCGGGCGTGCTGCGGCTGCTGCAGGATGTGCGGCGGGACCCGCTGCTGGGCCTGGTCCTGCTGGCGTCGCTGCCGCGCTCCATGGCCTGGATGCTGGAAGCGGCGGAGATCAGCACGGCCGGGCTGCCGGGGCTGGCGCGGGCCAATGGGCTGACCGCGGTGTGGCTGGCGACGATCCGGGCCTGGGAGAAGGACCCGAGCCCCGACCTCGGCGCCACCATGGCGGCGCTGGACAAGGCGCTGGATCGGGCGGAGCAGGTGGCGCGGAGCTTGCGCTTGCCTCCGATCTAGAGCATTTTCAAGCCAAGCGGGATCGCTTGGCGACTCGGAAAATGCGAGAAAACAAAAGACTAGAGCGGTTCCGCGCTGACACGGTCAGCGTGAAACCGCTCTAGGTGTTGAGGAGGGCTCTGCCCTCCTCAAGCTCCCCCCGCCAAAGGCCGAAGGGCCTTTGGAAACCTTGAGTTCAGGCCCGAGGGTTCAAAGGAGGAGGGCAGCGCCCTCCCTCAGTGTCCTGCGTTGGCGCCCGAGAAATCCGGCACCGCCAGCCCCGAGGCCTGAATCTGCTCGGAAAGCTGCGCCTTCAGCCGCTCCAGCCCCGCCTCGCTGCTCGCCTCGCAGCGCGCCACCAGCACGGCCTGGGTGTTGGAGGCGCGCAGCAGCCACCAGCCATCCTCGGTCAGCACGCGGACGCCGTCCACATCCTGCACCCGGGCGCCGGCGGCGGCGAGGCGCTCCTTCACCTCCTTCACCACCTCGAATTTCCGGGTCTCCTCGCAGTTGAAGCGCAGCTCCGGCGTGTTGATCACCTGCGGCAGCGCCGCCCGCACCGCGGCGAGGGAGGTGGAGAGCCGCGCGACGATGCCGAGCAGCCGCACCGCGGAATAGGGCGCGTCGTCGAAGCCGTACCACTTGTCGGCGAAGAAGATGTGGCCGGACATCTCGCCGGCCAGCGGCGAACCGGTCTCCGCCATCTTCGCCTTGATGAGCGAGTGGCCGGTCTTCCACATCAGCGGATTGCCGCCGGCCTTCGCCACCTCGTCGAACAGCACCTGGCTCGCCTTGACGTCGGCAATGATGGTGCCGCCCGGCTTGGACTTCAGCACGTCCCGCGCCAGCACGACGAGGAGCTGGTCGCCGAACAGGATGTGGCCCTCATTGTCCACCACGCCGATGCGGTCGGCATCGCCGTCGAAGGCGATGCCCAGATCGGCGCCCTGCTTCGCCACCTCCGCGATGAGTTGCTCGAGGTTCTTGGCCACCGTCGGGTCCGGATGGTGGTTCGGGAAGGTGCCGTCCACATCGCCGTTGATGACGGTATGCTCGCCCGGCAGCTTGCCGGCCAGCGCCTTCGTCACCTCGGAGCCGGAGCCATTGCCCGGATCCCAGACCACCTTCAGCTTGCGGTCGCCGCCATCATAGTCGCGCAGCACGCGGGCCACGTAATCCTCGAGGATATCGACCTTCTCGTCCGAGCCCTCGGTCGCCACGGGCACCACATCGCCCTCGGCGGCCATGCGGCCGATCTCCTGGATCTGCGCGCCAAAGAACGGCTTCTTGCCCAGCATCATCTTGAAGCCGTTGTAGTTGGGCGGGTTGTGGCTGCCGGTCACCATCACCGCGCCATCGGTGCCGAGCTGATAGGCGGCGAAGTAGAGCATCGGCGTCGCCACCAGCCCGACGCGCAGCACCTGCAGCCCGCAGGCGCGCAGGCCGGCGACGAGCTGCGGCTCCAGATCCGGGGAGGAGAGGCGGCCATCATAGCCGACCGCCACCTTGCTGCCGCCGGCACGCGCCACCAGGCTGCCGAAGCAGCGGCCGATGGCGAAGGCATCCTCCGGCCGCAAGGTCTCGCCGATGATGCCGCGGATGTCGTATTCGCGCAGTACCGTCGGGTCGAAATGGTGGGTGAAGACGGTCATTTTGTGTCTCCCCGGCGGCGCCTTCAGGGACGGCCGATCGATTGGTAGCGGAAGCCGGCGGCGCGCATCGCCTCCGGGTCATAGACATTGCGCAGGTCGAGCAGGACGTCGCCCGCCATCGCCGCCTTCAGCTTCTCCGGCGAGAGGGCGCGGAACTCGTTCCACTCGGTCAGCAGCACCAGCGCATCGGCGCCCTTCGCGGCCTCCAGCGCGGAGATGCAGAAGGTCACGGCGCCGGGCAGGGCCTGCTTGGCATGGGCCGGCTGCGGGTCGAAGGCCCGCACCGTGGCGCCGGCCTCCACCAGCCGCGGCACGACGATGAGGGAGGGCGCGTCCCGCATGTCGTCCGTCTCCGGCTTGAAGGTCAGGCCGAGCACGGCGATGGTCCTGCCGGCGACGCTGCCGCCGCAGGCGGCGATGACCCGCTCCGCCATCTCCGCCTTGCGCGCCTCGTTCACCGCGATGGTGGCCTCCACCAGCCGCACCGGCGCGCCGTAATCCTGCGCCGTGCGGGCCAGCGCCAGCGTGTCCTTGGGGAAGCAGGAACCGCCATAGCCTGGGCCGGCATGCAGGAACTTCCGGCCGATCCGGCCATCCAGCCCCATGCCGCGCGCCACGTCATGCACATCGGCGCCCACCTTCTCGCAGAGATTGGCGATCTCGTTGATGAAGGTGATCTTGGTGGCGAGGAAGGCGTTGGCGGCGTACTTGATCAGCTCCGCCGTCTCCAGCCGCGTCGCCAGGATCGGCACCTCGATGAGGTTGAGCGGGCGGTAGAGCCGGCGCAGCACCGCCGCGGCGCGCTCGCCGGAAGGTCCCTCCTCCACCCCGATCACCACGCGGTCCGGCCGCATGAAATCGCCGATGGCGCTGCCCTCGCGGAGGAATTCCGGGTTGGAGGCGACGCTGATGGCAAGGTCCGGCCGGACGCGGCGGACGATCTTCAGCACCTCCTGCCCGGTGCCGACCGGCACGGTGGATTTCGTCACCAGCACCAACGGGCCGGAGGCGGCCTTCGCCACCTGCTCGGCGGCGGCATAGACATAGGTGAGGTCGGCATGGCCGTCGCCGCGCCGGGTCGGCGTGCCGACGGCGAGGAAGACGGCATCCGCCCCCCGCACCGCCTGCTCCAGCTCGGTGGTGAAGGTCAGGCGGCCATCCCGCGCATTCTCCTCCACCAGCTTGTCGAGCCCCGGCTCGTAGATCGGGATGCGGCCGGCGCGCAGCGCCTCGACCTTGCCGGCATCGGTATCCACGATGCAGACATCCGTGCCGAATTCGGCGAAGCAGGCGCCGGAAACCAGGCCAACATAGCCGGCCCCGACCATGGCAATACGCATAACCCGACCCCTCGGCCTAGAGCATGTTCCGGAGCGACGGGCAGGACGGCCCGTCGTCTCCAGCATGCCGCCAAAACATTTGCCTGAACCTTTCGGCCGGCGCCAGGGCGGGCTTCAGGCGTAGCGCTTGAGGAATTCCCGTACCGCCGGCGCCATATCCGGGCGGCCCAGGGCGAAGGCGATCTGGGCCTCCAGGAAACCCGCCTTGTCGCCGCAATCGAAACGGCGGCCAGTGTAGCGCAGCCCATGGAAGGGCTGGCTGCCGATCAGCTTGGCCATGCCGTCGGTGAGCTGCACCTCGCCGCCGGCGCCGCGCTCCATCTTCGAGAGATGGCCGATCACCTCCGGCATCAGCACGTAGCGGCCGATGATGGTGAGGTTGGAGGGCGCCTTGTCCACCGGCGGCTTCTCCACCAGCCCCTTGACGGAGACGAGCCGGCCCTTGTCCTCCGCCACGTCCAGCACGCCGTAGCGGTTCACCCGCTCCCGCGGCACTTCCTCGATGGCGACGACGTTGCCGCCGGTCTCCCGGTAGGCCTCGGCGAGCTGGGCCATGCAGGGCGGGTCGCACTGCATCAGGTCGTCCGGCAGCAGGATGGCGAAGGGATCGTCGCCGATGAAGGCGCGGGCGCACCAGATGGCGTGGCCGAGTCCCATCGGCACCTGCTGGCGCACCGTCATCATCGCGCCGGGCTCGATGGAGAGGCTGCGCAGCTCCTGCAGGATCTCGTCCTTGCCGCGTTCGGCGAGCGTGCGCTCGAGCTCATAGGCGACGTCGAAATGCTCGACGATCGCGGTCTTGCCGCGGCCGGTGATGAGGCAGAACTGCTCGATGCCGGCGGCGCGGGCCTCGTCGATCGCATACTGGATGAGCGGGCGGTCGACGACCGGCAGCATCTCCTTCGCCAGCGCCTTGGTGGCCGGCAGGAAGCGGGTGCCGAGGCCGGCAACGGGGAGGACAGCCTTCTTGAGCGGCTTGATAGGCAAGCAAAACCTCCTCGATCTGGTGGCCGACCCTCATCGGCAGGCAGCCCCCGGTGCAGTGGGACGCGCGGTAGAAGTGCCACGCCGCCGCGGCACCGGGCAAGCGGCCCGGCACCGCGGTCGCCGCGAGCAATAAGGGCTATCCGCCAGGGAAAAACGTCAAATTTCGGGTAAGGCGGTCACCTCATCCGGAATGACCGTCGGTGACCGTGCCGGCAGGGCCCGGCGCATCGGCGATGCCGGGGGTGCCGCCATCCGAGGTCGGCGCGGCTTCGGGCCGGAGATGCCGGTCCGAGACCACTTGCCAGCCCTCGGCGTGGAGGCGGGACAGGGCTTCGGCATGACGGTCCGTGCCGTGGCGTTCCACCACCACGCCATCGGGGGCGAGGAGGTTGGTGCCGTAATCATCGGTCTCGATCACCCGGCGGTCCGGACCCTGGGCGAGGATGGTCTGGCGCATGGGGCGCTCCTTCTTCTGGATGCCGGAGGGAACGCGGCGGGCCCGGGGCGGTGCCCATCTTCGGGCCCCGCTACAGACCCAGATCGACCCAGATGGCGGCGTGGTCGGAAGCCGCCTCCTCCTCCCGCGCGATCGTCGCCAGATGCGGGAAGAGCGTGCCCCAGGTGCCGCCCCAGACGCCGCGCCGCTCCACCCCGGCTGCCTGCACCCTGTCCCACAGCCCTGGCGAGAGCAGGATGTAGTCCAGCTTGTTGGCCGCGGTGCCGTTGCGCCAGGTGCCGGGGCGGCCGTCATCGCGGTAGTTCGGGTGCCGGCTGACATCGCGCGGCCCGCCATCGCCGAGCAGCGGCGCGAGCGGCGGGCTATCCGGCCGGTCGTTCAGGTCGCCCAGCACGGCGACGAATTCCACCCCTGCCTGCAGCCGTGCCTCGTAGATCGCCCGGACCCGCTCCGCCTGGGCCCGGCGCCTTGCGTCGTTCTCGGCCCTGGCGCCGTAGCCCTGGCTCTTGAAGTGGTTCACCAGCAGGTGCAGCCTGCCGCCGCTGGGCAGCGCCACCTCGTAATCCGCGCAGTCGCGGCTGAAGAGCAGCCCGCCTTTGGCGTCGCGGTCATCGACATGGCTGGAGACGGAGCGGATGGCGAAATCCTCCGTCGCCATCAGGCCGACATCGATGCCGCGATCGTCATTGCCGTCCACCAGCATCACCCGGGGATAGGCGAGCGATGGCGCCTCCGGCGCATCCTCCTCGGCGAAGTCCACCCCTGGCAGCAGGAGGCTGGCGAATCGGCGCAGCGCCGGGCGGCTTTCCGCCTCCACCACCGCCAGCAGGTCGGCCCGCAGCAGGGCGATGATGCGGGCGGTGTTGTCGATGGCGACGGCGTTCACCGGCTCCGTCTTCAGCTCCACCCAGCCGACCCAATCCTCCCCGCCGGTGGCGGTGATCTCCAGCTTGCCGCCCTTGCGCTGGCGCAGCCGGCCGCGATTCTGCCGCAGGATGGCGTCCTTCGACTCGTCGGCCCTGCCGAGGCCGAGCACCTCCAGCCATTTCGCCATCTTGCGGCGGTCGGTCGCGGTATAATCGGGCTTGCGGAAGGTGGCGTTCAGCCCCGCCTGGGCTTCGAGCAGCCGCTTCGTGGCCGCACGGTCCATGAGGTTCAGGGCGCGGGCGCGCTCGAACAGGTTTTCCACATTGTAGCTGGCGAGCCGCATCCCGGCCTCCCCTTGGGCCGGTGGAGCCTAGGCTGCCGCAAGCGGCGCCCGGATGACATTGCGGTGGCGGTTGCACCGGCCAAACTCGGGGCGGGGTCCGAGGGGAAGCTTTCCCCCCGGCGGGAGTGCAGAGGGCGGCGCCCTCTGCCGGGGGCTGACGGGGGCGGAGCCCCCGTCCTTTCATCTCATCGGCCGCGGGTCAGGAAGGCCGGCGCCGAGTCCCGGAAATCCCCTTCGCGCCAGCTCCGGTCCTTTCGCCCGGCCTCGGCCGCCGGCCGGCGCCGCGTGGCGTCGCCGCCTGCCGGCTTCGCCGCCGCCGGCGCGCCGCGCCCGCCATGGTTCTGGCCCTTCGGCGCCTGCCCCTGGCGGTGGCCGCCGCCCGGCGCGCCACGCCCGCGGCCATGGTTCTGGTGCCCGCCGCGGGCCGGCCGCACCACCGCCATCGGTGCCTTGGTCAGCGACCCGCTCTTGTCCTCCCGCCGGTCCTCGGCCGGCACCGGCTGGCGGATCAGCTTCTCGATCGCCCAGAGCTTCTCCAGGTCGTCGGCGCAGACCAGCGCCACCGCCTCGCCGCTCGCCCCGGCGCGCGCGGTGCGGCCGATGCGGTGGACATAGGTCTCCGGCACCTCGGGCAGGTCGTACTGCACCACATGCGTCACGCCATCCACGTCGATGCCGCGCGCCGCGATGTCCGTCGCCACCAGGATCGGCGCCTGGCCGGACTTGAACTCCGCCAAGGCCCGCTCGCGCTGCCCCTGGCTCTTGTTGCCATGGATGGCGTTGGCCGAGAGTCCATCCTGGTCGAGCTGCTTCACCACCTTGTCCGCGCCGTGCTTGGTGCGGGTGAAGACCAGGGTGCGGCCGACGCCCTCGCCGCGCAGCAGCTCGGCCAGCAGGATGCGCTTCCGCGCCTGCTCCACATGCAGCACGCGCTGCGCCACGCGCTCCGCGGTGGTGGCGACGGGCGCTACCTCCACGCGGGCCGGGCTGGTCAGCATCTCGCCGGCCAGCTTGCCGATCTCGCCCGGCATGGTGGCGGAGAAGAACAGGGTCTGGCGCCCGGGCTGCTCGCCCTTCGGCCCCGCCGGCACCGCCCGCAGCAGGCGCCGGATGGCGGGCAGGAAGCCCTTGTCCAGCATCTGGTCGGCCTCATCCAGCACCAGCACCTCGACCCGGTCCAGGCGCGCATCGCCGGCATCCAGGTGGTCCTGCAGCCGGCCCGGCGTCGCCACCAGGATGTCGATGCCCTGGGCCAGCGCCCGGCGCTGCGCGCCATGCGGCACGCCGCCGAAGATCACCGCGACCGAGAGGCCAAGATGCTTGCCATAGGTGCGGAAGCTCTCGCCGATCTGGCTGCAGAGCTCCCGCGTCGGGGCCAGCACCAGGGCGCGGCAGCCGCCGCGCGGCGGCCGCCCGCCACGTCCGGTCAGCCGGTGTAGCACCGGCAGGGCGAAGGCCGCGGTCTTGCCGGTGCCGGTCTGGGCGATGCCGAGCAGATCCTGCCCGGCCATGACGAGGGGAATGGCCCGCGCCTGGATCGGCGTCGGGGTGGAGTAGCCGGCCTCCTCCAGCGCGCGCAGCAGCGGCGCGGCAAGGCCGAGTTCTGAAAACTGGGTCACCAATCAATCCCGATCACGCGGCGCCCGGCCCTTCGGCCAGTGGCTGCCGCGGGGTTGCTGAGGCGGAGACCCCGCGTGCCTGGGTCGATCCGGAGGGGAAGAGCATGCGCGGCCCGACAGTCCGTCCCGCCAGGACCGCCCGGGGCGCCATCCGCGAAAGCGGGAACGCGCTGCCAGGGAAGCCGCGGGGGCCGCTCACGCGGCCGGGGCGCCACCGGGGCATGCGCCGCCGGCCCCCCGCACATGCGCCTTCGCAGTCGCGGAATCAAGCGCAATCGGCCGGAAGACCGGACGGGGCTTGCAGTCCTGGGTTGTGGATGCAATCTCGGTGGCAGTCCAAGAATTACGATAACACCATGACCGCTTCGCCCAGCCTCGTTGTCTATACCGCAATTCTCGGGGGCTATGAGCCGTTGAAGGCGCAGCCGGCGCGCACCGGCTCCGCGGCACGCTTCCTCTGCTACACCGATGACCCGAACCTGGCGGCCGAAGGCTGGGAGATCCGTCCCGTCACCCCGCTGCTGCCGCAGGATCCGGTGCGCAGCCAGCGCTGGCTGAAGCTCTCGCCCGAATCGCTGCCGGAGGTCGCCGCCGCCCGGGTCTCGCTCTACATCGACAACACGGTGCGGCTGGAGGCGCCGCCCGAGGCGCTGGCGGCGATCATGCCGGAGGAGGCGGCCCTGGCCCTGGCGCCGCACGGCTTCCGCCGAACCGTGGCGGAGGAGTTTCAGGCGGTGCTCGCCGCCGGGCTGGATGAGCCGGTCCGGGTCATGGAGCAGTATCTGCACCTGCTGGCGGAAGCCCCCGCCCTGCTGGAGGAACGGCCCTGGTGGGGCGGGCTGATCCTGCGCCGGCACGTCGTCCCGGGTCTCGATGCGGCCATGGCCGCCTGGCGCAGCCTGGTGCTGCGCTATTCCCGGCGTGACCAGCTTTCGGCCAATCTCGCCTTCCACCGAACCGGGCTTGCCGTGGCGGCGCTGCCGCTCGACCTTTTCGCCTCCCCCTACCATAGCTGGCCGCATGCCGAAGGACGGGTGGCGCGGCAGCAGGCCTTCGGGGCGCTCGGCACCCTGCCGCCGCATCTCGCAGCGCAGTGGGACGGGGTGCTGGCCAGCGCCCTGCTGCCGGCGGAACTGCCCGGCCTGCGCCAGCGGGTGGCAGCGCTGGAGGCGGAGCTGCATGGCATGCGGCAGAGCCGCTCCTGGCGCCTCACCGCGCCGTTGCGGGGGGCGATGCGGATGCTGCGGGGGGAGAAGCCGTCATTCCACTAGTGTCTTCAGTGGCCTGCTGATCCGCTGCGTTCGTGGGAAATCCCACGCACTTCGCGGGCAGGACACTAGGCGGCGCCGTGCCCGCTGCCCGGCGCGGACTGCCTCCCGCGGGGCACGCTACTCCAGGCGGATGCCCTCGGCCCGGATCACCTCCGCCAGCTTCATCCGCTGCTCCGCGACGAAGGCGCCGAGCGCCGCCGGTCCCGCCGCCGCCGCCTCCATGCCCAGCAGCTCCAGCCGCGCCTGCACCGCCGGATCGGCCAGCCCGACCTGGGCGGCCTGCGCCAGCCGGGCGATGGCCGGCTCCGGCGTCCCGGCCGGGACGAAGAGCGCCAGCCATTCGGTCACGGCGTAGCCGGGGAAGCCCTGCTCCGCCACGGTCGGCACCTCCGGGAAGGCGGCGAGGCGGCGGGCGGAGGAGACGGCCAGCGCCCGCAGCCTGCCGTCCCGCACCAGCCCGGCGGCGGCGGGCACGGTGCAGAAGGTGGTCAGCACCTCGCCGGCCAGCACCGCCTGCACCTGCTGCGGGCTGCCGCGATAGGGCACATGGGTGGCGGCGACGCCCGCCTGCCGCAGCAGCGCCGCCATGGCCAGGTGCACCGCGGTGCCGATGCCGGAGGAGGAATAGGTGCCGCCCCCTTGGCGCAGCCGCGCCAGCAGCCCCGCCAGGTCGCGCGGCCCGTCCTCCGCCCGCACCAGCAGCAGTGCCGGCGCCACGCAGAGCTGCGTCACCGGCGCGAAGGCGGTGGCGTAGTCGAAGGCGAGGCCTCGCAGCAGGGAGGGGTTGGCGGCCTGGGAGCTGGCATCGCCGAGCACGGTATAGCCGTCCGGCGCGGATTGCGCGGCAGCGGCGGCCCCGATGCTGCCGCTGGCGCCCGCCCGGTTCTCGATCACCACCGGCTGGCCCAGCGCGGCCTGCATCGGCCCGGCCAGCAGCCGCATGACGGCATCCGTGCTGCCGCCGGCCGGCCAGGCGACCAGGATGCGGATGGGGCGGCTGGGCCAGCCGGGCTGGCCGCGGCCGGGGCGGGGGAGGCCAGGGGCAAGGGCCAGGGCGAGGCCGGCGCGGCGGGGCACGGGCGACATGCGGGCTCCCGGAATGCAGCGGAGGCACAGCATGCCAGGGCGCGTCCGCAGGCGGAACGGCCAGCCGGTGCGGAAATGGCCGAACCGGGCGGGAATTGGCGGATTCTTAACCAGCCGCGGTGAATTTGGCGCGATGCCCGGCGGCTCCGCCCTGCCGAAGCGAATTGCGGGGGTAGTCCTCATGTCCGAAGCAACGCCAGGCGCCGCGGCACCGCCCCGCCGGTGGCGCCTGGCCTGGCCGTGGCGGTCGCCCTCCGGGATGCGGCTTCCCGGCGCTCTGCTGCTCGGCCTCGCGATCCTCGCCGGCGGCACCCTGTTGTTCAACCGCGGCGCCGATCGCTGGCTGCTGCGCCAGGATGCCGAGGCGGCGGCGCTGCGCTGGGCGGCGGAGTTCAACGCCGCCCTCGGCGAGGCCCTGCCGGCGCTGCTGGCCGGGCAGCCGCCGGAGGCCGCGACGCTGGCGGCGCTGCAGCGCCATGGCCGCATCGGCGACGTCTTCCGCTTCCGGCTGTTCGATGCGGCGGGGCGGCCGGTCTTCGCCTCGGACGAGCCGGCGCCGCCGGCGGCGGAGCTTGCCGCGCACCGGCGCGACGGCACGCTGGCGCGGCGTCTGCTGGCGGGGGCGACGCATGTGGAGATGGCGCATCGCCGCCATCCCGGCGACCCGACCTTCTATGCGGAGGCCTATGTGCCGGCGCTGCATGCGGGAAGGCAGGTCGGCGTCATCGAGGTCCATCTGGACCGCGCCGGGCAGTACGCGCTCTACCGCCGCACCTTCACCATCGCCGGAGCCGGCGCGCTGCTCCTCATGCTGCTCGGCGCCGCCCTGCCCACGCTGGTGGCGATCCGCGGCAACCGGGAGCGCCAGGATGCCGAGGAATGGGTCCGCTTCCTCGCCCAGCACGACCCGCTGACCGACCTGCCCAACCGCGCCCGCTTCGCCGAGGCGCTGACCGCGGCGCTGGCCCGGGCGCGGCGCGACGGCTCCCTGGTCGGCGTGCTGACCCTCGACCTCGACGGGTTCAAGGAGGTGAATGGCACCCTCGGCCAGGCGGCGGGCGACGCGCTGCTGCGGCGGATGGCGGAACGGCTGCAGCGCATGACCCGGGCGGAGGATACCGTCGCCCGCCTCGGCGGCGACGAATTCGCCGTGGTCCAGGTGGGGCTGGAGACGCCGGCCGATGCCGGCCATCTGGCGGAGCGGCTGCTGGCGCTGCTCGCCGAGCCCTATGAGCTGCCGGGCGGCCAGCGGACGGGCTGCACCGCCAGCATCGGCATCGCCATCGCCCCGGCGGATGGCGAGGATGTGGAGACGCTGCTGCGCGGCGCCGCCGCCGCGCTCTACCGCGCCAAGCAGGAGGGACCGGGCACCGCCCGCTGCCTGGAGCCGGGGATGGACCAGGCCCTGGCGGCGCAGCGGAAGCTGACCCAGGATTTGCGCCTGGCGGTGGCGGACGGCGCCTTCGACCTGGCCTTCCAGCCGCTGCACACCCTGGCCGATGCTCGGCTGGTGGGGTTCGAGGCGCTGCTGCGCTGGCCGCACCCGGAGCGCGGCCTGATCCCCCCGGCGGATTTCATCCCCCTGGCGGAGGAGACTGGGCTGATCGTCCCGCTCGGTGCCTGGGTGCTGCGCCGCGCCTGCCGGGAGGCCGCTTCCTGGCCCGGCAAGGTGCGGGTGGCGGTCAACCTCTCCCCGGCGCAATTCCATGACGGCGCGGCGCTGGTCCAGACGGTGCGGGACGCGCTGGCGGCGGCCAACCTGCCGGCGCAGCGGCTGGAGCTGGAAGTGACCGAGGGTCTGCTGGTGCGCGACCCCGGAGCCGCTCTGGCGATCCTGGAGGAGCTGCGGAAGCTTGGCTGCAGCATCGTCATGGATGATTTCGGCACGGGGTATTCCAGCCTCGCCTATCTCTGGCGCTTCCCCTTCGACAAGCTGAAGATCGACCGCTCCTTCGTCGCCGGGATGAGCGGGGAGCCGAAGGCGGCGGCGATCGTCGCCACCATCGTGGCGCTCGGCCACAGCCTCGGCCTGGCGGTGACGGCGGAGGGGATCGAGACGGTGGGGCAGGTGGGGGCGCTGAACGCCACGGGCTGCGAGCTGGGCCAGGGCTACCTGCTGGGCCGCCCGATGCCGGCCGAGGCGGCACGGGAGCTGAGCGAGCGGGTCAGCGCGCCGGCGGCGGAATAGGGCGGGACAGGAGGCAGGTCGGGGGCCTGTCCGCGCGGCATCGAGGGAGGGTCGAGCGGTGACCGCCCAGGAGTTCATCCCTCGAACCTAAATCCCACACCGGGGTCCGGGGGGGCGGCATGACCGGCAGGCACCGGCTGGGGGGTGGGGGCGAAGCCCCGATTTCACCTTGTGGTTCTTCGCAGTTCGGAAGCGCCGCCCATGCAGCAGCGCCCCCACTCTTCCAGCCCGGCCGCTCGCCAGCGCGGCGCCATCCCGGCCCGGGCCCGCAGCTTCCCGCGCGCCGTCTCCATGCGCACCGGCACCAGCCGGTACTCCGGCCCCTCATAGGCGGCCAGCCGCGCCAGGGCGGTGGGCAGGACGGGCAGCACCGCTCCCGCCACCACCGCCCCCGTCCGCGGCACCAGGGTGGGGTAGGGGGTGCCGCGCAGCGCCACCCGGGCGAAGCCGCGCAGCCAGGCCGGGCGCAGCCGGCGCCCCAGCCCCTTCTCCCCAGCGCAGCGCGCCAGCACCGCCGGGTCCAGCAGCGTGCCGTAGAGGAAGAGGATCATGCACACCGCCGCGGCGCTTGGCCCAGCCTCATGCCTCTCTCTGGGCGGCGGCAGGGCCAGGTCGGTCGGCAGGCGGAGCAGACGCGACTGCCGCCGCCGCCGCCACCCGGCCGCCATGCGCCTCCACCAGCCCCCGGGCCAGGGGCAGGCCGAGCCGGGCGGTGGCTCGGCAGGGTCGCCCGAAGCGGGTCTCCGGCCCCCCGGGGCTGGGAGGCCTGCGAGCCGGGCGCGGCAGTGCATGCGGGGCCTAGCACTACCTGGGCGGAAACGACCAAAAATTCAGCAAATTCAGAGTGGTGCGAAATTCAGGCCCTGGCCGGCAAGCCACTGATTTCGCCGCGGAATTTTCGTTTCTGCCCAGGTAGTACTAGAGCATGCCGCGTTCGCTTGCGCTCACGCAGCAGGCTCCAGGCCGTTGTTTTGCGAGCATCTTCACGCGTTCAGATGACTCCATCTGAACGCGATCTGCTCTAGGCCCCTGGCGGCGGGGCCATGGCCCGGCGGGGGCGGAGGCGCGGCGGGCGGCATGCGGTAGTCTCGGGCTGCACGGGATGCCCAGGCCGGGTCGAATCCCGCGGCACGACCCGGAAGGATTGCGGCGCCGGGGGCGGCGCCCCGGGCAGCCTGCCGGATGCCCCGCGCCGCGGGGCCTTGCGATGGTTGGCAGGCGCCGGGCCGAAGGCGCCCGGCGCTGCGGATCAGCTTCCGCGTCGCGTGGCGCGGGACTGGGCGGGACGCGGCGTCTCCGCCCGGGTCGGGCGGCTGACCCGGGTGTCGCCCTGCTCGATCCGGGCGGGGCGGCCGGCCGTCATCCGCAGCAGGGTGCCGCGGGCGGGGAC
>NZ_JAMZIK010000062.1 GCF_024178315.1 Siccirubricoccus soli | reverse complement strand
GGACCAACGGTCAGGTCGAGCGAATGAACCGAACCATCAAAGAGGCCACCGTCAAGCGGTTCCACTACGAGAGCCACCAGCAGCTCCGACAGCACCTGGCCAACGTCATCATCGCCTGCAACTTCGCCCGCCGGCTGAAGACCCTACCCGGCCTCACACCCTACGAAGCTATCTGCAAAGCCAGGACAGAGGAGCCGTCCAGGTTCATCCATGATCCGCACCACCAAATCCCGAAACCAAACAGCTAGAGCATTTTCATGTTGCGTGGACTCGCCGGTTCTGAATCGATGCTGCTGGTTGAGCAGCGAGGGGGATGGGATGGCCGGACCGTTATCGCAGGACCTGCGTCGCCGCCTGGTGCAGGCGGTTGAGCAGGGCAGTTCGGCGCGTGAGGCGGCACGGCGCTTTGCGGTGAGCGAGTCCGCGGCGATCAAGCTGATCCGTCGTGTGCGGGAGACGGGCAGCACTGAACCGGCCCGGATTGGCGGCTATCGTAGGCCGTTGCTGGCCGGACACGAGGCACTGCTGCGCGAGCTGACCACGGCCAAACTGAACATCACCCTGGCCGAGATCCAGGCGAAGCTTGCGGCACGCGGCATTGAGGCAGGCTGGCTGACGACGATCTGGTCGGCCCTGCGTAGGCTCGGCTTGTCGCACAAAAAAACGGCCTGATGGCAGCCGAGCAGGACCGGCCAGACGTGGCCAGGCACCGTCGGCTATGGCACGTGTGACAGCGCTTCATGGACCCCGACCGCTTCGTGTTCATCGACGAAACCGGTGCCGCGACGAACATGGTACGGCGCTATGGCTGGGCCCCCCGCGGCGAACGCCTGCTCGTCGCCGCCCCGCACGGCCACTGGCGCACCACGACGTTCGTGGCCGGACTGCGCAGCACGGGCCTGGTTGCCCCGCTCGTGCTGGATGGCCCGATGACCGGCCCGGCTTTCCTGGCCTACGTCGAGCAGTTCCTCATCCCAGTGCTGCAGCCCAGCGACGTGGTTGTTCTGGACAACCTCGCCGCCCACAAGGTCGCAGATGTGCGGGAAGCCATCACGGCCGCAGGCGCCAGCCTCATGTACCTGCCACCCTACAGTCCTGATCTGAACCCGATCGAGCAAGCCTTTGCCAAGCTGAAAGCCCTGCTCCGCGCCGCCGCGGCGCGCAGCAGAGAGGCACTTTGGACCAGCATCGGCCGCCTGCTCGGCCGCTTCAGCCCAGCCGAGTGCCGCAACTACCTCGCCAACTCAGGATACGAGTCGAGTAAGATGAAAATGCTCTAGAATGGCCATCCCGATCGGACCGCGCCTACGCTCCGCTCCGGCAGGGCAGGACGGCCAGGCCAGAACATGGGCCAAGCCTCCCATAGCCCTGGGAGCAACCAACGGCGGGCAGGTCAATAGGTTTTCTGGGCATAGCCCGGCGAGATGATACCGTCGTCGATGTCTCGTTGGACGGCGTCGCGACTCCTTCGAGCGGGATCGCCCCAGCCACCGCCGCCGGCTGACAGAATGCGCACCCGCATCGGCCGTGCCTGCTCGACCCCGTAGCGCGGCAGGCGGCGCCAGGTGTGCCCGCCATCCTCCGATGTCTCGAAGCTTCCGACGGCGCCGAACCCGCCCCCGTTCACGCCGAACCCGGACGGCCGCCCGGTGCCCTCCCCGCGGATGGAGTGCTCCGTGGGAACGAGGATCTCCGCCTCGTAGTGGACGCCGGGGCCACCCCGGTACTCGCCAGGGCCAGCCGCATCGGTGCGGAACTCCTGCTTCAGGATCCGCACCGGGAACTGTGCCTCCGAGGTTTCGACATTCGGCAGCGACAGGCCGCCGAGGGTGGTGAACTGGCCCATGCAACCGAAGCCGTCCCGGCCCTCCACCGCGCCGGCGCCGGGCGAAGCGCCCCAGTGATACATGACGAAGACGCGCCCGCGGCGGTCGCGCCCGCTGGACAGGCCGTATCCCGTCTTGCCCCAGCCCGCGCAGGCCTGCGCGGGCGCAGCCTGCGCGAGCGTCTTCCAGCAGGCGTGCACGATGTCGGCCGCGGGATACACCGTGTTCATCGTCATCGGTGCGGGAGGCAGGGCATTCACCACGGTGCCTTCCGGCGCGACGATCTCGACGCAGCGATAGGTTCCCTCGTTCCGCGGGATGGCCGGGTCGAAGAAGGACGACAGGGCCATGTAGACGGCCGAATGGGTATTCGCCAGCGAGCTGTTCTTGAAGCCCCGGATCTGCGGGCTGCTGCCGGTGAAGTCGAAGCGGAGCGTGTCGCCCCGCTTCGTCATGCGGACGACGACCGGAACCTCCCGCTCCTCGAAACAGTCCGTGTCAGATCCGTCCTGTCCTTCCCACTCCCCATCCGGCAGCGAGGCCACCGCAGAGCGCATGCTGCGGTCCGCGTGGGACAGGACGGCATCGAGAACCGTGGCGGCATCGCCCGCGAGCTTCTCCAACAGTTCCGCCAGGCGCTCCGCCCCGATCCGCGTGGAGCCGAGCATCGCGGCGAGGTCGCCTTCCATCAGGTCGGGGCAGCGCGTGTTGAGCAGCAGGAGGCGCCAGAGGTCGTCCCGCACGACGCCGCCTTCGACGAGCTTCAGGACCGGGAGCCTGATGCCCTCGTGGAAGATCTCGGTCGCCGCCGCATTGTAGGTTCCCGCCGCGCCACCCCCGATGTCGCTCTGATGCGCCCGGTTGCAGGCGAATGCGAGGAGGTTGCCGCAGACATGGACGGGACGGATGATGGTCCAGTCAGGAAGATGGTTGCCGCCCGCGGCATAGGGGTCGGACAGGAGGAACACGTCGCCCTCCCCGATTCGCCCGGCGAAGTCCCGCAGCACGGCGCGGATTGCGAAGCCGCCGCCGCCCGTGTGGATCGGGATGCCGTCGGCCTGGGCGATCACGTCGCCGTGGCGGCTGCCGACGAAGCAGGAGAAGTCATGGCTCTGGGAGAAGATCGGTGACCGGGCCGTGCGCGTCATGACCCATCCCATCTGGCGTGAGACGTGATCGAGCTGCTTCTGGACGATGGCGAGGAGGATCGGGTCGGTCGCGGTTTGCCTGAGATGCGTCATGCCGCGCGCTCCACTGCGGGGATGAGGTAGTTTCCGGCCCGCGTCACGCTGAGTTCCTCCCCCGCGCCGACGATGAGGGTCGTCGTCCCCTCCTCGACGATGGCCGGGCCGGCGACGCGGTGTCCGGGCAACAGGGCCTGCCCCGCGAAGACGGGCGTGCTCCGCCAGCCCGAGGCCCGGTCCACCCAGACCTCGCGCATCTCGCCCGGCTCGGGCGGCACCTCGGAGGGCGGCAGGTTGACCATGGGAAGGCCGGGCGTGCGCCCGATGCCCGAGACGCGCAGGTTCACGAACTCGATCCGACCGCCGGGCTGAAGGTGCCCGTACAGGCGCGCGTGCTCGCGCTCGAAGGCCTCCTTCAGCGCCGCCACGCTGAGCGCGTCCGGCTCCACGCGGATCGGCGCCTGCTGGCCGGCATAGCGCATGTCGAGCGACACGACGGTCGCCGTGTCCTCCTCCGGGAAGCCCTGCCGCCGCAGCGAGACCAGCGCCTCCGCGCGCATCGCGTCGACCTCCGCGCGCAGCGCCGCGAGGCTGTCGCCAGCGCCATCCTGCAGCTCGCCGGGAAAGGAGCGGACATGGTCCTGGCGGACGTCCGCGTTGCACATGCCGAGGGCGCAGAACACGCCCGCCAGCCGCGGCACGTAGGTCGCGCGGCAGCCGAGTGCACGCGCCGTCGCGGGACCATGCAGCGGCCCCGCGCCGCCGCAGGCCACGAGCGTGAACTCGCGCGGGTCGTGCCCCCGCTCGAGGCTGACGCGCTCGACCGCGTGCTGGATGGTCTGTTCGACCAGACTGAGGATGCCGGCCGCCGCGTCCTCGACCGGCACTCCCAGCGGGTCCGCCACGTGCCGCCGGACGGCGTCGCGCGCGCGGGCGAGGTCGAGGGAGATGGCGCCGCCCGCGTAGGGACCCGGCTTGAGGCGGCCGAGGACGAGCTGGCAATCGGTGACGGTCGGCCGCTCGCCGCCCAGCCCGTAGCAGGCCGGGCCGGGCCGCGCCCCGGCGCCCTCGGGCCCGGCGAGGAGCATCCCCGCGGCGTCGAGGCGGGCGATTGTCCCGCCGCCGGCTCCGACCGTGTGGATCTCCACGGCCGGGGTCACGATCGCCGAGCCACCGACATCGAGCTGGTCGGTGGCGGCGACCTTGCCGGCCCGGGACAGGGTGACGTCGCAGGACGTGCCGCCGACCTCGATGCTGATGAGAGCCGAGGCACCCGTATCCGCCTCGTAGTAACTGAGCGAGCCCACCCCGGCCGCGGGCCCCGACAGCACGAGCTGGACCGGGCGCAGAGCCATCTCCTCCACCATCGCCGCGCCGCCGTTGCTGCCGACGAGAAGAAGCCTGGGACCGAGCCCTTCGGCCGCGAGCGCGTTCTCCAGCTCGCGGAGATAGGGCACCACCCTCGGCGCGACGTAGGCGTTCACCACGGTGGTCGAGCCGCGCTCGTACTCTCCCATCACCGGTGCGACGACGGAGGACAGCGAAACCGGCACGCCGGGCATCTCCTCGGCGAGGATCTGCGCCACGCGCTGTTCGTGGACGGGATTGCGGTAGCTATGGAGAAGGCAGATGGCGACCGATTCGACCTCGGCCCGCCGGAAGCTGGCCGCGGCGGCCCTCACGTCATCCTCCGCGAGCGTACGGAGAATGCTGCCATCCGCCGCGATCCGCTCACCGACGGAGAGCCGCAGGCTGCGGGGAACGAGCGGATCGGGAAAGGGGCTACGATGGTCCCAGGGATCGGGCCGCTGGCCACGCCGGATCTCGAGCCAGTCCCGGAAACCCTCGGTGGTCAGCAGCCCCACGCGAGCGCCCTTGCGTTCGAGGACGGTGTTCGTGGCGATGGTCGAGCCGTGGATCAGGCCGGCGCATCGCGAGAGCATCTCCGACCTGACGAGGTCCAGCCCCGCCGCAGCGACGTCGAGGGCGGCCAGAACCCCGCCCTTGGGGTCGGCGGGCCGCGAGGGCGACTTGAAGGCCCAGGTTCGGCCAGTTGCATCGACCACCACGACGTCGGTGAAGGTTCCACCGACATCAACCCCGATGCGCAAACGCCCTTCAACCACCGTCACGCATAGTCTCCTGTTATCTGTTATGACATTGCCGGTCGCGATTCACGCGGCATCTCCGAGATTACCCGGGGCTTGGCCTGCCAGAGCGCGCAGCATCGTGGCCCGGCCCTCCAGCAGATCCTTCTCGACGATGCGACGCAACGCCGCACCGTCGCCGGCGCGCACCGCCTCGATCGCGGCCAGGTGATTCCTGAGACCGGAGCGGTTCGCCTCGAAGGTCGGGTAGAGGAGATGCATCATGGGGCCGATGCGAAGCCACATCGCCTCGACGACCTGCATGAGCAGCGGACGCTCGGCGGCCCCGTAGAGAGTGAAATGGAATCCCTGGTTCTCGCGCAGCGAGGCCCGGAAGTCCCCCCGGTCCAGCGCGGCGGCGTGCCGTTCGACGAAGGCTTCGAGCTTGGCGATGCCCCGGCTGCCCAGCCGGGCCGCCCCCAGTTCGGCGGCGGTCCCTTCCAGGGGAACGCGCACGAGGTAGATCTCATCGAGCTTCGCCGCGGTGATAGCCGGAACCCGCACCGTCTTGCCCGGTCCGTACTCCAGGCCACCTTCGGCTACGAGCCGGTTGAGCGCTTCCCGCGCAGGCGTCGCGCTCACCTTCATCTCGGCCGCGAGGCCACGGATGGTCATGCGCTGGCCCGGCACAAAGGCGCCGGCCAGCACGGCCTTGCGGAGTTCCGCGTAGACTTGGTCGCTCAGGGTTTCCACCCGCTCCGGCGACGCAAGTTCGGGCAAGGAACCCTGCGGGTTCGGCTGGGAGGCTGCTGCCATGCGGAGAACTTAACGCTTGACCGCCTCCCGGCACAATGGTGTTTGTTATAACAGACAACACTGGATCGGATTGGCCATGAGGCTCGGTCGTCGCTCGCTCCTGTCATCGCTCCCCGTCCTCGCGGCCCCTGGCACGTGCCGGGCCGCGGCCCAGACAAACGAGCCGCTGCGGATCGCCACGATCGAGACGCTCTCGGGCCCTGGCTCGGGCGTGAACCGGCTCTACAGCATCGGCACCCGGCAGGGCGTCGCCATGCTGAATGCGGCGGGCGGCTTCAACGGCAGGCCGATCGAGTTCCGCGAGTACGATGCGCAGGGCACCACCTCGGTGGCCGCCGAGCGCTTCCGCGCCGCAGCGGCGGACGGGATCCACATCTTCGTCCATGGCGGCTCCTCGGCGATCGCCGGCCAGCTCATCGAAGACCTGCGGCGCCACAACATGCGCAACCCCGCGCGCCGGATGATCTTTCTCAACACCGGCGCCGAGGCCCTCGAGCTTACCGGCGAGAAGTGCAATGCCTTCCACTTCCGGCTGACGACGAATGCCGAGATCCGCGTGCGTGCCTTGGTGGCGGCCATGCGGGCGCAGGGGGCGCTCGGGAGTCGGGTCGTCTCGATTAACCAGAACTATTCCTGGGGCCGCGACATGGAAGGGGCGATCACCGCCGCCGCGGCCGCTGGGGGCTACGAGGTCGTAGAACGCATCCTGCACGACACGAACAGGATCCAGGACTTCTCCCCCTTCGCCGCCCGAATCGCCGCGGCGCGCCCGAGCGCGGTGATCACCGGCAACTGGGGCAACGACCTCGCCCTCCTCCTCCGCGCCGTTTCCGCGGCCGGGCTGCGGATATCCTTCGGGACCTGCTTCCTGGACCTGCCGGGCAGCCTGTCGGCCGCTGGCGACGCCGCGGTCGGCTACTATCAGGCCGAAGTCTTCAACCCGATCGCCTTCGGGGCCGAGGGCGAGACGATGATGGAGGAGTACCGGGCGCGGGCCGGCACGTTTCCCTCCACCAGCGAGGTCAAGGCCGTTCTCTCCATGCAATTCCTCGGCAAGGCGCTTGCCTCGCTGCCGCCCGGAACCGGGCCGGACACGACGCGGATCGCCGCGGCCCTCGTCGCGGCGCAGCTGCGGCTTCCCATCGGGGAGATGGCGATTCGCGCGGAGGACCGCCAGCTCATCCAGCCGCTCGTCGTCTCGCACGTCGTGAAGGGATCGCGCTACCCGATCGACGGGACCGACATGGGTTTCGAGCCGGTCGGGGTCGTGCCCGGCCCCGAGGCGGTGAACCCGGTCCAGGCGAGCTGCCGCCTCGAGCGCCCGGCCTGAACGGCCGTGGACTACTTCGTCATCTCGCTCCTGAACGGCGTCGTCTACGGCCTGCTGCTGTTCATGGTGTCGTCGGGCCTGACGCTCGTCTTCGGGATGATGGGCGTCCTCAACTTCGCCCACGGCTCCTTCTACATGATTGGGGCCTATGCGGGCTACGCGATAGCACGGGTGACGGGCTTCTGGCCCGCCATGGTGCTGGCGCCGGTCGTCGTCGCCCTCATCGGCGCTGCGGTGGAGCGCTGGCTGCTGGAGCCGGTCCACCGGCACGGACATGCGCAGGAGCTTCTCCTCACCTTCGGCCTCGTCTTCGTCATCGAGGAGCTGGCGAAGCTCCTGTTCGGGCCGTTCGCCGTGGACAACCCGATGCCGGCCGAGCTGGCGCGGCCGGCGTTGCAGGTGGGCGACATCGCCTTCCCGGCCTTCAAGGCGTTCATCGGGGTCGTCGCGGCCGCGATGTTCGCCGGCCTCTTCGCCCTGCTGCGGCTGACCCGCGCCGGCCTCGTCGTGCGCGCCGCGGTCCACCGGCCGGACATGGTCTCCGCCCTTGGACATGACGTGTCCCGCGTCTTCATGCTGGTCTTCGCGCTCGGGGCGGGCCTCGCCGGCCTCGCGGGCGCCGTCGCGGGCGTCTTCTATCCCGTCAGCCCGAACATGGCGCACGAACTCGGCGTCATCGTCTTCGTCGTCGTCGTGGTCGGCGGGCTCGGCTCGCTGCCCGGGGCGCTCGTCGCCTCGCTGCTCATCGGCCTGTCGACGACATTCGCCGTCGGCATCGACGCGACCCTCGGCGACGGCCTGCGGACCCTCGGCCTGGCCTGGACCATGGGCGGCATCTTCGACGTGCGGCTCTCCAGCATGTCCGGCGCGATCCCCTTCTTCCTGATGCTCCTCATCCTGCTGCTGCGCCCCTCGGGCCTTCTCGGAGAACGCGCATGACGGCCTCCGTCGCCGAGACGCCGATGGCCGCCCCTCCGTCCCGGTCGCGGGCCATCGGCGTCGCGCTGGGTTCCCTCCTCCTCCTCGTCCTGCCCGCGCTCGCCACGGACCGGTACCTGGAAACGGCGACCCGCGGCCTCATCGCCTCGCTCTTCGCGCTCGCCTTCAACCTGCTGTGGCGCCACTGCCGACTGCTGTCCTTCGGCCACGCCGCGTATTTCGGCGCGGGCATGTTCGCGACGATCCATGCCATGCGAGCCGCCGAGGCCGGCAGCCTCGATCTGCCCCTGCCGCTGATGCCGCTCATGGGTCTACTGGCCGGCGCGGTCCTCGGGCTGGTCTGCGGAGCCCTCGCCACCATCAGGACCGGCACCTACTTCGCGATGATCACGCTGGCGATCTCGGAGCTCGTCCACTCCTTCGGCCCGCAATTCGGCTCGCTCTTCGGCGGTGAATCGGGCCTCTCCGCGATGCGGATGCCCTGGGCGGGCTTCGCGTTCGGCGATGCGCGCCAGGTCTATGTCCTCGTGCTGGCCTGGGCCCTCGCGGGCGCGGCCGCGCTCTGGCTGTTCGGGATGACGCCGCTCGGGCGCACGGCCTTCGCGGTCGGCGAGAACGAGACCCGGCTCCGCTTCCTCGGCATGCGCACCCACGCGGTGAAGACGGCGACCTTCTGCGCCTCGGCAGCGGCATCGGGCCTGGCCGGGGCGCTCCTCGCGGTGGCGAACGAGAACGTCGACTACAGCATCTTCGGCGGTGGCGCCTCCGCCGCGCCAGTGATGCACACCTTCATCGGGGGGGCCGGCACCTTCCTCGGCCCGGTGCTGGGCGCGGTGCTGCTCACCGGCTTCGGGAGCATCGTCGGCCAGGCCACCCGGCTCTGGCTGCTGTACCAGGGCATCTTCTTCGTCCTGGTCGTGATGCTCGCGCCGGGGGGCCTAGCCGGGCTCGTCGCCGCGGGCCTGCGCCGCTCGGCGGACGGCCAGGCGGCCAAAGCCCTGCGGGCGACGGCACTTGTCCTCGCCGGCGCCCTGCTCGTGACCTGCGCCGTGGTCTTCGCCGGCGAGACCTTGTCCGAGGTGCTGTCGGACGCCTACTCCGCGGCCCGCGCGACGACCGGCATGCGCTTCCCTCCCGTCGAGCGGCTGGGTCTCGCCTATTCGCCCCTCTCCCTCCCGCTCTGGGCCGCGGCCGCGGCCGCGTTCCTGGGCGGCGTGCTTCTCCTGCGCCGGGCGATGCGGCCATGACCGCGACGTTGGAGCTGAAGGGCGTCGTCAAGCGGTTCGGGCCGGCGGAGATCATCCGTGGCGTTGACCTGCGAGTTCTCCGCGGCGAGCGCCACGCCCTCATCGGCCCGAACGGGGCCGGCAAGAGCACGCTGTTCCACCTCGTCTCGGGACATCTGCGGCTGAGCGGGGGCGAGATCCGGCTCGGCGGCACCCGGCTCGACGGCCGCTCCCCCGCGGCGATCGCCCGGCTGGGGCTGGCCCGCTCGTTCCAGATCACCAGCATCTTCGGCGGCATGAGCGTGTTCGAGAATCTCCGCCTCGCAGTGCTGGCGCGCCGCCGCAGGGCCACCGTTGCCTGGCGGCTCGCCTCCGCCATGACCGACGCGGCGGAGGAAGCCGTCGCCCGGGCCGAGGCGGTGCGTCTCCGGCCCCGCCTCGATACTCCCGCCGCCGACCTGGCCTATGCGGAGCAGCGCGCCCTGGAACTCGCGCTGACGCTGGCCCTCGATCCCGGGGTCGTCCTCCTCGACGAGCCGACCGCGGGCATGTCGGCCGAGGAGGCGGCCGCGACGGTGGACCTCATCCGCCGGACGACGGAAGGCCGCACCCTGCTGGTCGTCGAGCACGACATGGACATCGTGTTCCGGCTCTGCGACCGGATCTCGGTGCTCGTGAACGGCCGCGTCGTCGCCACCGATGCGCCCGCCGCGATCGCGTCCAACCCCGACGTCCGTACGGCCTATCTCGGAGATGCGGTCGATGCCTGAGCCCGTCCTCGATGTCGCCGGCCTCGAGGCCGGCTACGGTCACTCGCGCATCCTCCGCGGCGTCGACCTGACGGTCGGCCCGGGAGAGATCGTCGGCCTCGTCGGCCGCAACGGCTCGGGCCGCTCGACCGCGCTGAAGGCCATGGTGGGGTTGCTCGCGCCCTCGGGCGGCTCCGTCCGCCTGGGCGGGCGGGAGATGGCGGGCCGTCCGGCGCATGCGGTGGTCCGTGCCGGGCTCGCCTACGTGCCGGAAGACCGCCAGCCTTTCGTCAACCTGACGGTGGCCGAGAACCTGCGCCTCGGCCTGCAGCCGGGCCCCGGGCGGCGCTGGCGGGTTGACGAGATGTTCGAGTTCTTCCCTCGCCTCCGCGAGCGGGCGAGGACGCGCGCCGGGGTCCTCTCCGGCGGCGAGCAGCAGATGCTCGCCCTCGCCCGCTCGCTCCTCGGGGGTCCCCGCGTCATCCTCGTCGACGAGCCGACCGAAGGCCTCGCCCCCCTCATCGTCGCACGCCTCGTCGAGGTGCTGCGCACGGTGGCGGCGGCGGGAATCGGCATCCTGCTGGTCGAGCAGCGCCTGACCATCGTCCTCGACCTGGCGACGCGGATCGCCGTGCTGGGTCACGGGCGGGTCGTGCACGAAGGACCGCCCGGGGACCTGCGAGGCGACAGCGCGGTGACGCAGCGGTGGCTCGCCGTGTCGGGCCACTGACAAGGGATCATTTCATGGACATGCCCAGCAATCTCTCGAACAGCGCGCCGGCTTCGGCGGCGCTCTACGACCGGGCCCGGCGCGTCATGCCGGGCGGGTCCACTCGCGTGACGATCTGGTGGCCGCCGCATCCGCCCTACGCGGCTTCGGGCCAGGGCTGCCGCATCACCGATGCCGATGGCCGGGTCCTGCTCGACTTCGCCAACAACTTCTTCTCGCTCATCCACGGGCATGCCCATCCCGAGATCGTCGCGGCGGTCACGGCACAGGCGGCGCGGGGGCTCGCCTTCGGGCTTCCGACCGAGCTCGACGTCGCGCTCGCCGAGGAGATCTGCGCGCGAGCCCCGGCCCTTCAGCGGGTGCGGTTCTGCAACAGCGGCACGGAAGCCGTGATGTTCGCCGTCAAGGCGGCCAGGGGCGCCACTGGGCGCTCGATGGTCGCCAAGATGGAGGGCGGCTACCACGGCGCCTACGATCCGATGGAGGTCTCCTTCGACAGCGGGCCATCGAACTGGGGCGAGCGCATCCCGGCTGCGGTGCCCTATACCCGGGGCACGCCGGCCTCGGTGCTGGACGAGACGCTCGTCCTGCCGTTCAACGACTGGCCGATCACGGAAGCCCTGATCGAGGCGCATGCCGGACGCCTCGCCGCCGTCGTCCTCGACCCGTTGCCGTCGCGCGTTGGCCTGGTGCCGGGCACGCCCGAGTATCTCCAGGGCATCCAGGCGCTCTGCCGCCGTCACGGCATCATGCTCATCCTGGACGAGGTGGTGTGCTTCCGCCTGCATCCGGGCGGCGCGCAGACCCTCTTCGGCCTCTCGCCGGACTACACGGCGCTCGGCAAGATCATCGGGGGCGGGCAGCCCGTCGGCGCCGTCGCGGGCACTGCCGAGGCGATGGCGGTCTTCGACAGCACGCTCGGCCACCGCGCGATCGTCCCCCATGGCGGCACCTTCTCCGCCAACCCGATCACGATGGCCGCCGGCCTGACGAGCCTGCGGCTGCTGACGCCGGAGGCGCATGCCCGGCTCGACCTGCTCGGCGAGCGGCTGCGGACCACCCTCGCCCGGGGCTTCGCACGCGACGGCATCGCGGCGCAGGTGACCGGGGCGGGCTCGCTCTTCCGGGTGCACCCGCACACCAGGCCGATCGCGGGATACCGCGATGCCCTCGCCACGGCGGCGGAGGCGAGCTGGCTGAAGGAAGCCTTCGGCCACCTCCTGGCGCATGGCGTGCTCACCACGCCGAACATCTCGGGAGCGCTCTCCACCCCCATGACCGTCGCCGAGATCGACGAGGCCGCGGACGCCATCATCGCTGCGCTCCGCGAGACCGCCTGAGCATGGCCGGTTGATCTCCCGTGCGGGCCGCCCGATCCCGCACGGGCGGCATTCCTGGCCGCATGTCCGACCGAGGTGCCGATGCCGCCGCGGCGGTCCGGTCAGGGGTCCGCGATCCCAGGCGAGGTCTGGGCCGCGCGGGCCGCAAGGCGAGCAGAGGAGAAGTCACATGAGGTTCGTCATCGGGGTCATCGCGCTCATCGGCGCTCTCTGCGGCCCGCCGCGGGTGGCCGAGGCCGGCTCCGTCCTCGATGCGGTCAAGGCGCGGGGAACGCTGCGATGCGGGACCGGCGGCTCGGTGGCCGGGTTCTCGCGCGTCGACAGCCGTGGCGAGTGGCGCGGCCTTGACCCGGACTACTGCCGCGCCCTCGCGGCGGCCGTCCTCGGGGATTCCGCGCGGGTTTCCTTCGTTGCCCTGACCCTGCAGAACCGCTTCGTCGCCTTGCAGTCCGGGGAGGTGGACGTCCTCGCGCGCGATTCCATCTGGAGCTTCACCCGTGACAATTCGCTCGGCATCGTGTTTGCCGGCGTGAATTTCCACACCGGCACCGGGGTCATGGTCCGTCGCGGCTCCGGTATCGCCTCCATGCGCGACCTCGACGGGGCCACGGTCTGCGCGAGCATCGGCGGCTCGAACCTGCCGGAGGTGACCGACCGCGTCCGGTCCACGGGCGGCCAGATCCGGACCTTGCAGTTCGAGCGGTGGGCGGAGTCCCTCGATGCCTTCATCGCCGGGCGCTGCGATGCCGTCACGGCGGGGGCCGCCGACCTCGCCGCGACGATCTCGGTGACCGTGCCCAACCCGAGGGACTACGTCGTCCTGCCGGAGATCATCTCCCGCGATCCCTACGGGCCCGCCGTGGCCCGCGGCGACTGGGACTGGCTCGCCGTGAACCGCTGGCTGCTCTTCGCCCTGGTCGAGGCCGAGGAGCGCGGGATCACCCGCGCGAATGTCCGCGAGCAGGCCCGCAGCTCGACCGACCCGGCCGTGCGCCGCCTGCTCGGCAGCGACGACAATCTCGGCTCGATGATCGGGCTGCCGCGCGACTGGGCCGTGCGGGCGATCGAGGCGGTCGGCAATTATGGCGAGATCTACGACCGCCACTTCGGTCCGGACACGCCGATCGCCCTGGACCGTGGCCCGAATCGCGTCGCGTCCCAAGGAGGGCTGCACTACAGCCCGCCGTTCCGTTGAGCCGCGGCACGCGCCCCGCTCCCGTCGACGCAGGGCCGAGCCCGGCCCTTCCGGGGCCACGCCCGGACGCGGCGGCGCCGTGCCGGACGGCCCCGCATCGCCAGGTTGAACCGCAGGCGCGGGATGCCCGGCGAGCCTTCCTCCACCACCCTTCCCCGTGCCTCGCCGGAGCCATCGCATGACCACCGAGACCATCGCCCCCCCGCTTGCCTCACCCGGCCTCAGGCACCGCGACACGGTGGCGCACGCGCTCGCCCGGGCACTGGCCCGGCACGGCGTGACGCATGTCTTCGGCCAGAGCCTGCCCTCGATGCTCCACCTCGCCGCGGAGGAGATCGGCATCGTCCAGGTCGCCTACCGGACGGAGAACGCGGGCGGCTACATGGCCGATGGCTTCGCGCGGGTCTCGAATCGGCCGGGCATCGTCACGGCGCAGAACGGGCCCGCGGCGACGCTCCTCGTCCCGCCCCTGGCGGAAGCGCTCAAGGCCAGCATACCGCTCATCGCTCTCGTTCAGGACGTCAGCCGGGATCAGACCGACCGGAACGCGTTCCAGGAATTCGATCATCTCGGCCTGTTCGCGTCCTGTACGAAGTGGGTCAGGCGGGTTACGCATGCCTCCCGGCTCGAGGATTATCTGGACCAGGCCTTCGCCGTTGCCTGCTCGGGGCGGCCAGGACCCGTCGCGCTCCTGCTCCCGGCGGACCTGCTGACGGAGCCGGCCGTCCCGTCGGGCAGGACGGCATCGCTCGGCCGCTTCCCGCTCGATCGCGCCTCGGCGACGGCGGAGGCGGTCCAGGCCGCCGCCGACGCGATCCGTGCGGCCGAGCGGCCCGTGGTCATCGCCGGCGGCGGCATCCACCTGTCCGGCGCGGCGGCCGAGCTCGCGGCACTCCAGGAGGAAGCGCACCTGCCGGTCGGCACGACGGTCATGGGCAAGGGGGCCGTGAGCGAGGCACACCCGCTGTCGCTCGGCGTGGTCGGCTCGTCCATGGGGCCAGGGGCCATGAGCCGCCATCAGCGCGAGATCGTCACTGGGGCGGACCTCGTGATCCTCGTCGGGAACCGCACCAACCAGAACGGCACCGACAGCTGGACCCTCTACCCACCGGCTGCACGCTACATTCACATCGATGTCGACCCTCTGGAGATCGGCCGCTCCTACGAGGCCACGCGTCTCCTCGGCGACGCGCGCGAGACCCTCGGGGCGCTGCGGGCGGCCCTGGCCAACCGCGACATGTCGGTCCGGCGGGCGGCCCGGCCGGTCCTCGAGGCGCGCATCCGGGCCGCGAAGGAGCGTGCCCTCCGGGAGATGACGCCGGCGCGGACCAGCGACGCGAGCCCGATGCGCCCGGAGCGGGTGATGGACATGTTGTCGGCCTTCGTCACGGAGCACAGCATCGTCGTCGCCGATGCGAGCTACTCGTCCATCTGGATCACCAACAACCTCACGGCGCATCGCGCGGGACAGCGCTTCCTTACGCCCCGCGGCCTCGCCGGCCTCGGCTGGGGGTTTCCCATGGCGATGGGGGCAAAGGTGGCCCGGCCGGAAGCGGAGGTGTTCTGCGTCGTCGGGGACGGAGGCTTCGGCCATGTCTGGTCCGAGCTCGAGACCGCGCGACGGATGGAGATCAAGGTCGTGCTTCTCGTGTTGAACAACGGCATCCTCGGCTTCCAGAAGCACGCGGAGAATGTCAAGTTCGGCGCGCACACGAGTGCGGTGCACTTCCATCCCGTCGATCATGCCGCGATCGCCAGGGCCGCGGGATGCGCCGGGATGCGGGTGGCGCGCCCGGAGGAGTTGCGCAAGGCACTCCGCGATGCGGCCGCAGAGCCGACAACCGTGCTGATCGAGGTCATGACAGACCCCGAGGCCTTCCCACCGATCACGTCCTTCATGCCGGGGTGAAAATCAGGTCGGTGGCGGACCGGCACCCTGCCCTGCCTTGGCAGGACATGCCGGAGTTCCTCGCCAGGCTCCGGCAGCAGGAAACGATCGGCACGCTGGCCCTCGAGTTTCTGATACTGACCGCCACCCGGACCGGCGAGGTACTCGGCGCGGACCGCCAAGTGGACCTCACGCCGTACCTCGGCGAGACCGGCCAGGTGCAGACCCTGAAGGCGGGAGGTCTGATCGGCCTCATGCCCTGCCGGTCGAGCATGCCCGTGACTGATATCTGGTAGACGTCCGTTCCGAGTTGGCTCTGCGTGGAACAGCTTGGCTCGCAGCTGCACATACCACGGGCGATGGCGCGGAATTCTGGCAGGCTTGGCCGGCGTGCGCGACCGCGCCCTGCTGCTGCTGGGCTTTGCCGGGACGCTTCGGCGTTCCGAACCGGTCGGCATCGACCACGAGCATCTGCGCTTCACCGCCGAGGGCCTGCGCCTGACGCTGCCCTCGTCGAAGACTGATGAGGAAGGCAAGGGGATTGAGCTCGGTACACCCGCGGCAAACGGCGGCGACCTGCCCGGTGCGCGCGCTCGAGGCCTGGCTTGCTGCCTCAACCTGCGACTACGGTCCGGTGTTCCGCAAGGTGGACCGCTGGGGCAACATCGAGCATGCGCGACTCAGCGGCGAGGCCGTCCGCGTCATCCTCGCCGGCCGGGCCAAGGCGGCCGGGATCACGGTACACGATACGGAGCGGCTATCGCCGCACGGGCTGCGGGCCGGCTTCGTCACCGATGCCTATATGGCCGGCACCCGCGATGAGCAGGTGATGGACCATACCTGGACGTGTCCGACATCCTGGTGCGGCAGCCTGCGAATGTCGTGGTGCCAAGCCCGGCTGGCCGCTGGGGCGAGCGCCTCTCGGTGGGCATCACCCGCGCGCTGACGCTCGGCCTGACGCGCCGCCTTCCGAGCTTCGTCGTCACCGCCACCGCACCCACCGGCCCGCCGGCGCGTCGGGTGCTGGCCGAGATCGAGAGCTTCGAGCCGCGCGCCGACGGGATCGTCGGCCTCCTCGCACGCTGGCGCCCACTGGACGGCACCGGGCCCGACACCTTGGCCGGCGTGCGCATCTCGCTGGTGGAGGCGATCACGGGCCCGGGCAACGCCGCGATCGTGGCAGCGATGTCCCGCGCGATCGAGACCTTCACCGAACGGGTTGTGGCCGCACTCCGACCGGCCGTGCCGGCCGCCCGGGCCAGCCGGTGACGGGTCCATGTCGGTCCTGTCCACCGCGGGTAAGGCCCGCGGCCGGCACGATGCGCTTGCCGCCGAACTACGGAAAGACATCATGAGTATTTCTTGGTCCACGTCCGACCTCGCCGCACTGCAGGCCGAACTCCGTTCCAGATGGGAGTGGGTCGTCGCCCTCGGCGTGGCTCTCTTCATGCTGGGTATCCTTGCCCTCGGCAACCTGGTCCTGGCGACCCTGGCTTCGGTCCTCTTTGTTGGAGCCATGATGGTCGCCAGCGCCGTTGCCCAGGCGATCCATGCCTTCCGGGTGAAGGGCAGGAGAGGATTCACCTTTTTGGCTGCTCAGCAGCCTTCTCTACAGGGCCGCGGGGTCGTCACCTTCGCCAACCCGGTACTGGCGGTCGTGATGCTTACCTTAACCCTTGCTTTCGCGCTGATCGCCTCCGGTGTCCTGCGGGTCTGGACAGGCATCGGGCTGCGTGCTTCCCCCGGCTGGGGATAGGTTGCGGCATCTGGCTCGTCTCGGCCATGGCTGGTCTCGTCTTCGCCTGGGGGTGGCCCGTGAACAGCCCCTGGACAGCATCCCGTTCGGCACACTGTTCGCATATGACCAAGGTTGCATGGAATCAGTAACGGTCACCCTGCTTCTGCTCCTGGCGGTGGTAGTGAGCGGCTTCGTGGTCCACCTCTCGCGTGTCCCGCTGCCGTTGCCCCTCGTGCAGATCGTCGTGGGGACGCTGCTCGCCTATGGTTCCAATCTGGGCATCGCACTGGAGCCGGAGGTCTTCTTTCTACTGTTTCTGCCACCGCTGTTGTTCCTCGATGGCTGGCGCATTCCCAAGCGGAGTCTGACCCGTGATCTCGGCACGATCCTGACCCTGGCGATTGGGTTGGTCGTGTTTACCGTGCTCGGGATGGGGCTCCTCATCCATTGGCTCATCCCGACGATGCCGCTGGCGGTCGCCTTCGCCCTGGCCGCCGCTCTCTCCCCCACTGATCCGATTGCGGTTTCGGCGGTTGCGGCAAGAGCCCCCATCCCGCACCGGCTGATGCACATCCTCGAAGGCGAGGCGCTGTTGAACGACGCCTCTGGCCTCGTCTGCTTGCGCTTTGCCATCGCTGCCACCCTGACCGGCGCCTTCTCGCTGCCCGAGGCTTTCCTGACGTTCCTGCAACTTACCCTGTGTGGCGTCGCGGTCGGTGCGGTGCTTGCCCTGGCCCTGGGCTTCGTGCTGGACCGGCTGGCCCGCCGGATCGGCGAGGATCCGGGGAGCCGGATTCTGGTCAGCCTGCTGGTCCCCTTCGGCGCCTACCTCGCCGCCGAGCATCTCCATGGCTCGGGCATCCTGGCGGCGGTCGCGGCGGGCATGGTGATGAACTATGTCGAAACCCTTGGCGGGACGCTCGCAGCCACCCGCATCCGGGGCACCGCCGTCTGGGACACCGTGCAGTTTGCGGCCAACGGCGTGATCTTCGTCCTCCTGGGCGCGCAGCTGCCGTCCATCCTGTCCGGCGTGGCCCGCAGCGCGATGGAGGCCGGTCACCGCGATGCCTGGTGGCTGCTGCTCTATGTCGTCGCCATCACGGCCGGCTTGGCACTGCTGCGGTTCCTGTGGGTCTGGCTATCCTTGAGGTTCGTCCTCCTGCGGGCTGCCCGTCGCCGCGAGGTTCAGCGGAACCCGGGTTGGCGCCTGCTGGCCACCACCTCCCTGGCAGGGGCAAAGGGAGCGGTCGCCCTGGCGGGCATCCTGACCCTGCCTCTCGCCCTGCCGGACGGGTCGCCTTTCCCCGCCCGGGACCTCGCCATCCTCCTGGCCATGGGAGTCATTCTGCTCTCGCTGCTGGTGGCGAGCGTCGGCCTGCCTAGGCTGCTGCATGGCCTGCAACTGCCGCCCCAGCCCGCACACCAGGCGGAGGAGGACGCGGCCCGGCGTGCCGCCGACCGCGCTGCCATTCGCGCCATCGAGCAGGCCCAGTACGACCTGGCGCAAGGCCGGGGCGACGCCGATCTCTATGCGGAAGCCGCGGCGCGGGTCATGGAGCCGTACCACCAGCGACCTTACGGTGATCCGCTGGACCAGGAGGTAGCGCGCAGTCGGCAGCGTGTCGAAATCGAGCGGCGCCTGCGACTCGCGGGGCTGAAGGCCGCGCGCGACGCACTCTATCGCATGCGCCGGGCCGGGCGGATTGAGGACGAAGTGTTGCGGCGAATGGTCCGGGAGATCGACCTCGCCGAGGCGCGAGACACCGGTTAACCCCAATGCTGTTCACTTTGAGATCCTTATCGCGGCGACGTAATCGACGCGCGTGATCGGCTGCGGTGCGCGGGGTCGTAGTGGGTAGCTGCTCATCTTGCGCTTGACCCCGCGTGGCACCTGCCGGCCGCGACCGCTGACCGCGCGTTCTTCCAGGATCTCGTTCAGCACCGTCCTATGCAGGGCACGCCTGGCCCGAGGGGGAACCGGACTAAGCACGAGATCCTGTTCGGGTGCCACAACTACGCGTTCGACCTCGGCGAACGGGCGCGCCAGATCGCTTGAGCCGCCGCTGACGAGCCGCTCGGGCGCCTTGAGCTCCTCCTGCGGAATTACAACGAGCTCCTGACCCGCAACTTCGGTTCCTACGCGGTACTCGCCGAGCCGCTGTCTTCGCTGCCCCCGAAGTACCGCTAGATGTTTGGTCCCGGGATTTGATGGTGCGGGTCAAGGATGAACCTGGACGGCTCTTCCGTCCAGGCCTTGCGGATGGCCTCGTAGGGCGTGAGGCCCCGTAGGGTCTTCAGCCGACGGGCGAAGTTGCAGGCGGCGACGAAGTCGGCGAGATGCTGGCGGAGCTGGTCGTGGCTCTCGTAGTGGAACCGCCTGACGGTGGCATCCTTGATGGTGCGGTTGATGCGCTCGACCTGGCCATTCCACGGGTGTCGAGGCTTGGCCAGCCTGTGTTCGATGTTGAGTTCGGCGCAGGCGAACTCGAAGGCGTGGCAGAGGAACAGCTCCTTGCGCGCCAGCATCTGCTTGATGTCCTCGGGCGTCCAACCATCGCCGGTGGGTTCAGTGAAGTGTGTGCCA
>NZ_JAMZIK010000061.1 GCF_024178315.1 Siccirubricoccus soli | reverse complement strand
ACCTGGCCATTCCACGGGTGTCGAGGCTTGGCCAGCCTGTGTTCGATGTTGAGTTCGGCGCAGGCGAACTCGAAGGCGTGGCAGAGGAACAGCTCCTTGCGCGCCAGCATCTGCTTGATGTCCTCGGGCGTCCAACCATCGCCGGTGGGTTCAGTGAAGTGTGTGCCATTGTCGGTGAGCACGGTGTGGATCCTGTAGGAAACGGCCGCGGCGAGCGCCCGGAGGAAGTTGCTGGCGATGCGGCGCGTGGCCTTCTCGTGCAGCTCGGCGAAGGCGAACTTCGAGGTTCTGTCGATGGCAACGAAGAGGTGGAGCTTGCCCTGCTCTGTCCGAACCTCGGCGATGTCGATGTGGAAGTAGCCGATCGGGTAGCGCTTGAACCTGGAGCGCCCCGGCTTGTTGCCCTCGGTCTCTGGCAGGCGGCTGATGCCGTGGCGCTGGAGGCAGCGGTGCAGGCTCGAGCGGGGGAGGTGCGGAAGGGTGGGCTGGAGGCATATCTCCTGCCATGTGAGGCATGCTCACGCCCTGGCCGAGGACAGCCCGCCGATGAATGATGATGCGAGAACGGGCGAGCGAAAATTTGAGCTTCTGGCCAGGACGATCGACACGTCAAAAGGAGTGGTAATCTTGATCAGGAAGACCGCATATCGAGCAATCCTGGTCAACCCGCTCGGTCATGGCTGCCCAGGACCGCCTCATCGTGGGCGGCAACTCGTCGCCTGTTCCTCCGTTTCCTGCTGCATCCGAAGCGCCGACACGCGTCGAGAGGGTGGCGGCGCAGATATATCGGGCGGACGACACCAGATCCTCCGGATGTGACTGCCGCGGCCCTGGCGGCTCGAGGGCGCCATCATGTCCCGATTGGCGCGGGACCGAATGGACAACCGTTTTGGCCTTCCGTTCGCTGAGGCGCGAGCCAACGACTTTGAAGGGACTTGCCCCCATAATGCAGGACTTGATCTGTCCGACACGTTCTGGAATATCAGAACGGCCGGAAGCGGCCGCTTCCGCCAAATCAAGCCTGGTACTCCTTTTTCTCCTTACCGGTCTGCTCCTTTTTGCTCTGCCGGCGCGGGCGCAGCAGCCGGGCATGGGATCGGCCGTCACCACGCCCGACACGGCCGTGGCCCTCACGCCCGATCAGGCCCGGCAGGCACTCGATGTCCTGCGCGACGCCGCACGACGCCAGGAGGTCATCAAGGTTCTGGAGGCGGTCGCGAAGGCCACGCCGGGACCAGGCCCACAATCCGGTTCGGCTGGACCACAGCCTGCCTCCGGCGGAAATGCCCCGGCCGGCGCGAGCGGCAATGCGGCTGAAGCGGCATCGGCTCAGGATCAGAACGCATCGGCGCAGGCCAAATCCGGCCAGGACGCGCCCGAACCCGAGCAGGAAGTGCCGGTTTCGCTTACCTCCGACAGCCTGCTCGGGCAGATCATTGCTGCCGTTTCCACCTGGCTCGCCACCCTCTCGGGCTATCTGGCGGCGGCGGGGCGCACGGTCTCCAGCATTCCACTCCTGTGGGACTGGATCGTGCGAATGGCCGTCAACCCCTTGGCCCAGTCCGCCGTACTGGACGCGGCCTGGAGGTTGGCGGCGGCTCTGGCTGGCGCCGGCATTGCGCAATGGCTCATCCGGCGCGTTCTCCGGCGGCCCATGCAGGTGGTCGAGGGGCGGGCACGGACGCGAGTGGAGCAGCGGCGCAGAAGCGTCGCCGCCGGCGAACTCCCGACCGATGGCGACGCCATCGCCAGCAGGGCCGAATTGCGCTTCCTCCGCCGCTTGCCGTTGGCGCTGATGCGGCTGGCTCTGGAACTCGCCCCTGTCGGCGCCTTCGCGGCGGCAGGGAATTTCCTCGCCGCGCGTCTGAATGATGGTTGGGCGGTAAGGCTCATCGTCCTGGCTGCGGTCAATGCCTATGTTATTCAGCACATCATCATGGTGATCGGGCGGGCCCTCGTAGCGCCCGGTTGCAGGGAACTCCGCCTGTTCCATATCACCGACGAGACCGCAGCTTATATCGAGGTCTGGCTAAGCCGCGTGACGGGCGTAGCCATCTATGGCATGGCGGTCCTGGAAATCGCCCGCATTCTCGGCCTGTACCCGCAGGCCTATGCCTCAGCTTCCAAGCTCATCATTCTGATCAACCACATCCTGCTCATCATCGTGGTGTTGCAGTGCCGCAAGGGCGTGGCCGATCTGCTCCGCGCGCCCCGGGATTCCACGAGCACTTTCGCAATGCTGCGCAACTGGCTGGCCCGGATCTGGCACATCCCGGCAATCTTTCTCCTCCTTGGGCTGTGGTTCGTCTGGGCGCTGGAGGTCGAGAATGGCTATAGCCTGTTGCTGCGCTATTCGGGCGCCACGGTCATGGTGCTGGTGGTCGCCAGGCTCGTCGCGGTCGCTCTACTGGGCCTCCTCGACCGGGTATTCCGCATCAAGCCTGAGACGGCGCAGCAGCTTCCCTTCCTGGAGGCGCGGGCCAACCGCTACTATCCTGTGCTGCGCCGTGTCATCGCGGCAACATTGAGCGTCGTCACCTTTCTTGCAGTGCTGCAGGTCTGGGGCGTGGAGGTGATCGCTTGGTTCCGGGACGGAGGCCTCGGCGAGCGGATAGCCGGTGCGGCTCTGGTGGTGCTGATTGCCGTTATCATTGCCGTCGTGATCTGGGAAGGCGCCAATAGCTGGATGGACCGGCAGATCACCCGCATGTCGGAGGCCGGCGAGTATGCGCGTTCAGCACGGTTGCGCACGCTTTTGCCACTGCTGCGCTCCGCCTTGTCCGCCGGTATCATCATCGTCGTCGGCTTCACGACCTTGTCGCAGCTCGGAGTGAACATCGGGCCTCTGCTGGCCGGCGCGGGCATCATCGGCGTCGCCCTTGGCTTCGGCTCGCAGAAGCTGGTGCAGGATGTGATCACGGGTATCTTCCTGCTGCTGGAGAACACGATGCAGGTGGGTGACTGGGTCACCGTCTCGGGCCTGTCGGGATCGGTGGAGAACCTTTCGGTCCGCACCATCCGCCTGCGCGCTGGCGACGGCTCGGTTCACGCCATTCCCTTCAGCGCCGTGACGACGGTGACGAACACCAACCGGGGCATAGGCAATGCCGCCGTATCGGTAACGGTGACCGCCTCGGAGGACACGGACCGCGTGGGTGAGGTGCTGAAGGAGATCGGCGCGGAACTGCGCGAGGACCCGAGTTTCCGGGATCAAATCCTCGACGATTTCGCGCTATGGGGTGTGGACAAGGTGGATGGCGCCACGGCCACGGTGCTCGGCCAGATGCGCTGCAGGGATACTGGCCGCTGGGGCGTGCAGCGTGAGTTCAACCGGCGCATCAAGAAGCGCTTCCAGAGACTGGGCATCGAGATCGCGGTACCGGCGCAGGCGGTGATCCTGTCCCGGGCAGCGAGGCAGGCTACGGAGGCGCCGGACGCGCGGCATGACACATCGGCTGCTGCGGCTTCCGGGGCCGAGAGGCATTCACCACCGCCTACGGCTCTCGGCAATGCGCAATAATCAGGGTTCCAGCAAGATATCTTCGCCTCAAGGCAGGCCCCGACGGTCGAGACCGCGGACGACCCGGCCTGCCCCGGCATCTAGAGGGCGTTATGAACCTTCGGCTAGAGCGGTTTCCGTTCGCACTGGCTCACGGAGCCCGCTCTAGGTTGTTGTTATAGCGAGCAAATACCTCCGATCAGAGGATTCCATCTGATCGGAGTTTGCTCTAGTAACGCTGCCTGCTTGAGCATGGGGCAGACGAAAGCGACGATGTGGAGGTCGGCGAGAGTGCTGGCGTAGCGCTCGTAGTCTTTCACGAGACGGCGGAAGCGCGTAGGCCAGCCGAGGACCGCTCGATAACCCAGCGGCGGGGCAGCAGAACGAAGCCCCGCTTGGCTTCGGACAGTTTGACGAGCTTGAGTTCGATGCCGTGCTTGCGGGCGGCGTTGGCCGCCCGCTCACCGCGGTAGCCCTGGTCCACATAGGCCAGATCGACGCCCTCGCCAGTGGCGGACTGCACGGCTCGGGCCAGGCGTGCCACCTGGCCGCACTCCTCAGCGTCGGCGGGCGTAACATGCAGGGCCAGCAGGTGGCCAATCGTGTCCACCGCCATGTGCAGCTTGGGGCCTCTCTTGCGCTTGGCGCCGTCATAGCCCGCCCTGGCGCCGCTCTCGGGCGTGGAGCGTAGCGTGCGGCTGTCCAGGATGGCGGCGCTGGTCTATGCGCTCTACGGCATGCTGTTGAAGCGCTGGATCCTTCCCGTCGCCGGCTGGCAGTCCACCTACATGCAGGCGCTTTGCGCTCTGGCGATCATGTTTCCGGCATCTCCGGCTACGCCTGCGTCGATGCGGTCGCTCAATGCCGATACGCTGCCGCTGACTGCCTATGCCGGTGCCGGTGCCGGTGTCGGTGTCGGTGTCGGTGTCGGTGTCGGTGGAATGGCTTCCGTCATTCTCCCGTTTCTATGGGTGCGCGGTGTGCACATCCTTGGGCCGAACCGCTGCGCGGTCTCCATGAACCTGCTTCCGGTCTTCACTGCGCTGGGCGCCATTGTCCTGCTGGGAGAGCCCGTGCGGATTTATGACGTGATCGGCGGCGGCGGCGTGCTCGCAGGGGTAGCCTGTGCGGAACTCTTCCGCCCCTTGCGAGGTGCGTCAGCCTGTCCGAACGCCTTCTCCAGGAGTGAGAGTGCGGCCAATCCAAATGCCGCCCCTGAGATGGTCAGGGCCAACCGGGTCATGGCAGTTTCAAGGGGATGCGTATCCACTGTCGCGCCGGACACGATCACCACCACCACGGACAGGGCAAGCTGATAGGTGTTGGCCGTGCCCGGGCCGCTCACCATGCGTCCCGTGAACCACAATGCTGTCAGGAGCGTCAGCAACAGGAGTACCGGGAACTGTGCCTGGAGGGTGAACAGCACAAGGACCGACACACCCGCGAAACCGCCCTGCAGGGTTGAAATGGTCCGTTCGCGCCCCTCCGTGCGCCCCGCCTGCCGCGTGGGGTAGGCGAGCACGAGCGCGACAAGGATCAGGAAAATCAGCCTCGAGGTCGGCGCGCCTGCCAGGAAGGCCAACAACACAGGGGCCAGCACCACCAGTCGGAGCAAGGCATGGAAGCCCGGGCGCTCCAGTTCCGGGGGTGGAGGAGGCGGCGGAGAGGCCGCATCGGCGCGGGGCGGCATCAGGAGGTTCAAAAGCGGTATCAGGATGGCTGACACGATGGCGGTGATGGTGAAGGCGTCCCGCATCGCCTCCGCGGCTGCGCGCGAACTGCCGAAAAGCACGCCGACCATGCTGGTGAAGACCAGCACCATGACGCCCAGCTGGTTGCCGGTGCGCATCAGCAGATACAATGCGCCGTAGCAGACCAACAGCAACGTGACGAACTGCACGCCCGGCATGCCTTGCGTCAGCACGCAGAGACCGAAGATGAGCCAGATCAATCCCACGAGCATGATGGCCGTGACAATGCTCTTCACCGGGCTGTAAGGACCACGCTGGCCACAGAGCAGGCTGACCAGCATGGTCGGCAGGATCATGCCAGGGTTGACCCCTAGCGGCTCGATCAGGGCCAGGGCGACCATGATGCCCAGTGCGCAGCGCAGGCCGAACCATGGGTCATCCGTCGGGGATGGGCGGGGTGCGGCGGCCATGTCGGCTTCAGTACAGCCACGAGATCAAGGAGCTGGCGCGCATCAGGCCTTGGGCAATGAGCCAGAGGACGCCGGAATCGTCGCCTGCCGCGTTCACCGCCACCCACACCTTGCCGCCGATGCGAAGCTTGGGCGGCACCGCCTCATCCGGCATCAATTCAATCCGCACGGGGATGCGGCGTGCGGGCTCGAACCACCGCGTGCTGCTGTCAGGCTGTGCCAATCCGCCTGCGGAGCGCCGTCCGGCGTCGATACCCCAGGCGATGCTCTGGACCTTGCCAGTGGAGATGTGTCCCGGCGCCACGTCGAAGGCGATCTCCACAGGGTCGCCCGGGTCCAGATTGCGCAGTTGGTTCTCGCGGAAGTCGGCGACGATCCAGCCGCCGCGCGTGTCGATCGTGGTCAGGGCAGGCTGCCCGGCGGTGGCATACTGCCCGACGGACAACGTCAGGTTGGTGACCAATGCGTCTGTCGTCGCGGTGACGGTCGTGTTGATGAGATCTGCGCGCGCTCGTTGCAGCTTCGCGGTGGCGGCGACGACCTGGGGATTGTCGGCATCGGCGGAGCCCAGCTGCCGCACGGCTTGGTCGCGCTGCGCCTCGGCGGCGCGGAGCTGGGCCTCGGCCGTGCGCAGGTCTCCTCGCGCATCGTCGCCACGGGCCTGGGCGTACACCCCGCGCTCGACGAGTTGCAGAGTGCGAGAGCTCGATGCCCGCACGTTCTGCAGATTGGCCTGGGCCTGGGCAACCTGCGCCTCGGCCGCCGCAATCCCGGCGGAGCCAGCATTGGTAGCCTGCAGGGTCTGAGCCAGCTCCGCCTCTGCCTGGCGCACCGCGAACTCGTACAGGGTGGGGTCGATCTGAAACAGAGGGGCTCCCGCCTCGACGCGGCTGTTATCCTCGACCAGCACCTCGGTCACCGGACCGGAGACCCTTGGCGCTACCTGGGCCACGTAGCCTGCGACCGCGCCCGTACCGCTGTAAGGCGTCCAGCGATCGGCTGCCGCATACCAAGCCACCAGCAGGGCGAGCAGCGCCGCGATGCAAACCGCCGCGAGACGCCCGCCATCGCGGCGCGGCGCTACGGCGGCCTGCGATGGCTCCTGTGGCGGGGCGCGGTCTGCTGCTGGCTGGGACACTTCTTGATCTTGCATAGGCACCAGGTTCCGCTCGGATTTCGGTGTGAAAGGTGCATCCTGACTGCCATGGGCGAGAGGCTGCAGATCGAGGCGAAAGCAGGGTTGCTGCCCTGACCAAGGATCGAGGACGGTAACGCCCGCGCCAGCTTTTCCTGTTCGCAGCAGCGCTTCCTCCGCGACGAGGCGTTAACTCGCTGGCCGCCAGGGTCCGCTCCCTGAGGGCCTCCGCGCCGCCGCCCCTTGCCCTCACTCATGTCGGCGCCTCTCGACGGTCGGCGTGGCGGCCCATCTGTCGGCAGGGTGGTCGTGGAGCTGGGGCGGCGGGGCAGCGGCAGGTGCCCAGATCCATGACTCCCACCCGATCAGACCCCGGCCTCATCGGATCCGGTACTCGGTAACGGATTCATCGGCGCGCAGTCCCCCACCACCATGATCTGCGTGGAGCAAGGCGGCCGGAATGTATCTCAAGTCGGCCGAGATGAACTGCCGTGCACAGGGCGGTCATCAGCATCAGAATCCATTGTACGTGCGACATGGCCTGTCCGACACGTCAGCGATGATGGTAGGCGGTGCTTATCGCCTGGCCCAGGTCGAGATGGTTGAGCTCTGGACCTTCGTATCGCTGGATCTCGATGGCGCCTGAGAGCAGCAGCAGTGTCGGAACCAGCCGGTCCCTCCTGCCAAGACGCTTCGTCTTCAGGCCGAACATGTCCTTGACGATACCCGTGATGTCGCTCACCAAGGTGAAGGTGATCCCGAGACGTGCGGCCAGCTCTTCCTGCACGAGCCACGATTGCTGGCTCACCCCGAAGACCATGAGGCGCTTACCGAGCGGACCTCTGGTCACCCCCTCGAGGGTGCGGAGGTGGGCGGCACAACTGGCGGCCAGGCACAGACCGCCATCTCCGGAATCGAAAGGGCTGGCAACGGGATAGGCAAAGACAACCAAGTCCACCCCAGGGCTGCCTCGGAGTTCCTGCCGCCTCGGAGGCGTCGGCATTTCGATGCCGGACATTTCCATACCAGGACCCCCCTATTCTCCATGAGAGACCTTCGCGCGTTCCCTTGCGGCCTGGATCCGGTGAGCGGTGCCAACCAGCGCGAAGTGGGTGAATGCTTGCGGGAAGTTGCCCAACTGGCGACAGGTGGCCGGATCGTACTCCTCGGCGAACGGCCCGAGGTCGTTGCCGTATTCCAGCAACTGCTCGAACAGCGCCAGGGCGGCATCCTTGCGCCCCTGAAGCAGGTAGGCGTCCACCCGCCAGAAGCTGCACGCCAGGAAGGCGCCTTCGTTGCCGGTCAGGCCATCGGCCTCCTCGGTGTCGGTAAGGTAGCGGTACACCACGCCGTCGCGCAGCAGCTCGGCTTCGATCCGCGCCAGCGTGCCGCGCAGCGGACGGCCGTTGCGCGGCCTCGCAGCCTTGAGGGCGAACACAGAGGGACGCGCCACGCTGCCGGGACAGCGCCGTTCCAGTGGCTCGCCAGCGCTCGGGCCCCCGCTCATGGGATCGCGCTCAGTTTCCCGGCACTGGGGGCGGAGCGTGGTTCAATGCGCGCAGAACCTCGGGCTCCAGCACGCCGGGCTGCGCAACGACTCGCGGGGCGGGAGGCGTGGGAACCGGTGCCGGCTCGGGATAGCGCAGGCAACCTCGCACAATGGGAGCGCAGACACCGTCGGTCCCCACGAAATCGTCGCTGTCGCCGGTGTAGTTCAGGCCGATCACACGACCCTGCGCCACGCGGAAGATGGCTTGGCAGGATGCTCCGCTGCCAGCGACCTTGAACCCGCCCAGCAAGGGCAAGGTCACATCCAAGCCACCGACATTGGAGTTCGTCTGCTTGTAGGACAGCAGCTCGGAACCGTCGGCCAACTTGGCGGTGCGCTCGGGTATCCCGACGCACGCCTGCATGTCCTCGACCTTCATGCCGATCAGGGACGCTCTCGCTTCCCGGGCGATCTCTGCCCCTTTGGATGAACACCCTCCCAGCGCGAGACACAGGAGCAGAGCGCGGCTTCGACGGCTGAACATCATTTCTCCCTCCGAAGGGGGCAAGCACCCGGTGCGAGACTCATCTTGTCGGAACCGCAGTAGCCAGTGTGGTGGACAGCGCCTCCGACATCTGGTCGGACAAGCGGCCCAGCGCCGTGCTCATGGCCTGGGCCAGGGCAGCGGTGCCGCTGCCGGGCAGGGGCACGACCTCTGCCACCTGCCGGTTCAGCCCGGCCGCGCGGCCGCCCAGCCGCCGCACCTGAAACCGGCCCTCCAGCACCACGCGGCCGGTTCCGTCATCCTCGAAGCGGGTGATGTCCGCCTCCGCGGTGACCTCCGGGTCTCCGCCCACGGCGTTCTGCTCCGGCACCACCAGGCTGCCGGGCAGGCGCTGGTTCAGGTTCTCCGCCAGCACGCGGGTCACCATGTCGCCGATCGGCTCCGCCCAGCGCTCGCCGTCCCGGATGTCGAGGCGCACGGAGGCGCCGCCGCGCACGATCTCCCGCCGGTCCAGGTAGCGGGCCAGCCCAACCTGCCGCAGCTCCACCCGCAACGGTCGCGCCGCCCGCGTGCCGCCCGGCACGGCCACCAGCCGGTAGTAGTCCGGCTCGGGCGAGGAGCAGCTGGACAGGAAAGGACTCAGGGCCGCCCAGCCCAGCAGGCGGCGGCGGGACGGTACAATCATGTGGTCTCCAGGGTCGGCGGCGCTCATTCCGTCCGGCCCCGGATCAGCGCCTCGGGATGGCGGCCAAGGAGATCGGCCAGCAAGCGGATGGACCGGGCGGCGTCGGTCACCTGTTGCAGCGTCCGATCCAGCTGGCGGTTGAAGGAGGAATCGCCGCCATAGCCGCGCTCGATGGAGCCCACGGCCGTGTTGGCGCGGCGGACAGCCTGGTCGAGGTTGTTGGCGATCTCCGGCAGGCGGCGCAGCAGCGGCGTGATGCCGCCATCGGCCTTGCGCACCAATTCCTGCACCTGCCCGAGGGCGCCGGACAGGCTGCCCAGCGCGTCCTTCAGCTCCGGCCCGCCGACCACGCCGTTCACCGAGGCCAGGGCGGCGTTCAGGTTCTGCCCGATCTCGTCCAGCGGGAAGCGCTCCAGCTTGCCTGCCATGGCGCCGACCGCGGCCATGATGTTGTCGCTGTCGCCACCAACGCTGGGCAGCACGATGGTGCCGTTCTCGATGCGCACTTCGGCGGGCGGCGCATCGGGCACCAGGTCTAGGGAAATGACCTTTTGCCCGGTCAGCAGGTTGCCGCTGCGAAGCTGCAACCGGAAGCCCTCGCGCACCAGCCTGGTCGCGGCGGCCAGCACTTCCTCCTGCGGGCGGCCATCGGGAAAGGCGATGTTGCGCGGCTCGATGGCGATGCGCACCGGCACCACGAACCTGTCGGACTGCCGGTCGTAGGCCAGCTCTACCTTCTGCACGTTGCCGATGCGGATGCCGCGCATCTCCACCGGGGAGCCTTCGGCCAGCCCACTGACGGAGCCGTCGAGGTAGGTCAGGAATTCCAGCCGGTCCGCCGAGGTGGCCGTGATGGCCGCTTCCTGGTTGTCGTACAGGTTGTAAACGACGTCGTCCGGTGCCGTGGGCTGGTTGCGCAGCTCGGGCGGGGTGTCGAAAGCGATGCCGCCCGCCAGCGCGGCACGCAGGCTGGCCACCTCCACCTTCACCCCGTTGGGCCCGAAGCCGACGCTGACGCCGGAGGTGTTCCAGAAGCGCGAACCCTTGCGCAGGTAGCCTTCGTAGGGCGAGCGGATGAAGGCGCGCAGCGTCACCATGCCGTCCAGCGCGGGCGGGTCGTAGCTCAGCACCTCGCCCACCGCCACGTCGCGGAAGAACACCACGGAACCGCGGTCCAGCGCGCCCAGGCGGTGCGTGTGCAGGGTGAAGACCCGCCCCGGCTCGTCCGAGCGCACGCCGGGCGGATCGTCCAGCCCTCGAAAGGCGCGCTTCTTCTCGCCGCCCGGCGCCCCGGGATCGAACTCGATGTAAGCGCCGGAAACGATGGTCTCGAGGCCGGATACGTTACTCGCCGTCAGCCGCGGCCGCACGACCCAGAAGCGGGCATTGGCGGTCAGCCGGTCCTCCACGTCCTTCTGCATGCGGATCCGGACATTCACCCGGGCCAGGTCATCGGTCAGCGCGATGGAGTCCACCGTGCCGATGTTGACCGACTTGTAGCGCACCTGGGTCTGGCCCGCCGTCAGCCCATCGGCGGAGGAGAAGCGGATCGTGACCAGCGGGCCGCGCGTGCTGAAGGTGGAGTAGCCGAGATAGGCCGCCACAGCAGCGGCGGCGATGGGGATCAGCCAGATCCAGGAAAAGCGGCGCCGGTGCGGCTTGGCCTCGGTGATCTCGGGGCTGATCTCGGGTTCGGCGTTGCTCATGCGGTGTGATTGCTTTCAGGCACGACGAAGATCGCGCGCGCTCCGGCCCCGTCCTCTGCGGATGGCATGGCCACATCCCACATCTGGCGGGGGTCAAAGGCCTCGGCGGCCAGCATGGTCAGGATCACCACGGCCCCGAAGCAGGCGGCGCCCACCTCCGCCGTGATGGAGGCAAGGGTGCCGAAGCGCACCAAGGCGATCAGCACGGCGACCACGAAGACGTCGATCATGGACCAGCGGCCCAGCACCTCGATCAGCCGGTACAGCCGGGTGCGGAAGCGCAGCCCGCGGGCGGACCGATGGTGGATGGCCACCAGCATCATGGCCAACCCGACCAGCTTCAGCATCGGCACCGCCACGCTGGCGGTGAAGACGATCAGCGCCAGGGGCCAGAAGCCGCTCTCCAGGAATTCCACCACGCCGCCCATGATGGTGTGCGGCCCGCCGCGCCCCAAGGTGACGATAGTCATCACCGGGAAGAGGTTGGCCGGGACGTACAGGATGGCGGCGGCAGTGATCAGCGCCCAGCAGCGCGCGGTGCTGTTGACCTTGCGATGGTGCAGCGGTGTGCCGCAGCGCGTGCAAGGCTCGCCAAGCCTGGCGGGCTCAACGCGACGGCAGCAATGGCAGCTGACCAGGGGGGTCTTGGCATGTGCCGGTCCCTGCCGCGCCGGGTGAGCCATGACGCCCCGGCTTTCCAGCGCGTCCCAGACCGCCTGGGGCTCGAAGGCGGCATCGGCGGCGACCATGGCAAGCACCACGGCGGCCAGGCCGTACACCGCGGGACCGAGCTCGACCGCAGCCAAGTCCACCAGCCGGGTATAGGAGACCAGCGCGCCGAACAGGAACACCTCCAGCATGCTCCAGGCGCCGAGATGCTCGTGCCAGCGCAGCAGGCTGGGCAGCCAGCGGGAGGGCTGGCGCATCTGCACGCCGCCCAGCACCAGGATGCGCAAGGACAGCCGCAGCACCGGCACCAGCACCACGGTGGCAATCAGCACCAGCGACAGCACCCACAGCCCATCATCGGCAAAGGCCCAGGCCCCGGTTTCCACCTGGCTGCCGCGGGACTGCCCCAGCAGGCGCACCGTCAGGAACGGCGTCGACAAGGTCAGCAGGCACAGGATGAGGCTGGCGAGCGCCAGGGCCAGCGGCGCGTGCAGGGGGCTGCCCCGGTGCCGCCGCAGCACGGCGTCACAGCGCGGGCAGCGACAGTCCACCCCGGCCTCCTCATGCAGCAGCCGCACCAGCAGGCCGCAATCGTCACAGGCGCGCAGCTTGCCCCTGGACGGCTCTTCACAACGGGTTTGCCGGCCGACCGACCGACCGCCTTGCCACCGAGATTGGCCTTGGATCATGGAACTGCTGGCGGGCACTCAGTGCGCCTCCACGGGCGCGGCCTTTTTGTCTGGCTTGCGCAGGATCAGCACGGCGAGGAGACTGATCAGCAGGCCGACGGCCACCAGCCAGAACGCGTCCGCATAGGCCATGACATAGGCTTCCCGCCGCACCTGCTGGGCCAGCATGCTGACGGCCTGCGCCTTGGCATGCACCGGGTCGGTGACATGTGCCTGCATGGCGGCCGCCACCTTGGCTAGATACGCCTGCGTGCGCGTCGCGTTGACGGTGGTCGCCTCGGCCAGGGCGGAGAAGTGGAAGTGCTCGCGCCGGTCGATCATGGTGGCCAGCGTGGCGATGCCGATGGAGCCGCCGAGATTGCGCATCATACTGGACAGCGCCGAGGCGTCCGCGGTGTCGCGCGGCGCCAGCCCGGCGGTCGAGATCTGCGACAGCGGGATGGTGAAGAGTGGCTGGCCGACCGCGCGCAGCAGCTGCGGCAGGATCAGCTGGTCCATGCCGACGTCATGCGTCAGGTTGACGTTGATGAAGCAGCTGACGGCGAAGAACAGCGTGCCCGCGATTACCAGCAGGCGCAGGTCCACGCGGCGCATCACCAGGGGCATCAGCGGAAACAGGAAGAGTTGCGGCAGGCCGCTCCACATCACGACGTAGCCGATCTGCTGCGCGTTGTAGCCCTGGATCTGCGCGCAATAGACCGGGATCACGTAGATCGACCCGAAGGAGACGGCGCCTAGCACCGTCATCAGCAGGCAGCCACCGCCGACCGAGCGGTTGGCCAGGACGCGCAGGTTGATGAAGGGACGCGGCGTCGTCAGCTCGCGGATCACGAAGCCGGCGATGCCGATGGCGGCGACCACGGCGGCCTGGACGATGATGGGGGAGCCGAACCAGCCCTTGCGCTGCCCTTCCTCCAGAAGGAAGGTCAGCGAGGAGAGGCCCGCCGCCATCAGGGCGATGCCGAGCCAGTCGCCTTTGCGCAGCTCGCCCCACTGGGCCGGTGCCTTGTTGAAGGCGGTGAGCTGGATCAGCACGGCCAGCGGGCCGAACAGCAGGTTCAGGTAGAAGATGTAGTGCCAGGACAGGTTGTCGGTCAGCCACCCACCCACGGTCGGGCCGATCGCCGGGGCGAAGGTGGCCGTCAGGCCGAACAGCGCGATGCCGATCGTCTGCTGCGCGCGCGGCAGGCGGGTGCGGACGATCACCACGGCGGTCGGGATCAGCACGCCGCCGGTGAAACCCTGACCCGCGCGGAAGAGGATCATCTCGCCGAGCGAGGAGGACAGCGCGCAGGCCACCGAGAAGCCGATGAAGAGCAGCGTGTTGGCGACAAGGTAGCGCCGCAGTCCGATCACCGAGCCAAGCCAGCCGGTAAGAGGGATAACGATGATCTCCGCCATCAGATAGGCGGTGGAGATCCAGCTCCCCTCTTCCGTCGAGGCGCCGAGCGCGCCCTGGATGTTGCTGAGCGAGGCGTTGGTGATCTGGATGTCGAGGATGGCCGTGAAGGCGCCGAGGATGGCGCCGGCGACCGCCAGCCAGTCCCGCGCGCTGGCCCGTTCGGCGACGGAGCCGGGCCCTGCCGCGGCAGGCGCGGTCCCGGCGCTCACCGCGGCCGTGCCGGGCTCAGCTGGGCGATGTCGGGCGACGGGACCACGGCCACAGCCTCGTTGCCGCCCGTGTGCACCGTCGCCTCGACCGACAGGCCCGGCCGCAGCCGCGCCAGTAATGGGTCCCCGGCGTCAAGCGCGATGCGCACGGGAACGCGCTGCACCACCTTGGTGAAGTTGCCGGTGGCGTTCTCCGGCGGCAGCAGCGCGAACTGCGCCCCGGTGCCGGGTGCGAAGCTCTCGACGCGGCCATGGAACTCATGGCTGCCGAAGGCATCGACCGTGAAGGTGACGGGCTGCCCGGCCACCATCGCGCCGACCTGCGTTTCCTTGAAGTTCGCGGTCAGGTAGATGTCGCGACCCATCGGCACCAGCGTCAGCAGGTTCGTTCCGGCCAAGACGTATTGCCCGCGGCGCAGCGAGCGGTCGCCCACCACGCCGTCGATCGGGGCGCGGATGGTGGTGTACTCGATGTTCAGCCTGGCCTGGTCCACCTTGGCCTCCGCTCCGGCCAGGGAGGCGACGGCGCTGGCGCGCTGCGCCTCCAGGCTGCTGATCTGCCGTTCCGCGGCAATCAATGAGGCACGTGCCTTCTCGACCGCGGCCTGCCGTTGCTGCAGGTCGGACGTGCTCTGCTGCGAGCGCTGGATGGTCCCGGCACCCGTGCGCAGGAGATCGCGGTAGCGCTGCGCCTCCTGCACCGCAAAGGCCAGCGCCGCCTCGGCGTTGCTGAGATCGGCGCGGGCGACCTGCACCTGCGCCTGCTGCTGCTGGACGGCGGCGGCGTAGTCCTCGATGGAGGCCTGGGCTTTCGCGCGTCCGCCTCCGCCTGGGCCAGCAGCACGCGGTACTCGCGGTCGTCGATCTCGGCCAGCAGGTCACCGGCGTGGACGACCTGGTTATCGGCAACCAAGGCCCGGGCCACGTAGCCCGCGACGCGCGGCGCCACCGTCACCTTGTCGGCCTGCAGGTACGCGTCGTTCGTAGTCTCCAAGAAGCGGCCCACGGTCCACCAGTGCCAACCATAGTACCCTCCGCCCCCCAGCACGAGCAGCGCTAGCGCCAGCAGCACGAGGCGCCGCTTGGAAGGGCGTTTTGCCATCCGCGCCGGGGTGGCAGAGGTTGCGGGAGCGGAGGCGGGCTGGCTATCGGCGCCGCGGATCTGGTTCATTGTGCCTGAATAAAACTGAACTGTATGGTTCCATTAAGGCCATTGAGGACGGATGGCAATGAGTTTTGATGCCAAGGTGCCGCCTGGAAGCGTTGCGACCAAGCCAGGGCGAGGCCGTGGCGGGCGCCCGACACGGGCCGAAGCGGCAGCGCGCGACGAGCGGCTGGTCGAGGTGGCCGCCGCGCTGTTCCTGGAGCGCGGCTTTGAGGGCACGTCCATGGATGCCCTGGCCGAGCGAGCTGGCGTGAGCAAGCAGACCGTCTACGCCCGCTACCGCGACAAGCGGGAACTGTTCGAGGCAGTGCTTAGGTACCGCATCGGGCGCTGGCTCGTGCCGTTTTCCAGGCATGTGACAGTCAAAGCTGTTCAGCCGGACGCAGAGGCAGCTGAGGCGATGCTGCTGGACTTGGGGCGGGAGATGCTGGCCTTCTCGTCCACTCCAGAAGCCCTGGCGATGGGCCGTATCCTCTCGGCCCAGACCGTGCAGTTCCCGGACCTTGGTCGCCTGGCCTACGAGGAGGGCTGGCTGAAGGCGGCGCACGCCGTGGCGCAGATGCTGACGGAACTCGCGCGGCAGGGCGCCATCGTGGTGCCGGACCCGCTGCTGACCGCCGACCTGTTCCTCAGCTTGGTGCTCGGCCGCGGCTCTCGACTGGCAGTGTATATTGCCCCTGCCGATCCGGTCGAGCAGGACAGACGGCTGGTGGCGGCCGTGCGGCTCTTCCTCAATGGCGTGCGGAATGGGCCGCCGCCGCACTAACGCGCCTCGTTGGAGGAAAGGCGATTGCGACCGCAGCAGGAGGCAACGCCCAACGTCAGATTCAGACGTCTGCTTTCCAAATCTCCTGACCGCTAGAGCAGATCGCCGTAGGGCGGCATCGCCCGAAGGCGTGAATCTGCTCTGCAAACAAAGGCTTAGAGCGTTTTCGGTGAACGTATGTAAACCGAAAACGCTCTAAGCGGACTGACAGCTTCCGGCCAAACTCGCCCATTCGGGCTGTCGCTCGAAAGTTCCCTCAGGGTGGATTCTCGGGACGGGTAGACCAGCTGCGGGCAAGCCGTTACGCTCTCAGGCATGCCCTTCAAGCATAATGCCAGCCGCCGCCACCGCATCCCGAAGGCCCGCTACCGGGTGCAGAATTGGCCGGCCTACGAGGCTGTGGTCCTGAATCCGGAAAGTGGTCCGGGTGGAACGCAGCTTTTTCGGACACTCTGATTCCAGGAGGAGGGCGCCGTGAAGCAGAAGCGGTACACGGACGAGCAGATCGCCTTTGCCCTGCGGCAGGCCCTGTAACGGAGCGTCGCAGATGTGCAGCGGACGCGTGCGCCACCGACGGTGCGACACCTCCAGCCGCTTCGGCCCGATGCGCTGAAGCCAACGCGTCATCGAGGAGCGGTCGAGCGGCAGGGCGTGCTGGAAGTGGGTCTCGCCGCAGAACAACTGCGCATAGGGGCTGTCCAGGTATCGCGCGTAGACCGCCTCGTCTGAGAGCCCGTCCACGTGCTTCAGCAGGTGCAGGCCAACCATCAGCCGCGTCGGCAACCCCGGGGCGGCCGCCGTCGGTGTAGAGCGCCCCGAACTCGACCTCGAACCGGCCCCAGTCGGTCAGTGCCGCCAGGCGCACCAGCGCATGCCGCGGGTCGACCAGGTTCTCCAGCCCGGCGCGGATGAGATCCTCCTGCGGCTCGGCCTCGGACTGCTTGGGGCGCATCGACGGGCTCCCTGCCGGCTGCCTCCAACCGAATCATACCGCTCCTGGTCCCGCGACACACGCCTCGGTTTGCAAGGTTTCGTGCCTCATTCCGGAGCAATCCTGAATAACCGGGTACTTCTCCAACAGCGCAACCGCCGGAAAGCCGCCACCTTCAACCTATTTCACGGCTGACTAGCTCCCTTCAGAAATATATCCCAAGCTCGTGCGAAAAAAGCTTCGCGCTCCTTCCGATCGCTGAGGCCAAGGCGGCCCTTCAGGCTTTCCTGGAGCGTCCAGCCGGTTATCATCCCCCTCAGGACCATGGCCGTCATCTCGTCATCGCCGTCCGACCGCAACTGGCCCGCCGCGCGGGCCGCGCCAAGTAGGCGCACAATCATTCGGTGGATCGGCACCGAAAGGCCATCATGGACGTCATCGATAAAGGCAGGGAAGCGCTTGGCTTCCGCCGTAAGGATCCGGTACATTTCAGCTGCGTCTGGGCGACTCGCAGTTTCCAAGGTCAAGGATAAAACTTCCCTCAAATCCGCCAGAGGGTCCTCAGACTCAACATTCGCCCGGTCGACGAGGTCCATGAGCGGCTTGGCCAGATCATTCAGGACAGCCTTGAAAATCCCCTCTTTGGAGCCGTAGCGGCGGTAAATCGATTGCTTGCCGACGCGTCCTGCGACTGCGATCTGCTCAATGGAGGTCGCGGCATAACCCTGCTCGATCAGCAGCCGCGCCGCCGTCTCCAAGATATGCCGGTCCAGCGCCTCCGAAGCCTGCGCATCCGGCCGGCCCAGTCGTTTCCGCTGCTTCGGACTAGCTCCCATACCGCTCTCTTAGCCGGTTGGCGGCCCTTGTCCCCTCAAAATGGATTTATGGAACGGGACGGTCTCGTTCAGCGTTATCGCATGCGGCGACACCATTCCGCAACGGATCACGTGACATGGCTTTGGCTCAGGCGAGCAACTCCGGTCCACCCGACCCGCCACGTGACAGCCTTGCACCGGAGTCTGGGGCGGGTACCGGGAAGCCGGCAAAGCGTCCGGCGTCGCCTCGGCGAAAGTGGCTCATCCGAGGGGGCCTGATCGTCGCTGGTCTGCTGATTCTGGTTGGGGGTACCTATTGGGGTCTGCATTGGTGGACGGAGGGCCGCTTCGTCGAGTCCACCAACGACGCCTATCTGCAGGCCGACCAGGTAGCAGTTTCCTCCCGGGTGCCGGGCATCGTCCACCAGGTTCTGGTCGGCGATAATGAGGTCGTGCGGGCCGGGCAGCCCCTTGTCGAGCTAGACGGGCGGGACATCCGGGCGCGGTTGGCGCAGGCGGTAGCGCAAGCCAATGTCGGGCGGGCCAATCTCGCCGAGGCCGAGGCCCAGATTTCCGCGCAGCAGGCCCAGATTGCCCAGGCGCAAGCCCAGGTCGACGGTGCTCGCTCGCAGGTCGCCTTTGCAGAGCGGGAAGCCACCCGGTACGCCCGGCTGGCTGCCACCGGGGCCGAGCCCCGGGAGCGCGCCGACCAGATGCGGCAGAACCGCGATCAGGCCCGGGCCCAGCTTGCGCAAGCATCGGCGGCCCTGCTTGCGGCCCAGCGGCAGATCGAGACCCTACGTGCCCAGGCGCAGCAGAGCCGGGCGCAGATCGAGCAGGCCGAGGCCCTGCAGCAGCAATCCCAAGTGGATCTGGATTCAACGGTGGTGCGGGCCAGTATCGACGGGCGGGTCGGAGACCGGACTGTCCGCCCGGGACAATATATGCAACCGGGTGCGCGGATGATGACCGTGGTTCCCGTTCACGCTCTTTACCTAGTCGCAAACTTCAAGGAGACGCAGATCGGCCGCATGCGGCCTGGCCAGCCGGTTTCCATCAAGGTGGACGCCCTCGACAGCCGGACGATCCGCGGCACGCTCGATAGCATCTCGCCCGGCACAGGCGCCCAGTTCGCCCTCATCCCGCCAAACAACGCCACGGGCAATTTTACCAAAATCGTCCAACGCGTTCCGGTGCGCATCCATGTCGAGGCGGAGCCTGACGACCGGGCGGTGCTGGTGCCGGGCCTGTCGGTGACGGCCGAGGTGGACACACGGAATGTGGAGGAAGGCCGCTCCGCGCGGGCAAGTCGCTCCTCAGCGCCCGCCACAATCCGCCGCGCGGATGCAGCGCCTTCTGCCGGGGACCATCAATGAGCCGGAGCGCCCCTCCGACCGGAGGCGGCAAGGCTGATGCAGCCGCCTGGCTTGCCGTAGCGGCGGGCACGCTGGGCTCGTTGATGGCGACGCTCGACACCTCCATCGTCAATGCCTCGCTGCCAACCATCCAGGGCGAAATCGGTGCGAGCAGCAGCGAGGGGACCTGGATCTCGACCGCCTATCTGGTGGCGGAGATCGTCATGATCCCGCTCGCCGGTTGGCTCGAACGCATCCTCGGCCTGCGCAATCTCCTGCTGGCCGCCACCATCCTGTTCACCCTGTTTTCGATGTGGTGCGGGATCGCCGAGAATCTGGCGCATATGATCATCGGCCGCGTCGGCCAGGGCTTCACCGGCGGTGCCATGATCCCGACAGCGCTTACCATCGTCGCCACGCGCCTGCCGCCGGGTCAGCGGCCTGTTGGCATTGCGCTGTTCGGCATGACAGCGGTGCTCGGCCCTGTAATTGGCCCCGTCCTAGGAGGCTGGCTTACTGAGAGCTTCAGCTGGCACTACTCCTTCTTCATCAATCTTCCTATCGGCATCGGGCTGCTGGTCCTGCTGCTCATTGGCTTGCCCGGCGCGCGCATTCGCTGGCGGGACTTTCTCGAAGCCGACGTGCTTGGCCTCATCGGTCTCGTTCTCGGACTGGGCGGCCTGACCGTCGTTCTGGAAGAGGGGCAGCGCGAGCGCTGGTTCGAGTCCGACTTCATTCGATGGTTGAGCGTCATGGCGCTGATCGGTTTCGCTTGCCTCATTGCCGGGCAATTCGTGGCGCGTAAGCCTGTCATCAATCTCGGTATTCTACTGGGGCGCAGCTTCTTCGGCGTCTTCGTCATGGGCTTGATGGTCGGCGCCGCGCTTTACGGCATCCTCTACATCATCCCGCAATTCCTGGTGGCCGTTCCTGGCTACAACTCACAGCAGGCCGGACTGGTGACGGCGATAAGCGGCGTGCCGACACTACTGATGCTTGCTGTTTTCCCCTTCCTGGTGCGTTTCGTGGATGTTCGCCTTGCCGTCGCGCTTGGCCTGCTGCTTTTCGGTGCCAGCTGTTTCATTGATACGGGACTTACGCCAGAATCCACCGGCGACGACCTTTTCTGGGCCCAGGTCGTCCGCGGCTTCGCTCAGTTCTTTGCCATGCTCTTCCTGAATCAGGCGGCGACCGCGGCCGTGCCGAGAGAGAATGCGGATGACGCCTCCGGCTTGTACAACGCTGCCCGTAACCTCGGTGGGTCTTTCGGCCTGGCAGCGGTCTCCACCCTGCAAGACCAACGGCTGACGTTACACATCGACCGCCTGCAGGAGTCCATCACCGCCAATTCCGTGCTCGGGCAGGAGGCGGTGCAGCGCCTCGGCATCGCCGGTCTTGCGCGTTCCATCCAGGAGCAGGCCACCGTCATGACCTATATCGACCTGTTCCATGTCTTCGGCGTGGCGCTTATCGCCATCATCCCGCTGGCCCTGCTGCTACGCCCCCTGCCCAAGGAAGCAGGGCGGGAGCCGGTGGCGTGAGGCGGGCAATCCTCCTGGCTGTCGCCCTGGCCGGTTGCACCGTCGGTCCCGACTATTCCGGACCGCCCGAGGTGGCGCCGGCGGCCGCCAGCTCCCCCAACTTCCGCCGGGTTGGGCTGGCCCCGGTCGTTTCCACATCACCGGTCGCGCGCTGGTGGACAGGTCTGGACGACCCCGTGCTCACGTCGTTGATAGAGATCGCCCTGGACAACGGTACTACCGTTCGCGCCACGCAGGCGCGGCTACGTCGGGCACGGGCTGTCGTCTCGGAAGACAGGGCCGGGCTTTTCCCGCAGGGGTCAGCGAGCGGCCTTGCCCTGCACTCCCGCCTGCCTACGGGCAGCCTCACCGGAAGCCAGGGCGGCTCCTCGGCCACAAAGCTGGATCTCTACAGCGTCGGCTTCGATGCAAGCTGGGAGCTGGACCTGTTTGGCGGCACACGGCGCGGTATCGAAGGCGCCCGGGCGAGGGCGGAAGCCGAGGAGGCGGCCCTCGCTGATGCGCAGGTCCAGCTCGCGGCAGAGGTGGCGCAAACCTATGTCAAGCTGCGCGCGGCGCAGCGCCGGGAGGAACTGTATCGCCAGACCGGGGAAATCGAGCGGGGCGTCCTGCACCTCACCTCGCAGCGTCGCTCGCTTGGCTCGACGTCACAGGCAGATGTCGAACGCCTGACGACGCAGCTCGACCAGACGCTGGCCGATACCACCCAGGTACGGGCCGAGGCAGACCAGTATCTCGACCAGATCGCCACCCTGGTCGGCCTGGAGCCTGGAGAGCTGGACAACCAGCTTGCACGCCCCGCTTCCATCCCTTTGCCGCCTGCAATGGTGTCGATTGGCGATCCTGTCGCCCTGCTGCGCCGCCGCCCGGACATTCGCCAGGCAGAGCGCCAGCTAGCCGCCAGCAACGCGCAGATCGGGCAGGCGGTCGCGCAGTATTTCCCCTCCGTCAGCCTTTTCGGCACGATCGGCTTCGGCGGTACCGACGCGTCGCGCTTCTTCAGCAGCAGCAGCCTTGCCTATCTGGGCGGGCCATCGATCAGCTGGAACTTCCTGGGCTTTGGCAGGACCAGTGCCAGGGTTGACCAAGCCAGGGCAGGCCGGGACGAGGCCGCGGAACAGTATCGGCAGGTTGTGCTCGGGGCGTTGCGCGATGCGGAGACCTCCCTTTCCCGTTTCGGTCACCAGCGCGAGACCCTCCTCCGGCTCACATCGGCAGAAGCGGCGGCCGGCCGTGCCGCGGCGCTGACCCGTGAGCGCCAGCAGGCAGGCACGGCATCGCTCGCTGACGTCCTCGATACCGAGCGGCAGCGCGTGCAGACGGAGCAGAGCGTGGTGCAGGCCAGGGCAGCGCTGACCAACAGCTTCATCTCCCTCCAGAAAGCCCTCGGTCTCGGTTGGGGCACGCCGGATAGGTCGGGATTGTGATGGCATCGTCAGCTTGCCTGATGCGAAGCTGAGTTCTGGCGCTCAGGTGGAGGCGCACGAACTCACGGCGATCTCGGGACGCACATCTCCTGTCGCCATCTCTGGAAAGCTTTGGCGCGGGCGTGACGGTGCTGGGCGGCGGACATCAGGTACCGTGGCGGCCGCAATTGGCCGTAGATGAAGGCATGCACCGACAGGAACCGCTACGCCTGCTATGGCGACTTGAAGCGCTGCATCTGGCGCTCCCGGCGCCGGGCCGGGCGATGCGAGTTCTCAGCACGGTTGTTCAAGTAGCGGCTCGTCCGGTGCCGCACGTCGGGCAGGGCCTCGCGTTTCGCCGCGCCGTGGCTGCGCGGCCATCTGTGACGATACGCTTCGGCTTGTACCTCAGGCCGACCAGCAGACGCTTGAAGAAGCGCTTCGCCGCGGTCGCATTCCGCCGGCCCTGCACGAGGATGTCGAGCACGACCCGCTTCAGGTGCTGTCCGGCGGCGTCACACCGGGGGAGAGCATGCCGGAGATCATGCAATTCATCATGCTGGTCGCGCCGAACACGCATTTCGTCATCCTCGCGCAGGCCATCCTGTTTCGCGGCGCCGGGTTTAGCGTTGTCTGGCTCCAGTTCGCAGCTCTTGTCGGGATCGGAGCTATGCTGTTCCTGCTCTCGCTCCACCGGTTCCGGCTGTTCCTGCGATGAGCGGCCTCATCCGGAGATGGCGAGTCCACGAATGAGGAGGCCTCTCATGCAGTTCGTGCCCGAGAGATTTGTTGGACAGACGTCATCGTCGCAGGCGCCGGCTTGGGAATCGGCCGGGCCACCGCCGCGCGGTTTCTTCGAGAGGGCGCCCGCGTCGTCGCCACCGACATTGACGAGAACCGTCTGGCGGCACTCGGCCGGGAGAAGGCGGGCGGCATTCTGCTGACGGTCGCTGGCGACATTTGCCGTGAGGAGGTCGTCCGGAGGATCGTCGAGGCCTGCGCCGGCCACGTGGACGCACTCGCCAATGTGGCTGGCATCATGAACGGTTTCCTGCCAGCCGCGGAGTCGATGACGATACCTGAGACAGGGTGTTGGCCGTCAACCTGACGGCAGTGATGCGATTAACCCGTGCAGCCCTGCCTGTGATGCTCGCAACGGGTCGGGGCAGTGTCGTGAACGTCGCTTCGGCTGCTGACTTGCGAGGCTCGGCTGCCGGGGCGGCCTACACCACGTCCAAACATGCCCTGCTGGGGCTGACGCGAAGCACCGCTTTCATCTACGGGCCGGATGGCATACGGACCAATGCGGTGGCGCCGGGAGGGGTGGAGGGTCTGGATCAGGCGCCATTCCGCGCCGTTGTCGCCGATGGCGGCGCGGGCCGAGTTCACCCGGCTGCTGAGCGTCGCTTCCGAGACGATGCGGCCGCGCCAGACCTCGGCCATCAGGTCGTCGCGGCTGACGACGCGGTCCCGCGTCCGGATCAGGAATTCGAGCAGGTCGAAGACCTGCAGCTCCACGGCGACGAGGGCGTCACCCTGGCGGAGCTCGCGCCGGACGGTGTCGAGGGTGAAGGTCTCGAAGAGGTAGATCACTACGCCGCCCGCTGCTGATCCCGGCGATCCGGGTGTGTCTCCGAACGGCTGCGCGGCCGCCCGCTGATCCTCTTTCCCTTGGGAGATTTTTGCGAAAGGCGCCCGTTTGGATGATGGAGAGGTGATGCGGCCTGAAGCGGCCTCAGCTGGTGGTTTTGATGCCTGGGGGCTGGGCTGCGGACGCGCCTTTCCTCTTAGAGCGGTTTCCGATCAGGCTGCATTGTAGCTGGCGGCGGCGAGGTAGTTGGTGCATTGGGCGGGCGTGAAAGCATCGACGATATGGCCGATGGCGTTCCAGAGACCTTCGACGGTACGCGCAGCGATCTTGCGCAGCATGGCTTTCAGTTTGGCGAAGGCGTTCTCGATCGGGTTGAACTCGGGACTGTAGGGCGGGAGGTAGAGCAGGCTCGCGCCTGCGGCCTCGATCGCGTCGCGGATGCCCGCGCCCTTGTGGCTGCCGAGGTTGTCCATGACGACGATGTTGCCGGGTTGCAGTTCGGGGACCAGGACCTGGTCGACATAGGCCTGGAAGGCGGCACCGTTGATTGGCCCATCCAGTACCATCGGCGCGACCATGCCGCTGTTGCGCAGCCCGGCGACGAAGGTGGTCGTCTTCCAGTGCCCGTGCGGGATCGGCGAGCGCAGGCGCTCGCCCCGAGGCGCCCGTCCATGCGTTCGGGCCATCTTCGTCGAGGCCCAGGTCTCATCAATAAACACCAGGCGGTCGGGATCGAGGTCGGGTTGTCCCTCGAACCAAGCCCAGCGGCGCCTCAGGATGTCCGGGCGATCTTGCTCGGCAGCGTGCGCCGTCTTTTTTTGCACGTCATCCGGCGGCGGTCGAAGAAGCGCCAGATCGTCCCAATGCCCGCCGCCACACCGGCCCTGGCGAGTTCAATCTGGATCTCCGCCAGCGTGATGTCGGACTTTTCCTCCACAAGGCCGAGGATCAGCGCCGCTTGGGCCTCAATCCGCGACGAGCGGCGGTCGCCTCCGAGTGGGCCCGGCGCAACTGATCCCGCCCCCTTCGCCATGGCACACCACCGGACCGCGCTCGAGGAGCTGACCCCGAACCGAGCCGCCGCAGCTCGGCACGACGTCCCCGCCGCGACCGCCGCCACCACCCGCTCCCGAAGA
>NZ_JAMZIK010000060.1 GCF_024178315.1 Siccirubricoccus soli | reverse complement strand
ACCGCGCTCGAGGAGCTGACCCCGAACCGAGCCGCCGCAGCTCGGCACGACGTCCCCGCCGCGACCGCCGCCACCACCCGTTCCCGAAGATCAACCGACAGCGCCTTGGACATGCCTGCCGGCCTCCTCGCCGACAGGCAGCTTGAATCAGATCCAGCCCGCGTCGGGGAAGCCCCTCCGATTCACTCCGGTCGGAAACCGCTCTAGAGCGCTTTCACCGCTGCCGGATTCAGATTTGAGGTTCCGGCACGAGGTGCGGATGTGATTCATAGGCCTCCGGTGATGTGGCCGGAGGGTTCGATGGCGTGGCGGTCTGGGCTTGCCTACCCGCAGGACCTGCGGGAGCGAGTGCTGGCGGCGGTCGATGCGGGGCTGGCGGTGCGGAAGGTTGCGTCGCTGTTCAAGGTCAGCATCTCGTACACCTACAAGGCCTTGGAGCGGCGGGCGGCGACGGACGACGTCGCCCCGCAGCACGGTGCCGGCAGCCGTCCGCCAAAGCCGGCTGGCCATGAGGCGGCATGAAGTGGCGTTGCTGGCCCATCTTCGTTCGAAGCCTGACGCGACGCTGGCCGAAACCCGGCGACGTGGTGGTGATGGACAATCTCGCCGCCCACAAAGTCGCCGGCGTGCGTGAAGCGATCCGCGCGGCGCGCGCCCACGTCATGCTGCTGCCAGCCTACTCGCCCGACCTGAACCCGATCGAGCAGGCCTTTGCCAAGCTCAAAGCCGGGCTGCGCAAGGCAGCCGCCCGAACCCGCGAGGCGCTGTGGGACACCATCGGCCGACTGCTCGATACCTTCAGCCCCGTAGTGTGCCGAAACTACCTCGCCAACTCAGGCTATGCGTTCGAGTAAACCAAAAATGCTCTAGGGCAAGAGATTTCCCGATATCGACTTGGACCTCTTCCTGAGCGAGATCGAGTACCGTCCTCAGCTTGGCCGGAAGCTACCCGTCGGGCGTCCACTTCCAAGCTGCAGACGGCTGAGCTCTCATCCCGATTTCGGAAGGCCTGCGGCCGTACCTCTCGGCTTTTGTGCTGCTTGCGCTCGCTTCGACGCCATGCGCGGCGCCGTCATCATCCGGGAACTTAAGAACGCCTGAAATCGGCCCGCCGAGGACGGCTCGGCTAGTCCGTCGGACACCGTCGCCGCATTCGTTTGGGCTAATCGATGGTACCGTGACGAGCGAAGGGCCTAAACCAAGGCACCGTTCGTCATATCCTCAGAGCCAATCGACCGAGGAGGTGCGCGAACGTAGCGTTGCGGCTGCCGTGCCCGAGGCCCGGCAGAGGAGACAACGCATGAGCACTCGCAGCATCATAAATTCTACCACAGCGAGGGCCGACGAGTTGGTTCCGTCGCGCTACGCGCTGCGGATCGGCGAGATCGACGTGCTTGTGGTCAGCGACGGCGTGCTACCGTTGCCAACCGTGATGTTGGGGCACAACGCCAACCCGGCTCTTCGCTCAGCCTGGCTGCAGGACATGTTCCTGCCGCCGGACGCTTTCGACTGGTCGCTGAACGTGGTCATGGTCCGTAGCGGCGGAAAGATCATACTCATCGATGCCGGGCTGGGGTTTGATCCGGATCTGAACCTGCCGCGCGCCGGGCAGCTAGCTAAGCGGCTGGAGGCCGCCGGCATAGATCTCGCCTCGATAACCGATGTGGTGCTTACCCACATGCACATGGACCACGTTGGTGGATTGCTCGTCGACGGCGTGAGGGAACGGCTGAGCCCCGATTTGCGCATTCACGTGGCAGCTGCCGAGGTCAAGTTCTGGGAGGCGCCCGATTTCAGCCACGCCTCCATGCCGCCGGGCTTCCCGGACGCGCTTCGGTCGGCCGCCAAGCGGTTCGTGAAAGAGTATAATAGCCAGCTGCAGCTGTTCGATGAGCAGCATGAGGTGGCGCCAGGGGTGATCGTCCATCGCACCGGGGGCCACACGCCTGGGCACAGCGTGGTCCGCATGGCATCGGGCGGCGACCGGCTGACATTCGCCGGAGATGCCGTGTTCGCGGTCGGTTTTGACCACCCCGACTGGTACAATGGCTTCGAACACGATCCAGAAGAGGCGGCCCGCGTCCGCGTCCGTCTTTTGACGGAACTGGCGGCGACCGGCGAATTGCTGGTGGCAACTCACCTGCCGTTCCCATCCCTGGGCCGGGTGGCGGTTGATGGCGACGGGTTTCGCTGGGTACCGATCTTCTGGGACTACTGACAGCTTGTCAGGCCGGGCATAGGCTGTTGATCCGACATTGACGACCTGATCCGCTCATGTTCCGATAAGAGGCGTGAGCGGATTGGTACCGATCAAGCCGTGTTGCGGTGGACCGGGCTGGAGCGCTGCACTAGAAGGCCCGGCATGGGCGCGGGCAGCTGATTGCTCTGGAAGGGTGACGACCCGGCAGCGGAAGAGACGTCATGGAGGACCCGTCAAAGTTCTCTTTTGGCCCCTTCGTCTTCGATACTCTCAGCCGCCGCCTCGAGAAACAGGGAGAGCTTGTCTTGCTCAGCTCTCGCGCCGCGGAGCTTCTGCTCCTCCTGCTGAAGCGCGCCGGCGAGCTCGTCACCAAGGATGAATTACAGCAGGCTGGCTGGGGCGCACGGGTCGTCGCCGAGAACAACCTGACTGTTCACATGGCGGCGCTGCGCCGCGTGCTGCGCGACGGTGGCGAAGCCAACGAAGTGATTCGCACCGAGCATGGCCGGGGCTATCGCTTCGTCGGAGCCGTCACGCCCGCGCGGCCAGAGCCGGGCGCCTCATTAGCCCAACCAGCCGCCGGTCAAGATGCAGCGCCGGCGATGCACCGCATCTCCATCCTGATCTACCCCGTGCAATGCCCGCCTGACGACACGGCCTCTCGGTCTCTCGCGGCTGAGGTCGATCGCCATCTCTTTCTGCAGCTGGCGCGAATGCACGAGGCGCTCGCTTACGGTGTTCCGCCAGGTGACGCGGAAGGCAACGCGCAGGGGCAAGAACGCAGGGCGCGCTATGCCCTGCGGACATCGATCCACCTCGCGGAAGGCGTCGCCAGGCTGATTTCGAGGGTCGAGGACGTCTCCACCGGCGCGGCCATCTGGGCGGATCGCTTCGAGCATCGGCATATCGGGCTGAGTTCCTTCGAGAATGAGATCGCGGGCCGCCTCATCCATGCCGTGGTTACGGAACTCGTCGATCGTGAGGCCGCCGCAGGCCCTTCCGAGGGGGCGGCGATTACCCCCAGCGCGCGCTACAGCGCTCTGCGCGGTTGGAGCGCGTTGAACCGAGCCCTGGTTTTCCCTGAGGACCTGGCAGAGGCACGCCGATGGTTCGAACGCGCGCTGGCCACCGATCCAACGCTTGCGCCCGCCCTCGCCGGATCGGCCTATGCGATCGTCGCTGACAACATTCGCGTCACGACCACGCGTCGCGGATCGCTGACGAATGATGCCACCCGCGCCGATCTGCGGCGTGCCGACAAAATGGCAACGCGAGCAGTCGTGCGGGCCCCGAACTGGCCGAAGGCTTGGTTCAGCCGCGGCTACGTGAGGCTCATGCAGCGTCGGTTCGAGGAGGCACTGGCTGCCTTCGAGCGGGCCCTCGCACTCGACCCCTGCGACGCGGAAGCCCACGCCTACGCAGGACATGTCGCCTTCCTGACGGGGGACCTCGAATCGATGGTGGTGGCGACACGGCACGCGATCACGCTCAGTCCACAGCATCGCGGCGTCGGCCTCTGGCATCTCTGGGTCGGCCTCTACGATTTCTGGCAGGGCCGCGACGAACTGGCGATCCCGCATCTGTACCGGGCTGCGGACCTGTCGCCCAGCCTCGCCTATCCCGTGGCCTTCCTCGCCAGTGCACTGGCCCATGCCGGCCGTATCACAGAAGCGCGAACCTCCCTCGACGCCTGGTGCGAGGCGATGGGGAACTTCCGGCTCACCATTGAGCATCTGCGATTGCAGGTGTTTTCCGACCATCCCGGCTATCTCGCCGGGCATCAGCGGCTCTACCGCGGCCTGCGCCTGATTGGCGTCCCGGAGACCTGAGTCGCCGTGACTTAGCATCTTTTAGGAAGATCGGGAGCGACCTGCACAGGTTCCCGCCGTATGTTCCGGTGCGCAGCGGCCAGGTGCCGCTGGGTGTCGAGGAACGATGAGAGCAGTATCAAGTCCTTTCCCGAGGGACCCTTCGCCGGCATTCGGTGGGAGGGCGCTGGCCGCTTCTGTTGCCGCGGCCCGGGGACAGGTAGGCGGCGCGCCACTGTGGCAGAAGACAGGTGAAGCGGCGCGGTCGCTCCCCGGTCCCCGGAGAACCTCGCTGCCGGCCCGCAAGGGTTCGGTTCCCGGCGGAAGGGCGGACGCTGCGGCGGCGGAGAGCCCCCTCGTCATCATCGTGGACGATGATGCCGAGATGCGCCTGGCTCTCGAGGAGCTGATGCTTTCCGTCGATCTTGAGACGGTCAGCTTCTCTTGCACCCGCGACCTGCTTTCCGCTGATCTGCCGGACAGACCGGGTTGCCTAATCCTGGACGTCCGCATGCCGGGCCTTAGTGGCCTCGACCTCCAGCGGCACCTCGCGCTCAGCGGCAGGATGAAGCCCATCGTCTTCCTCACAGCCCATGGCGACATCCCGATGTCGGTGCAGGCGATGAAGGCAGGCGCCATTGATTTCCTGACAAAGCCGCATCGGGACCAAGCTCTGCTCGACGCCATCGCTATTGGGATCGAGGCGGACATCACCCATCGCGCCTCCGCCCGCGTCTCCGACCAGCATGCCGAGCGGTTGAAGACTCTGACCTCCCGCGAGCGGCAGGTCCTGCGCCAATTGGTGGAGGGCAAGCTCAACAAGCAGATCGCCCACGATCTCGGGATCAGCGACGTCACCGTGAAAGTCCATCGGGGTAACGTCATGCGGAAGATCAAGGCGAGGTCGGTCGCCGATCTCGTCCGCGCCTGGGAAGCGGTTCCCGCGCCCCTGCGAGAAGATGAAGCCGCCTAGGCCGCGGGATGACCCGAACCCGCCGCAGCCGCTGTCGGTGCCAGGCAGCGCGTTCCGGCAGGACGACCTGAGCAAGGACCTTGTGCTTGTCCCATTCACCGCTTGTCGCGGTCGTAGACGACGACGAGACAATCCGCGAGGCGCTCTCGGATCTCCTGCGGGCCCTCGGCCTCGAATGCCGGTCGTTCCATCAGGCCGAGGCATTTCTTGCGGCGTACTTCCCGGGCCGGTTCGACGGCCTCATCACCGACATCCGGATGCCGGGCATAGGCGGCTTGGAGCTCCTGCGCCGAATCAAGGTGCTGGCGCCCCCGATGCCGGTTATCGTGATCACGTCCTTCGCCGATCCCGCCATCCACCGCGCCGCCATGGATCACGGCGCGCTGGCGAGCATCACGAAGCCCCTCACGAGCGACGACCTCATCCTGCTGCTGAAGGCGCTCGGCCAGGATGGCGGCACCGGCCGGGAGGGCGGATGAGCGGGCTCTTGGGCGAAGGTCAGGGGAGGATGCCGTAGCATGGCGGAGAAGCGCCTGACGGCGATTGACCGGAGCATTCTCCCTGCTGCCGGCCAGGAACTGGCCGACCTTGTCTCGGACAGCGTGATCGTCTGCGACCTCCAGGGCGTCATCCGGTACTGGAATGCGGCCTCCGAGACCCTGTATGGCTGGCCGGCGATGGCGGCCGTAGGCCGCGGCATCGCCGAGTTCTCGCCGAGCAGTTCGCTGGAGGCCGAGCATTGGCGCCGGCTGCTTCGTGAAGGTCATTGGCATGGCCCCATCCGCCGGCGCACCTCGAAGGGATCGCAGGTCACCGCACTCGTGCGCAGGGTGGTGCGGCACGACCATGCCGCGCAGCCGGTCGAGATCGTCGAGTATGGGCGGAGCGGTGCCATTGGCATCGCGGGAGCGGATGTGGGCACGCTCGCTCACCTGCATGCCAGCGGGGCGGCCTGCTGGGAGCTCGACACCTCCGGCGCCAGCGCCGCCGTCGCTGCCCTCGCAATCTCCGGACACCGCTCGGCCGCCTTCGACGACCTGCTGGCGACGACGCGCATCGTGGACGTCAACCAGCGGGCCGTCCGGCTCTTCGGCGGCAATGCCAGCCGCGAGCACATGATAGGCCAGCCCCTGGCGAGCTTCTGGCCGAGGGAAAGCGGTTGCGACTTGGCCCGGATCCTGCTCGAGCTCGCGGCCAGGAGGCCGCCGGAGATCGTAGAGAAGCGCCTGCCGGAGGCCACCGGCCTCCTGCGCGACGCTGCCCTGACGGCGTGGCGACCCGTCGGCCGCGGCCGGACAGACACCGTGTTCCTCATGATCCACGGGGCCACCGGGGACGACCGGACGGCCTGGGAGCTGCAAGCCAGCGAGGAGCGCTACCGTAAGCTCATCCACAACATGCCGACGGCTCTGTGGCAGATCGACGCCCGCGCGACCGGGGAAATCTTCGACCGCCTCAAGGGTGAGGGGCTGACGGACATCGAGGCCTTCCTCGACCAGCATCCGGAGCTGATCGAGCTGGGCAAGGACATCATCCGCATCACCGACGTCAACCACAAGGCCGTTAGCCTTTTCCAGAGTCGCAACGCGGCGGAACTCCTTGGGCCCGTCCGGTACCTCTTCGCCGCCACGCCCGAGGCCGCGAAACGCGTCATGGTTGCGCATTTCGAAGGGAGGCGGAACTATACCGAGCAGGCGAGGATCCTCACCTTCGGCGGTGAGCTCCGCGACGTCCTGATCTGCGTCACTTTCCCGATGCCGCCGGAGCAGCTTGACACCACTTTCCTCACTATCGAGGACATCACGGAACGGCTCCGCATTGAGGCCCAGCTGCGGCAGCACCAGGCCGATCACGCTCAGGCCGCGCGGATTTCTACGCTCGCGGAGCTGGCGACTTCCATTGCGCATGAAGTGAAGCAGCCGCTCTCGGCCATTGTAACAAATGCCGAGACGAGTCTGCGATGGCTGTCCCGGGAGCCGGTCAACACCGAAAAGCTCCGTCAGCTCACAGGCCGCATCATCTCCAGCGCGCGCCGCGCGAGCGACATCATCCAGCACGTCCGGTCGATGGCGCAGAGCGGCGAGTGGGAGCGCGTCGCGCTCGACCTTCGCGATGTCGTCGAGGAGGCGCTGCTCTTCGTGCATCACGACATCGAGTCCAAGCACATCGAGCTGACCATCGCGGCCGATCCCGCGCGGCCGAAGATCCTCGGCAACCGGGTCCAGTTGCAGCAGGTCATCGTCAATCTCGTAGTGAACGGCATACAGGCCCTCTGCGATGCCCGCTCTGCCGAGCGACGGATCCAGATCTGCCTCGACGCCGATGTCGGGAATGCGTTGCGCTTCTTCATCCGCGACAGCGGGCCCGGCATCGCTCTGCAGGATCTCGAACGCGTCTTCGAGAGCTTCTTCACGACGAAGATCGAAGGCATGGGGATCGGATTGGCGGTCTGCCATTCGATCATCAGCGCTCATGGCGGCCGTATCGAGGCCTCGAACCATCCGGGGGGCGGCGCCTGCTTCCGGTTCTGGTTGCCAGGGGCGCCTTCCTGCCGCCCGCCCGCCTGAAGCTATCGAATCACCGACCGGCGCAGGAAGGTCCTAGGCTTCCGCCTTTCATCAGCGCCCGTGGCGGCCCGGCACTGCCGGCGTTCCCGCGCGCGATGCACCCCCCCTTCGGAGGAGCGTGGAAGCGCACCATTCCTTTGCGCACAGCATGTTGTGCGGGCTGTCGCGGGTCCTTCGCTCGTACCGTCGATCGGCGATGCCGCTTCGTCCCGAAGCCAAGGCCGCTCACCGATTGGCGGGGCCAACCTACCTGCACGGACAATATCGGCCGCATGACGAAGCCGGCAACTCTCTGTCTCAGGTGACACGCCCACCGGCGCCTCGCCAGGCGCCAGGGCAACGGACGGAGGCATCAGTGATGCAGAAGCGGATTATCATCATCGGCGCGGGCTTCGCGGGAATGTACGCCGCGCTGTCTGCCGCCCGCCTGCGCGAGGCGCAGGGCGTTGCGCCCGAGAAGCTGCAGATCGCGCTGGTGGCGCCGGAGCCGACCCTCACGATCCGGCCGCGCCTCTATGAGGCCAAGCCCGAAACCCTCGGTGCGCCGCTGGGAGAAGTCCTCGCCGCCGTGGACGTCGTCTACGTCCAGGGCCGCGCCGAGAAGATCGATACTCGGGCGCGCTCCGTCAAGATCGCTCCCGCCGCCGGCCGTCCCCATGTCTTGGGCTATGACCGGCTTGTGCTGGCCAGCGGCAGCGAGCTGTTCCGTCCGGAGATCCCAGGCCTGTCCGAATTCGCCTTCAGCGTCGACACGCTCGCCGACGCCATCGCGCTCGACCGGCACCTGCAGGGGCTGGCGGTCCGGCCGACCTCGGAGGCCCGGAACACGGTCGTCGTCGCCGGGGGCGGCTTCACGGGCATCGAGGTCGCGACCGAGATGCCCGCGCGGCTGCGCACCATCCTCGGCGAGGAGGCTAGGCCGCGAGTCGTGATTGTCGAGCGCAACGCGGCTATCGCCCGCGATATGGGCGAGGCTCCGCGCCCTGTCATCGAGAAGGCGTTGCGCGACCTTGGCATTGAGACCCAGATGGGCGTCGGGGTTTCCGGAGTCGACCGAGGCGGCGTCATGCTCTCCGACGGCCGCCGCATCGAGAGCAGCACCGTGATCTGGGCCGCCGGCATGCGCGCCGCGCCGCTGGCGGCGCAGATCCCCGCGGAGCATGACAATTCAGGGCGTCTGATCGTCGACCGCGAGCTGCGCGTTCCCGGCGTGCCCGGCGTCTTCGCTACCGGCGACGCTGCGAAGGCGGCAAGCGACGACCTCGGGAATTTCGCGCTGATGTCGTGCCAGCACGCCACGCGGATGGGCGCCTTCGCCGGCAACAACGCGGCGGCGGAGTTGCTGGGCGTGCGGCCCGTGGCATACCGCCAGGAGGCCTACGTCACCTGCCTCGATTTGGGCGCTGCCGGCGCGGTCTTCACGCGTGGTTGGGACCGGAAAGTCGAGCTCGTCGGCGATGCCGCGAAGAAGCTGAAGCACGAGATCAACACCGTGTGGATCTACCCGCCGCGTGCCGATCGCGCCGCGGCACTCGCCGCGGCCGAGCCCGTGCGCGTCACCGACCTCTGAGCGGTACTCCCGCGCTCCCCACTCCAGCAAGGAAACCCGGAGATGACCGCCCTCCGCATTCCCGCCATGCCGGCGCTGCGCCGCGTGCTCCTGTTCACCGGCATCGGCGCCGCGGCAAAGGCTGCCTCGCCGGCCGCTTCGGCCCAGCCGCCCTCCACACCCCCCCACCGCCACGGCGTGACCCGGACAATGGGTTTCGTCACGCGGGGCGGTGCCGAGATTTTCTATAAGGACTGGGGCGCCGGCCCCGTTGTCACCTTCTCCCATGGCTGGCCGCTCAATGCAGATGCCTGGGACGCACAGATGCTTTTCCTGGTGCGGAACGGCTATCGCTGCGTTGCCGTCGACCGGCGCGGCCACGGCCGTTCCAGCCAGGTCTCCACCCACAACGATATGGATGGCTATGCGGATGATCTCGCAGCAGTCATCGAGGCGCTCGACCTGCGGGACGCCACGCTGGTCGGCCATTCCACGGGCGGCGGCGAGGTCGCGCGCTATATCGGGCGGCACGGCACGCGGCGGGTGAAGAAGGTAATGCTGGTTGCGGCCGTGCCGCCGGTCATGCTGCGCTCCCCCGCCAATGCGGAAGGCCTTCCGATGGAGGTTTTCGACGCCATCCGCGTCGGCGTAGCCGGCGATCGCTCGCAATACTACCGGGATCTGGCGGTTGCCTTCTACGGGGCTAATCGGCCAGGCGCTGCGGTCTCGCAGGGGACTCTTGACCAGTTCTGGCTCTGGAGCATGCAAGCCGGCGCGCTGAACGCCTACGAATGCGTGAAGGCTTTTTCCGAGACGGACTTCACTGATGACCTCCGGAAGTTCGATGTTCCCACGCTTGTTCTGCACGGCGAGGACGATCAGATCGTGCCGGTCCGAGATTCGGCCCGCAAATCGGCGCGGCTCATCCGCGGCGCTTCCGAAATCTACTACCCAGGCGCGCCGCACGGCCTGACGGCCACGCATTGCGACCGTTTCAACGCCGACCTGCTGGCGTTCCTGCGGGCCTGATCCCGTGCAGCCAAGGAGCAGCGGCCATGGAAATGCAGGGCAAGGTAGCGATCATCACGGGTGGAGGGGCCGGCATCGGCCTCGCCACCGCGCGGATGCTCGCCAAGGCAGGAGCCAGGGTGCTCATCACCGGCCGTCGCGCGGCGGCGCTGGAGGCGGCGGCAGCTGGCGATCCGAAGATTGCAACTCTGGCCGTGGACGCCGGCGATCCCGCCGGCGTGGCCCGCGTGGTCGAGGTAGCGCTCGGCTTCTGGGGACGTATCGATGTCCTCGTGAATAATGCCGGCGCGGGCAGCCCGAGAGGCTTGGCCGAAACCTCGCTCGCGCATCTGCAGGGCATCTACGCCGTGAACGTGTTCGGGCCTGCGCTGCTGGCCGCCGCAGCCCTTCCACATTTGGAGGTGAGCAAAGGCTGTATCGTTAACGTCTCCAGCACGCTGGCTCAAAAGCCGTTTGCTGGCTTCGCGGACTATGCCGCAAGTAAGGCCGCGCTGGAACAGATGACGCGCTGCTGGGCGCGGATCGGGGAAGACGAAGATGGTCGAGATCAGGCCGATGATACGCGAGGACGTGCCCGAGCTGCGGCGCCTCATGGAGGGGATTGTCACCTACGAGCGAGGCAGCGACTTCCGGCTGACTGACAAAGAGCTGCTGCGGCGTGGGTTCGGCAAGCATCCCGAATTCGGCGCCTTCGTAGCTGACCGCGGCGGCGGCAGGCTGGTCGGCATGGCTGTGCATTACGAGATCCCCTTTATGCATACGTTGGAGCCGCTGCTCATGATGAAGTGGCTGTTTGTGGATACGGAGCATCGCGGCGGCGGCGTCGGGCGTCGGCTGATGCGGCGGATGGCGTGCCACGCGTTGGAGACGGGCCATGGGAAATTCTGCTGGTTCGTCCTAAAGGACAATGCGCCGGCACGGGCGTTCTACCGGAGCGTGGGCGCCACGCCGGACCCGGACTGGGATCGCTGGATGCTGGGGCCCGACGCAATTGCCGCAATGGCCCAGGGATAGCTTTCCTCTGATTCGGTAAGAGGGGCGCGGGCTCGCTCAGAGAATTTCTTTAACTGGTTCCCACCGCTGCTCCAGTCGGTCTCCTCACAACTTGTTCTCCTGACCGGACTGTCACGCCGCGGCGCAGGCTCTCTGTGGCTTTCAGCGTGAACCTTGAGGGTGCGAGGGTGGAGCAAGATCCGCTTTCGTCCCCGAACGGCCGAGAGCCCCTGTAGCTTGAGGGCTGCGCGCTCAAAACAACAAGTTCTGAGTCCTTGACTTTGGGCTATCTACAATGTGTGCTCCCGGCTGGGATTCAGTGGACCACTGCTCGGGCAGTCGGTTCTCGGAAAACAGCTCATCTCGAACTGGTAAGCCAATTGTGCCACTTGTACCACCAGATGACTGATGCACACATCTCCCCTCGGTGGGACGCCCGGTTTCTGGCTCTAGCAATGCATATCGCTGACTGGTCCAAGCACCGCACAACGAAGGTCGGATGCGTCGTGGTGGACGACGACCGCCGGATCCGTGTGACCGGCTACAATGGCTTCCCGCGCGGAGTGACCGACCTGCCGGAGCGCCTTGCTGATCGACCGACGAAGCTGCTCCTCTCCGTGCACGCTGAGGCCAACGCGGTTGCCACGGCCGCGCGTTCGGGTGCGTCCCTCGCTGGTTGCACGGCCTACATCACCCATCCGCCATGCGCGGCGTGTGCTGCCTCGCTTATCCAAGCGGGGATCCGGCGCGTTGTATTTCAGGGGCAGTTGCGGGCCGACTGGGCAGATAGCGAGGCGGCGGGACGCCTTCTCATGGACGAGGCTGGTGTGGCTTGGCAGCGTGGCATTGCGTCCGAAACGTGAGGGCTGGCATTCTGGCTAACGCGGTTGCTTCTGGCTCGAACTATTGCGGGTTTCTTGAACGGCCCAATGGCTGACTCTCACGCATCCCGGACGAGAGGCTCAGAGGAGCGAAAAGGGCGGAACTCACGTCGGCCCATGCCGGTGGCTTTGCCGTAGCAGGCCAAGTGAATGGTCGATCTGGTGGTGGTGCGGCCACGAATGCCGGAGTGCCCACCAATCCAATGAGCCTGACTATGGCACGATCAGCGTTATGACGGTCTTCTTCACCAGCGACACTCATTTCGGAGATGCAAGGGCACGAGCCCTTTATCGCCGGCCGTTCGGCTCCGTGGCCGAGATGGATGCGGCCATGCTTGAACGCTGGAACACAACCGTGGGGCCAGAAGACGAGGTCTGGCACCTAGGCGATTTTGCCCTTCGTATGTCACCGACCGCGATGGCGGAACTGCTCGCCCGGCTGCACGGCCGCAAGCACCTCATCACCGGCAACAACGATCCAGCCGCTACGACGAGCTTGGCCGGGTGGTCGAGCGTTCAACCCTATGCCGAGATCGACCTGGACGGGGTCGGCATCGTGCTTTGCCACTACGCATTCCGCACCTGGCGCAATATGAACAAGGGCTGGGTCAATCTGCACGGCCATAGCCACGGCCGCCTAGCGCCGCTGCCGCGGCAGACCGATGTTGGTGTCGATGCCTGGGACTTCCGACCGGTGACGCTGGCACAGATCACCATCACGAGACAGCCCGGCGCCAGAACTGCGCGATCCCGATGAGGCCATGCCATCATTCAAGTGCCGGCTCGCCAAGCAGTTTTAGGATGGGTTGCCGCTGGCGTCTCCATCGCGGCGGATGAGAGAGGCGGACGCACCTGCTGGGTACGGCTGGTGTCTCATGGAGTGGCCGCGGATGCCGGCCATCCGTCCATCCATCGTCCGGTGCACTGTCATGGGCGACATAGCGATGCGGTTGCGGAGGGTGGCGTCTTTGAGTGTGTAGGGACTGAACAGGTCGGGCATCGGGGGGCTTGCCAATGAAGGGCTCGAGGCTTTGGGGTTGTGGCGAACCGCGGCGCCTCTGGCGACAAGCCCGTTTCGTCGGCCTTTGCACCCGAAAGTGGTACTCACGGTTCGGCGGCATGGTCGGCAGCCCGAACCGAGGTGAGCCGCTGCGCCATAGCACTTGAACGGCGCGGCGGACCCGGAGCAGTGTCATATCAACGACACCAGGGACCAGGGAGGTCCGGCCATGTTCATTCGCCGCCATTTCGGTGCGGCTGCTGTTGCCGTGCTCGCTATCCCCCGCCTCGCCCATGCCCAGACATTCAGTGCTTGGCCTAGCTCAGACCGCTCCGTCGAGGTGATCGTCCCGGTCACTCCGGGGGGGCCGCTCGACGGCATGGTCCGCCTGGTTATGCCGCTGGTCGCTGAGCGCATCCCCGGCCTGCGGGCGGTTGTCACCAACCGCCCCGGAGCCGGCTCGCAGATCGGGCTGGAGGCGACCTTCAACGCGGCCCCGGATGGCTACACGTTCGGCGCCACCAGCATGCCGGCGCAGATGGCGATCCCGGTTGAGCGCCCGGCCCGCTACCGCGCGATGGAGTTCACCTTCTTGGCTAATGTTGTCGAAGATCCGAACGCCTTCTACGTCGCCGCGGGCAGCCCCGTTCGAGATGTCGCCGATCTCATCACCCGTGCCCGCGCCGCACCGGGCACTATCTCGTGCGGCACGACCGGCATTGGGTCGGACGATCACCTTTTCCTTATTGCCTTCGAATCTACCGCACGCGTCCCACCGCTGGTGCACGTGCCGTTCAACGGCAATGCCGTGCTCTTCCCGCAGCTGCTCGGCGGGCACCTCGACCTCGCGGCAGTGAACATCAGCGATGCCATTGCCCTGAAGCGCGAGGGCAAGGTGCGCGCCCTAGCCGTGGCGGCGGCCGAGCGCAGTCCGACTGCCCCCGAGGTGCCAACCATGCGGGAGCTCGGCTTCGAAGTGATCGGCGCCGCATCCCGAGGCATCCTGGGGCCGCCAAGCCTGCCTGGCCCCATTGCCGAGCGGCTGCAAGAGGCGTTCCGCGGAGCGTTGGCTGACCCGCGCTCTGTGGCCGAGGCCGAACGGCAGTTCATGCCGCTGCGCCCGCTCATTGGCGCCGAGTATCGCCGCATGGCGCAGGGCATCGAGGACACGGTGCGCGCGCTGTGGCAGGAGCGGCCCTGGCGCGATCGTTGAGCCATTACCCCCCCATCGTATAGTCGACGGCACCGAAGCGCCTGCGTCAATGTCTTCGTCAGAGCCGGGCCAACACACGCTTTGACCGGCGCCACGCCGTCCGCCATCGGCGTCGCCACCGTCTTCCGACCCGGCCGCCACCGAATCATCAGCGGTACCCGGACCGTGTCTGGTCGCCACTGTTTTGGCGCTGCCCCCAGGATTTTATGAGAGTTATGCGCGGATGCACGAGGAGGACGTCCGTGCCGCTCTTCAGGGCTTCAAGAGCCGACGCATCGGTCAATGCATGCCGAGTTCGCTCTCAGCCGGAGCGCCGGATCGCACTACCTGGCGTTGCAAGGCTTCGCCGGCGTCACCCCGTCTCGGCCGCAATGATGCGGGGCTGGGCGGGTGTACACCAAGTAATGGCTGCACGCTCTTCGAGGCACGTCTTGAGCCTGCCTCCCATCCTGCGGCGCTGACCGAGGCGGGTCGCCAGCTTGCATGGACCATCACGGCGGCGCACAAAGGTCTGTCGCTGTCCATTCACAGTTTCCGGCGGCGGTGGCGCCGCCCACCACCGCGGCCGCGCCGTTACGTAAGCTCCTTCCGTGAGGTGACAGCAAGTCACCCACGGGAGGCAACACCATGACACGATACGGAATGACCCGACGCGCGGCATTGCTGGCGGGCGCGGCCGGAGCCGCGCTGCCCCTCTTCAATGTCCATGGCCAGGGCTCGGCAGGGGTGCTTCGCTGCGCCTTCTGGGAACACTGGGTCCCGGCGGGCAACGACATCATCCGCGAACTCTGCGAGGAATGGGGCGCAAAGAACCGGGTGGAGGTGAAGATCGACCGGCTGGTGTCCGCCGGCAACCAGATCCTGCTCGCCATTGCGTCCGAGGCGCAGTCGCGCAGCGGCCACGACATCATCGCCATGCCGACCTGGGAGCCGTCTTCTCACGCCGCGCTGCTGGAGCCGGTGGACGACGTGGTCGAGCGGCTGCAGAAGAAATACGGCGCCATCACGCCCGTGGCTGAATACCTGGCGAAGCGGGAGGGTAGTTGGCGCGCCGTACCCGCCGTGGCCGGCACCCAGATCAAGCCCGCCTGCATCCGCTACGATCTGTTCCAGGCGCATGCCGGGATCGACATCCGCGCGATGTGGCCGGCCAGGCCGGAACGCGGCCCGGGCGCCGATACCTGGAATTGGGACACCTTCCTGACGGCGGCGGAGAAGTGCAACGCCGCCGGCTACCCCTTCGCCCTGCCGATGGGCCAGTATTCCGACGCGGTGGACTGGGTGGGCGCGCTGTTCCGCAGCTTCGGCGCCAGCATGATGGATGCCGAGGGGCAGGTGACTGTCCGCGGCAACGACAAGCTGAAGCAGGCGACGGAGTATATCATCCGCCTGTCGAAGCACCTGCCGGCCGATATCTGGGCCTGGGACGACGCCTCCAACAACCGCGCGCTCATCTCCGGCAGGTCGGCGCTGGTGTTCAACCCGCCTTCGGCCTGGGCGGTGGCGAAGCGGGACGCGCCCCAGGTGGCTGAGAAGTGCTGGTACGCGCCCTTCCCGGCCGGGGCGGAAGGGCGGTTCACCCCCTTCCTGCCGTTCTTCTGGGGCATATGGAGCTTCTCAAGGAACAAGACGGCGGCGAAGTCGCTGATCGAATTCCTCTCCGAGCGGCCGAGTGCCGAACGACAGTCGACGGCGACGGCTGGCTACGACATCCCGCCCTTCCAGAGCATGTCCGACTTCAAGGTCTGGGAGACCGAGGGGCCGCCGACCGGCTTCGCCTACAACTACCCGGACAAGCCGCACCAGCAGGGGCAGCTGACGGTTGCCTTCGCCCCGGCGCCGGCAGAAACGGCGGTGCAGGCCTATGTCCAGGCGATCAACACCAAGATGATCGCCCGCGTGGCGCAGGGCGGCCAGACGATGGACCAGGCCATGGCCTGGGCCGAGGGCGAGCTCAGGAACTTCACGCGCGGCTGAGCGGAGTTGCCCAGCGGCGGTCGGGACGGACCGCCGCGGGCTTGGAGGAGGCGCCAGCGGTACCCATGGCAGGGTCGCTTTCACCCACGGCATGCGCTGCTGAGGCCGCCTGCGCCTCGCCACGGGCGGTCAGGGATTGCCGCTGGACGCCATTTCGCCGCAGCATGGCGAAAAGCCTGAGAGGAACGTCGCAAATGGTCGGGATCTTCACTGGGCTTAAGGTGATCGATGCCGCCACCTACGTCGCCGCACCCTCTGCGGCGACCATCCTGGGCGACTTCGGCGCCAGCGTGGTCAAGCTCGAGCCTCCCGGCGGCGACGCCTATCGTGCGCTGGGCAGCGCTCCTGGTCTGCCGCGCGGGGACACGAACTATCCTTGGGTGCTGGACAACCGTGGCAAACGCGGGCTCACGCTGGACCTCAAGCGGCCGGAAGCCCAGGCGGTGCTCCACCATCTCATCCGCACCACCGATGTCTTCGTGACCAACTCCGTGCCGCGGCTGCGTACTTCACTTGGGATTGCGCCAGAGATGCTGATGGCGATCAACCCTCGGCTGGTTTATGCGGCGCTCACCGCCTATGGCGAGACCGGGCCGGAGGCGGACAAGACCGGGTTTGATGCAACCGCCTACTGGGCCCGCAGCGGGCTGATGGACCTCGTCCGACCGCATGCGGGGGCGCCGCCTGCCCGCTCGGTGTCTGGCATGGGCGACCACCCGGCCGGCCTGGCCCTTTATGGGGCCATCGCTACAGCACTCTATCGGCGGGAACGTACGGGACAAGGTGGCTTCGTCTATGCTTCGCTGCTCGATGCCGGGCTATGGGCGAATAGCTTCATGGTGCAGGCTGCGCTGGACGGAGCCGAGTTCATTCCCCGCCCACCGCGCGATCAGGCCCCGAACGCGATGAGCAACCTCTACCGAGCAGGCTGCGGCCAATGGTTCCTGCTGGCCCTGCTGAATGAGCCACGGCAATGGCCGGCCCTGCTGGCCGTGCTTGGATCGCCGGACTGGGGCGACGACCCTCGCTTCGCCACTCCCGCCTTGCGCCGGGAGAACGCGCAGATACTCATAGGATTGCTGGACGAAGCCTTTGCGGGTCGTACCCTGGCCGAATGGCGGCCCCTGCTGGATGGAGCTGGGCTGACGTTCGACGCGATAGCGACGACGCAAGACGCGGCGCAAGCAGCCCAACCGCGCGCCACCGGGGCAATCCGCCAAACCACGGCAGGCGGCTGGACGGTGGACAGCCCATTGCACATTGCCGGCCAATCCAAATCTCCGGCAGCGCCGCCACCGCCGGTACCCGGCGCGGACACGGACGCAATCCTGGCCGAGCACGGCTACACGACGGCAGAGATCCGGTCGCTGCGGGACGCTGGTGCATTTGGCAGGTGATGGGTCTGAACGCGCGCCACCTGCGGCTGGCCGGGGCGGGTCGGACCTGCAGGCAGGCACCGTCCGGCACAGCGCCGCCGAGGGGCGTTTGGCCGTAACCGCTGCCCCTCAACTAGCCCTGGGGCTGGCGCGATGTCCGGGTGCGTGTAAGGGTCCGCACGCGCCGCTGTTAGGAAGCCTCCATCGCCCGGTGACGGCGGCTTGCCACGACGAGGCTAACCCGCCTTCGCTTCGATCCGGCGCACCACGGCGCCGTACATTTCGCGCTCTCGGTGGATGCGATTGGCGAAAGCCTCTCCTGCCTCAAATCTCGGCGTGAGGCCCATCAACGCCATTGCCTGTGCCACCTCAGGGGCCGCTAGGGCGGTTTCGAGCGCCCGGGTCAGCCGGTTCAGGATCGGGCGCGGCAGGCCCGTCGGCGCGGCAATGCCGAACCAGGGCAGGGCCTCGGCCTGCTGGAGCCCGGCTTCCCGGAGTGTCGGTACCGCGGGCAGTTGCGGATTGCGCGTCTCGGCGATCGTGGCAATGGCGACAACCCGGCCCTCCTGGATTGCCGGGAGTGCCACCGGATCGAAGAGCAACTGTACCCGCCCGGCGAGGAGGTCGGTCAGCGACGGCGCTGAGCCGCGATAGGGCACATGCTCCAGGCGGATGCCAGTGGCCTCGGCAAACATTTCCCCGGAGAGCTGGGTGATGGTGCCGTTCCCGGCCGAGCCGAAGCGAAGTTGCCCAGGATGGGCCTTTGCATGGGCGACAAGCCCGGCGATATCGCGGAAAGGCAGGGACGGGTGCGCGGCAATGACGCCATAGGCAACCGCGCTCATGGAGATGGGCGTGAAGGCGGTGGCCGGGTCGTAAGGCAAGCTCATGATATGCGGGCTGATGGTCAGCACGGCCGTGGGGAAGGCGAGCAGCGTGTAGCCATCCGGCTTCGCCTGGGCCACGGCCGCCGCACCGATGGAGCCGCCGGCGCCACCCCGGTTCTCGATCACGACAGCCTGGCCGAGGATTTCGCTCAGTTTGGGCGCTACCGGGCGAGCTGCGAGATCCGTGGTGCCGCCAGGTGGATAGGGCACGACCATCGTGATCGGGCGCGCCGGCCAGTTCTGCTGCGCCGTGGCGAGCCGTGGCACGGCAAGCACTGGTGTGGCTGCCAGAGCCATCAAGTCCCGGCGCTTGACGATCGAATGCGTCATGGTTGCCTCCCTGTGTTCTTGCTTGCCGCCTCAGCTTAGCGCGAGCCTCTGGCGCGTGCCTTTTCCAGGCCATCACCTCTGCGCCGCCAGCCGCCGCTAACTCATCGCGGCCTTTCGCCCTGCTGGTCGAAGGCGCCCCTCCTCATGAGGGCCTGCCTGGAATCTCCATAGCATCATCTTGGGCTCCCGTTGGGCGTGCTGAATTATTCGCGGAAGTGGGGGGCATTTCCGAATTCGGGCACAAGGCCATCGCCACGGACAGCATTACGCAATCTGTACAGGCAGCGCGCGGCAGTACCGGCCAAAAGATGCCGATGCACACATTGAGGCAGATGGCCGTAACAGATCGATAAATCCGGGCGGTCCACCCCGCGATCCCGCTCAAGGTAGAGCGCCAGCCCATCGAGCTCGGCTTGACGCTGAGCAGGGTCTTCGGCGGGTCTGGTCTGGGCCAATCAGAAGACGGCAAAGATGCAAGCGGCACGCCTTGCCTTCGAGGGGAGAGCTAATGAAGAATGATCTCGGCTGGCCGCAGAAGCGCGAGCTGCAAACAAGAAGAGGCCGTACGAGTTGCCGATACAGGCAGTCGCAATTGTCGTCCACGACGGCGTCCAGGCACTGGATGTCGCGGGGCCGGTAGACGTGTTCGCGGAGGCGAATGCCTATGTGGACAGTACGAACCGCTATGAAACGGTCCTGGTCGGGGCAACCCGCGATACGTTGCGGGCTTCAAACGGCATGGGAATGATGGCTGACCTCACCTTTGAGGAGGCGACCGGTGGCTTCGATATCATCCTGGTTGCCGGCGGGCCCGCATTGCCGGAAGCAGAACCCGATGCTGACCTGCTTCGATGGGTCAAGGAGGCACCCTGGCGCTCCAGCATCTATGGCTCGATCTGCACCGGTGCCTTCGTGCTTGGCCATGCCGGTCTCCTGGACGACAGGAGAGTCACGACCCACTGGCAGAACGCACAGGCTCTCGCAGTGAAATTCCCGAAGGCGGCGGTCGAGCTGGATGCGATTTACGTTCGCGATGGACGTCTCGTCACCTCGGCCGGAGTGACCGCCGGCATCGATCTTGCGCTGGCGCTGGTCGGCCAGCGGCACGGCGTCGAAACGGCGCTGAAGGTCGCCAAGCGGTTGGTTGTTGTGGCCCAGCGCCAAGGTGGACAGTCGCAATTCAGCCCCTATCTCACTGCGCCCGCCGATCCAGCATCGCCGATTGCTCGCATTCAGGACCACGTCATGGCGAATATCGCAGGCCGCCATACACTGGAGTCGCTTGCCGCCATGGTGGGGATGAGCCCCCGCAATTTGGCACGACATTTCGTCCAGGAGGCTGGGATCACGCCGCACGAGTTCATCGAGCGCGCGCGTGTCGATGCGGCACGTATGATGCTGGAAGGGAGCAACCGGCCGCTCAAGGCCGTCGCTTATGAATGTGGCTTCGGCTCGGCGGACAGGATGAGGATCGTCTTCAGTGCGCGTCTTGGCGTGACTCCAGCCCAGTATCGCGCGAGCTTCCGACGGGCCGGCCCAACCTAGTGATACGAAGCCGGGCCCGGTGACACGGCAGCAGCTTCCGCAGCCGAATGGTCTCCGTGGACATCCTCTACGTCGGGCGCGACCAGGTCGGCACCAGAGCGGCTTGGCCATCCTAAGGGGCGGCGAACGCTCGTGAGCGGCGCAGCGGCGGTGCTCACCGCCATGGGTGTCAGAAAACGATGCCCCCTTGTCCTGATCCGCTGGATCAGCCTCGTTGCTCCCTGCACGGCTCCATTGCGAAATACGGGCAAGTCCTTGTCCGTTGGAACGCCCTGGAGACATGGTCATGCGCCCTCCTGTTCCCCCGTTCACCAGAGCAAGTGCGATCGAGAAGGTCCGCATTGCCGAAGACGCTTGGAACAGCCGTGATCCTGCCAGGGTTGCGCTCGCCTACACGCCCGACAGCCAATGGCGGAACCGGGCCGAGTTCATCACCGGCCGCTCCGAGATCGAGGCTTTTCTCACCCGCAAATGGACGCGGGAGATCGATTACCGGCTGCTCAAGGAGCTATGGGCCTTCACGGACAATCGCATCAGCGTGCGCTTCGCCTACGAATTCCATGACGATAGCGGCACTTGGTTCCGCGCTTACGGGAACGAGAACTGGGAGTTCGACGCGGAAGGGCTGATGCGACGGCGCATCGCCAGCATCAACGAACATCCGATTGCCGAACTGAGCCGCAAGTTCCTGTGGCCGCTCGGCCGCAGGCCTGACGACCATCCCGGGCTCTCCGATTTCGGCTTCTGACGCCGAGACCGGGCACCCGCCCCCTCCGATCCTCCTGGCAGAACAGGAAGCCGATTATGAGCGATTCTCGCCCTTCCATGACGCATGCCACAGGCGCGCCGGTGGCCGATAATCTCAATATCATGACGGCTGGTCCGCGCGGCCCGGCGTTGCTGCAGGATGTCTGGCTGATCGAGAAGCTGGCGCATTTCGATCGGGAGGTGATCCCGGAGCGACGCATGCATGCGAAGGGCTGGGGCGCCTACGGCACCTTCACTGTCACGCATGACATCACCCGCTACACGAAGGCCAAGATCTTTTCCGCGATCGGCAAGAAGACACCGTTGTTCGCGCGCTTTTCCACGGTGGCCGGCGAGCGTGGTGCGGCGGATGCGGAACGCGACATCCGGGGCTTCGCCCTCAAATTCTACACCGAGGAAGGCAACTGGGACATCGTCGGCAACAACACGCCGGTTTTCTTCTTCCGCGATCCGCTGCGCTTCCCCGACCTGAATCACGCGATCAAGCGCGACCCACGCACCGGGCTGCGCTCGGCCGACAACAACTGGGATTTCTGGTCGCTGCTTCCCGAGACACTGCACCAGGTGACGATTGTCATGTCCGATCGCGGCATTCCCAGGTCCTTTCGGCACATGCACGGTTTCGGCAGCCACACGTTCTCGATGGTCAATGCGGCCAATGAGCGGGTCTGGGTCAAGTTCCATTTCCGCACGCAGCAGGGTGTCGAAAACCTGACGGACGATGAGGCGGCGGCCCTGGTCGCCCGCGATCGCGAGAGCCACGGGCGCGATCTGCTCGACGCGATCGAACGCGGCGAGTTCCCGCGCTGGACACTGTTCGTCCAGGTGATGACTGACGAACAGGCCAGGGCCCACAAGCATAATCCCTTCGATCTCACCAAGGTGTGGCCGAAGGCAGACTATCCGCTGATCGAGGTCGGCGTGATGGAGCTCGATCGCTATCCGGACAACTATTTCGCCGAGGTCGAGCAGGCCGCCTTCTCCCCGGCGAATACCGTGCCGGGCATCGGCTTTTCGCCCGACAAAATGCTGCAGGCGCGTCTCTTCTCCTATGGCGACACGCAGCGTTACCGGCTGGGTGTCAACTTCAACCACATCCCGGTCAACGCACCCAAATGCCCATTCCACAGCTATCACCGCGACGGCGCGATGCGCACCGACGGCAACCTGGGTGCGACGCCGACCTACTGGCCCAATAGCAAGGGCGGCTGGATCGACCACGATCCGCGGCTCGCCGAACCACCGCTCGAACTGTCGGGGGCGGCGGCTCATTGGGACCATCGCGTTGACGAGGACCATTATGAGCAGCCGGGCATTCTGTTCCGCAAGATGACGCCGGCCCGGCAGCAGCTTCTCTTCGAGAACACCGCCCGTGCGATGGGGGATGCCCGTCTTGAGGTGAAGCGGCGGCATATCGTCAACTGCGCCAAAGCCGATCCAGCCTACGGCGCCGGCGTGGCCAAGGCGCTGGGATTTACGTCCGCAGAGGCAGCCGCGGAATAACCCGCAGCGCCTCCTAATCCTGACAACCCGCAGCCTCCGCACGACGACTCACGTCGATCCGGAGGTCTGCCCAAAGAAGGAGTGTGTTTGATGTCCAACATCATCGCCGGTATTCGGGTGCCGGACAGTGCCATCGCCCGTGCCGCCACGCAGCTCGTCCGCGATACCGAGGACGACCTGCTCTACAATCACAGCCGCCGCGTCTTCTTCTGGGGCGCGCTGACCGGTGAGCGCCGCGGGCTGAAGTACGACCCGGAGCTCCTCTATCTGGGTGCCATGTTCCACGATATGGGGCTGACGGAGCGCTACTCGAGCCCTGATCTGCGGTTCGAAGTCGATGGTGCCAACGCCGCACGCGAGTTCATGAAGAGCTATGGCGTGCCCGAGCGCGACGTCGAGGACGTCTGGACCGCGATCGCGCTCCACACCACACCCGGAATCCCCGAGCATATGCGCCCGACGATTGCGCTGGTGACGGCTGGCGTCGAGATGGACGTACTCGGCATCGCCTATCACGACTTCACCCATGAACAGCGCGACCATGTCTGCGCACATCACCCGCGCGAAACCAACTTCAAGGAAAACATCATCGACCATTTTGCAGACGGCATCATCAAGAAGCCGCTGACGACCTTCGGCAACGTCAAGGCAGACGTGCTGGCATTGAAGGACCCCAACTACAAGCGGATGAATTTCTGCTCGATCATCCTTGGTTCCGCTTGGCAGAGCTGAGCCCAGAGGATTGCCTCGGCTGTCTCGCTTGCCTCGGCTGCCTGGATGCCGCAGCCAACAACGCCGGCACCGGAGCCCCTCTCGGCCCGGTAGTCGAGCAACCGCCGAAACTACGCGGCGACCTTCGATACGAACGCTCTTAGGATCATTTCATGTATGGCGGGCAATGACCGGCGCAAGGCAGAGGCAGCATCGTCAACCTGCCTTCTGCGGTCGGCAGGAGGGGGACAGCTGATGCCGCCATCTACGTCGCGGGGGAGCATGCCATGAAAGGCCCGATGAAATCGGTGGCGCTCCAGGTCGCCGGCTCTGGACTGCGAGCCAACACCAAGGCGCCAAGTCCAGCCGATACAGACATGGTTATCCGCTTTGCTGGCGATGCAGCAGGCGCGAATAGCTTGGCGAAAGGCCTGCCCGTAGAGCGGCTGGGTTGTCTCGACGAATTTGCCGCCGCAATCGTGTTCTCCGCAGTCGGCAAGTCACACTTCTCGGGGGCGTCCGATCTCCGCCGACGGCGGCTACACAGCGAGACCGTCAATAGGTGCATGGACCTCCCACACCTGGAGGTCGCGAACAACAGGAGCATATCAGCATGACGCAACTGGACAGTGTTGCCATCGTCGAGAATTTCTGGCGCGAGGTATGGCAGCAGCCGCAGAATCCGGACGCGATTGATCGCCTGGTTCACGAGGAGTTCGTCATCACGTCCGGAGGCCGGGAAATTATTGGGCGGGAGCCATTCAAAGCATGGGTTAACGAGTTTCTGGCAAAGGTCCACGGCTTTCAATTCCATATCGTCGAGACATTCCAAAACCACGATGGCAGCCGCGTCGCGTCACGCTGGCGCGTGACAGGACGCAACAATGGGTTGATGGGCACGCAGCCAAATGGCGTGCCCTTCGAAATGACCGGAACCGCTGTATGGGAAGTGGGGCCGGATGGCCTGCTTCGCCACAACTGGGTCGAGCGCAACGCCTTCGAGGTACATGGCGCGATTACCCGTGAAGATGCGCTCGCCAACGTTTTCTAGAGCGGATTCCGGGCTGACTGAATCGCTTGTGACGCCCACCGCCTGAGGTAGTACAATCGTCGTCTGGCCATGAGGCGGATGGGCATATCCAAGGCGCCCTCGGTGAATTCGCGGGAGCGCGTACCGGGTCGTACTGGACGCGGTCTTCGCTGCGAGCGGCGTGCCGCCGAAGTTTATCTCTCCCACCGCTACGGCCGTAGCCGGTGGCCCGGCCTGCTATGTCCGCCGCATCGCTCCCTGTACGTCCGCTGAAGCGTGAGGAGAGCGCCAAGGACAGGTACCAGCCGTTGTCGGTGCCGGACGACCCCGGAGAGTGTTCGCTTCCGGTTCCTTCCGCCACTCCGGCTGGTCCAAGGTCGGGGCAAGCTCACCCAGGCCAACCGTCTCACAACCCCATGGACCCCCAGTTCTGGGTCAGGCCAAAGTGGGCACAGTAAAATCGGGACCCCTCCTGAAGGGACATCCAGTAGGATCAAGCAATAAGCAGGGCGGGAGGATCGGCGGTGGGAGTCACCATTTCTGAAACATGGCCGGCGCAGCCCATGAAGCTTGGGCTCCATCCTGACCGGAGCCTCTAGCCCAGATGTTACCGACGCAGCCCATAAACCCCGGGGCCGCAGGAAAGCCCGGTCCGGCGCGCGGCCGCCACCCGGCCCGTGCGACGCCGCGGGGCAGGCAGGTCGATCCGCAGGTGCGGGCGGAGCTGGAGGCGCTCCTCGCCGATCGCCCCCGCCGCCGGGACCTCCTGATTGAGCATCTGCATCTGATCCAGGACCGCTTCGGACAGATACCCGCCGCCTGGCTGGCGGCCCTGGCTGAGGCCATGCGGCTGTCGGAAGTCGAGGTCTATGAGGTGGCAACCTTCTACGCGCATTTCGCCGTGGTGAAGGAAGGGGCGCCGGCGCTGCCGCCGCTCGCGGTGCGCGTCTGCGACAGCCTGGGGTGCGCGATGCACGGCTCGGAGGCATTGCTCGCAACCTTGCCGGCGCAGGTGGGGGGGGCGGCCAGGGTGCTGCGCGCGCCTTGCCTCGGCCTCTGCGACCAGGCCCCGGTGGTCGAGGTCGGGCATCACTTCCTGCATCGGGCCACGGTACCGGCTGTGCTGGAGGCGATCCGGCAGGGCGATACCCATCCCCACATCGCGTCCTATGTGGATGCCACACAGTATCGCGCCGGGGGCGGATATGCCCTGCTGGAACGGGTGCGTAGTGGCGCGCTCAGCGCCGAGGCGGTGCTGGCCGCGATGGAGCATAGCGGGCTGCGTGGCCTGGGCGGCGCCGGCTTCCCCACCGGCCGCAAATGGCGCGCGGTGCGCGGCGAGCCGGGCCCGCGCCTGATGGCAGTGAATGCCGATGAAGGCGAGCCGGGCACCTTCAAGGATCGGCATTACCTCAACACCGACCCGCACCGCATCCTGGAAGGCACGCTGATCGCCGCGCATGTCATTGAGGCCGAGGATGTCTATCTCTACCTCCGCGACGAATATCCCTTGGCGCGCGAGATCCTGCGCCGGGAAATCGCGAAGCTGCCGCCGGGCGGGCCGCGCCTGCATCTGCGCCGCGGCGCGGGCGCCTATATCTGCGGCGAGGAATCCGCCCTGCTGGAAAGCCTGGAGGGCAAGCGCGGCCTGCCTCGCCACAAGCCGCCCTATCCCTTCCAGCGCGGCCTCTTCGGCCAGCCCACCCTGATCAACAATGTCGAGACCCTGTACTGGGTGCGGGACATCCTGGAGCGTGGACCGGAATGGTGGGCAGCGCACGGACGGCATGGCGGGAAGGGGCTGCGGTCCTTCTCCGTCTCCGGCCGGGTGCGCGAGCCGGGGGTGAAGCTGGCACCGGCCGGGATCACCTTGCGCGAATTGGTGGAGGAGTTCTGCGGCGGCATGACGGAGGGCCATCGCCTCGCCGCTTTCCTGCCCGGCGGCGCCTCGGGCGGCATCCTGCCGGCCAGCTTGGCCGATGTGCCGCTGGAGTTCGGTGCGCTGGAACCCTATGGCTGCTTTATCGGCTCGGCGGCGGTGATCGTGCTCTCCGACCGCGACGACCTGCGCGCCGCTGCCCTGAATCTGATGCGCTTCTTCGAGGATGAGAGCTGCGGCCAGTGCACGCCCTGCCGGGTCGGCACGCAGAAGGCGCGCCTGCTGATGGAGCGCCCCGTCTGGGACGGCGCGCTGTTGGCCGAGCTGGCGGCGGTGATGCGCGACGCCTCGATCTGCGGCCTCGGCCAGGCCGCGCCCAATCCCTTGACCAGCCTGCTGCGCCACTTCCCGGACCACGTCACCGCCCAGGAGAGCAGCCCCGGGGGGAGCAGCCGATGAGCGGGTCCATTCCCTTCGCGCTGGATGGCGTCGCGGTGGAGGCTCTGGCCGACGAGACCATCTGGGAAGCGGCCCGCCGCCTCGGCACCGAAATTCCGCATCTCTGCCATTCGGCCGAGCCGGGCTACCGCCCAGACGGCAATTGCCGCGCCTGCATGGTCGAGATCGAAGGGGAGCGCGTGCTGGCCGCCTCCTGCATGCGGCAACCCAGCCCCGGCATGGTCGTGCGCAGCGCCAGCGAGCGGGCGCGGAACGCGCGGCGCGTGGTCATGGAGCTTCTCCTCACCGACCAGCCGGCGCGCGAGGCCTCGCACGATCCCACCTCCCGCTTCTGGCGCGGGGCGGAAAGCATGGCCCTGCAGTCCAGCCGGTTCCCTGCCGTGCGGCGTTGGGCGCCGGACCCCAGTCACCCGGCCATGCGCGTCAACCTCGACGCCTGCATCCACTGCAATCTCTGCGTGCGCGCTTGCCGGGAAGTGCAGGTCAACGACGTCATCGGCATGGCGTACCGCAACGCCGGTGCCAAGGTGGTGTTCGACTTCGACGACCCGATGGGCGCCTCCACCTGTGTCGGCTGCGGCGAATGCGTGCAGGCCTGCCCCACCGGGGCGCTGATGCCGGCGGCCTATCTGAACGAGCAGCAAACGCGGACCGTCTGGCCGGACCGGCAGGTGGACTCGCTCTGCCCCTATTGCGGCGTCGGCTGCCAGGTCACCTATGCGGTGAAGGACGACCGGATCATCCATGCCGAGGGCCGGGACGGTCCGGCCAACCATCAGCGGCTCTGTGTGAAAGGGCGCTTCGGCTTCGGCTATACCCATCACCCGCACCGGCTGACCAGGCCACTGATCCGCCGCGAGGGCGTTCCCAAGCGCGCCGATGACGAGGTCGACCCGGCGAATCCCTGGACCCACTTCCGCGAGGCGAGCTGGGAGGAGGCGCTGGACGCCGCCGCCGGCGGGCTGCGCCGCCTGCGCGAGGCGTATGGGCCGAAGGCGCTCGCCGGCTTCGGCTCCGCCAAGGGCTCGAACGAGGAAGCCTATCTGTTCCAGAAGCTGGTGCGTACCGGCTTCGGCAGCAACAATGTCGACCACTGCACGCGGCTCTGTCATGCCTCCTCGGTTGCCGCATTGATGGAGGGGCTGAACTCCGCCGCGGTGACCGCACCCTTCTCGGCGGCGCTTGATGCCGAAGTGATCTTCGTCATCGGCGCCAACCCGACGGTGAACCACCCGGTCGCCGCCAGTTTCATCAAGAACGCGGTGAGGCAGCGCGGCGCGAAGCTGGTGGTGATGGACCCGCGGGGCCAGAGCCTTTCCCGCCTGGCGACCTACAACCTCGCCTTCCGGCCTGGCAGCGACGTGGCGATGCTGAACGCCATGCTGCACACGATCATCGAGGAGGGCCTCGCCGACGAGCAGTATATCCGCGGCTACACCGAAGGCTTCGCCGAGCTGCGCGAGCGCATCCGTGACTTCCCACCCGAGCGGATGGAGGCGGTCTGCGGCATCCCTGCCGCCACGCTGCGGGCCGTGGCCCGGCTTTATGCCGGAGCGCGCGCCTCGATCATCTTCTGGGGCATGGGCATCAGCCAGCATGTGCATGGCACGGACAATGCCCGTTGCCTGATCGCCCTGGCCCTGATCACCGGGCAGATCGGCCGGCCCGGCACCGGGCTGCACCCGCTGCGCGGCCAGAACAACGTGCAGGGCGCCTCGGATGCAGGGCTGATCCCGATGGTCCTGCCGGACTACCAGCCGGTGGCGCGGCCGGAGATCCGCACCGCCTTCGAACGCTACTGGGGGACGGCGCTAGACCCGCAGCCCGGGCTGACCGTGGTGGAGATCATGCAGGCGATCCATGCCGGCACCATCCGCGGCATGTATATCGAGGGCGAGAACCCGGCCATGTCCGACCCTGACCTGCACCATGCGCGTGCGGCGCTGGCACGGCTCGAGCACCTGGTGGTGCAGGACCTGTTCCTGACCGAGACAGCCTTTCATGCCGATGTGGTGCTGCCCGCCTCGGCGTTTTTCGAGAAGGCCGGCACCTTCACCAATACCGACCGGCGCGTGCAGATGGCGCGCCCTGTGGTGCCGTTGCCGGGGGAGGCACGTCCGGATTGGTGGATCGTCCAGGAAATCGCCCACCGGCTCGGACTCGGCTGGGATTATGCTGGCCCACGCGAGATCTTCGCCGAGATGGCCGCCGTGATGCCCTCCCTCGCCAATATCAGCTGGGAGCGGCTGGAGCGCGAAGGCGCCGTGACCTATCCCACGGATGCGCCGGACCGGCCGGGCAACGAGATCCTGTTCGCCAGCGGCTTCCCGACCGCGACCGGGCGGGCGCGGCTGGTGCCTGCCCGGGTCACGCCGCCGGCCGAGCTGCCGGATGCCGATTACCCGATGGTGCTGTCCACCGGACGCGTGCTGGAGCATTGGCACACCGGCTCGATGACCCGGCGCTCTGACGTGCTGGACCTGCTGGAACCTGAGGCCGTGGCATTGCTGTCGCCGGCGGAGCTGGGCCGATTGAGGCTAACGGCTGGCGGGCTGGCACGGCTGGAGACGCGGCGCGGCGCCGTGGATGTCAAGGTCCGCGCCGACCGCGATGTTCCGGCGGGCATGGTGTTCCTGCCCTTCTGCTACGCTGAGGCCGCCGCCAACCTGCTGACCAATCCGGCCCTCGATCCCTTCGGCAAGATCCCGGAGTTCAAGTTCTGCGCCGTCCGGGTTTCGGCGGCCGGAGAAGCTCCGCCTGAACACGTTTGAACCTAGGGTCTCGGGCACCTGCGTCAGCCGCGGACATGCGAACCGGTCCGTCCGGGGTAGCGTTTTCGCAGGGGGCGCCAAGGTTGGCGCGGCGACCCGGGGAGCGCCGAGGTCGGACCAGGAGAACTCCCGACACGCCTTGCAGCGCTCCCAGGCATCCTCGTTTCACGCTACATGCGCCTCGGGCCCGAGCGCGATTCACGCCGCCGCGTCTTCGCCTTGCAACTCGTGCCGAAACCAAGCCGCCAGCAGCCTCCCTTCCCGCTGCCGCAGCAGGCCGGGGCGGGTGACGAGCCAATAGGTGGTGTCGCCCTCGGTCGGCAGGTCGAGCGCGCGGACGCGGTTGCCCGCGATGTCGTCGGCGCAGACCGGCAGCCGCGCGATGGCCACGCCCAGCCCCTGCGCCGCCGCGTCCAGCGCCATCTGGATCGTGCCGAACCGCAGCCCATGCGACAGGTCCGGCGGGCTCAGGCCGCGCAGCCTGACCCATGCGGCCCAATCCTCCTGCGCGGCCGTGACATGGATGGCGGGCAGGCGCGCCCCCGATCTGCGTTTCCACCCGCGAGGCGGTGCCGGTGAGCATGCTGCAGGAGCCCCCGCACCCCGACCCACGACCACCCTCGGCGCTTCCGCCCATGGCAACGAGGCAGGGGGCACCTTCCGCCATCTCATCAGTGCCCTCAATCGCGCTGCCGAACTCAGGCGGTGGCAACTCCCCGATCGGGGCACTCACCGTTTCGGTCACGCTGCCCGGGGCCGTGGCCGAACCGGCGGGCGGACCGGCGGGTCCTGGCCCGGCCCGTGGGATAGCCGGGCGGGGGGCGGCGTGGCCGACCGGAACACAAGGCCTGCCAGGGCGGCAGGCGCCCCTGTCGCGGGCGACCCGCAAGGCGGGCGTTGACCCGGACTCGCCCGGCGGCGATGGTGGCGGCGATGGGGCCGCCGCGTCGCGGGGGCGTGGGGCTGCATGGGGGATGGTGTGGGGACGGGGCTCGACCTGCCGCTCGACAAGGTGCTGGTCGGCGATTGCATCGCGCTGATGCGGCAGCTTCCGCCGGCCTCGGTGCATGCCATCTTCGCCGACCCGCCCTACAACCTCCAGCTCAAGGGCGATCTTCGCCGGCCGGATGACAGCCTGGTGGACGGGGTGGACGAGGCCTGGGACCGCTTCGACGACCTCGCCGCCTATGACGCCTTCACCCACGAATGGCTGACCGAGGCGCGCCGTGTGCTGCGCAAGGATGGCACCATCTGGGTCATCGGCAGCTACCACAACATCTTCCGCCTCGGTACCGCGCTGCAGGACCTCGGCTTCTGGGTGCTGAACGACGTCATCTGGCGCAAGGCGAACCCGATGCCGAATTTCCGCGGCAGGCGCTTCACCAATGCGCACGAGACGCTGATCTGGGCCGCCCGCGGCGCCGAAAGCCGCTACCGCTTCAACTACGCGGCCATGAAGTCGCTGAACGAGGAGGTGCAGATGCGGAGCGACTGGTTCATCCCGCTCTGCACCGGCGCCGAGCGGCTGCGGGACGAGACAGGGGCGAAGCTGCACCCGACGCAGAAGCCGGAAGCCCTGCTGCACCGGGTGATCCTCTCCTGCACCCAGCCGGGGGAGGTGGTGCTGGACCCCTTCCTCGGCACCGGCACCACGGCGGCCGTCGCCCGGCGGCTGGGGCGCCGCTATATCGGGCTGGAACGGGACCCAGCCTATGCAGCGGCCGCCGAGGCCCGGATCGATTCCGTCGAGCCGCTGTCGGAGTCCGCCGCCCTGGTCACCGCCGGCAAGCGCGAGCAGAAGCGCATTCCCTTTGGCCATCTGGTGGAGCGCGGGCTGGTGCCGGCCGGGACGGTGCTGGTGGACCGCGGCCGGCGCTGGCAGGCGGTGGTGGCCGCCGACGGTTCCATTCGCTGCGGCCGGGCGCAGGGCTCCATCCATCAGGTGGGCGCGCTGGTGCAGGAGGCGCCGAGCTGCAATGGCTGGGCCTTCTGGCATGTGGAGCAGCCGGGCGGGCGGCTGCGGGTGCTGGACGAGTTCCGGGTGGCGCTGCAGGGCGAGGGTTGAGAAGGGCTCTGCCCTCCCCAAGCCCCGCAGGGCCCTTGGAGCCTTCAGGCTTGCAGGCTGAACCCTCGGGTCCGAACTCATGGTTTCCAAAGGCCCTTCGGCCTTTGGCGGGGAGAGTTCGAGAGGGGCGGCGCCCCTCTCGAAACCGCCCCCGTGCGGCTTCACGCTTGACCCGCCCCGGCGCCCCCGCGATGAGGTAGCCATGAGCAGCGCCGCCGATACCATCGCCCGCATTCGCGCCCATCTCCGCTTCCGGGCCGCCCTGGCCGTGCTGGACCGGGAGCATGAGCGGACGGTCGAGGACATCATCCGCCTGACCGAGATTCCTGCCCCGCCCTTCAAGGAAGCGGCGCGCGCTAGCGCCTATCTGGAGATGCTCCGCGCCCATGGGCTGGAGGAGGTGGAGCAGGATGCGGTGGGCAATGTCATGGGCCGGCGCCGCGGCAGCGGCAATGGCCAGACGGTCGTGGTCGCCGCGCATCTCGACACCGTCTTCCCCGAGGGCACGGATGTGCGGGTGCGGCGGGAGGGGACGAAGCTTTTCGCCCCCGGCGTCGGCGACGACACGCGGAGCCTCGCCGTCAACCTCGCCTTCCTGCGCGCGCTGGACGAGGCCGGCATCGTCACGCGCTGCGACCTGCTCTTCCTCGGCGATGTGGGGGAGGAGGGGCTCGGCGACCTCCGCGGCGTGCGGCATTTCTTCCGGGAGGGGCGGCACCGCGACCGGGTGGCGGCCTTCTTCACCGTGGACAGCCCGGAGGTCGATCGCATCGTCACCGGCGGCGTTGGCAGCAAGCGCTTCCGCGTGACCTTCTGCGGCCCGGGCGGGCACAGCTTCGGCGCCTTCGGCCTAGTGAACCCGGCCTATGCCATGGCCCGCGCCAGCCTGGCGCTGGCGGGGCTGGCGGCGCCGGACGCGCCGAAGACGACGCATTGCGTCAGCGTACTGGGCGGCGGCACCTCGGTGAACGCCATCCCGAATGCGGTCTGGATGGAGGTGGATCTGCGCAGCGAGAGCGCCGCCGAGCTGGCCCGGCTGGAGCGGGAATTCCTGGCCGGCGTCGAAGCGGCTGTGGCAGCCGAGAATGCGGCGCGCTCGACACGCGAGGGCGCGGTGACGGTGGAGATCGCCCCGATCGGCGACCGCCCGGCCGGCGCCACGCCGGAGAGCGCGCCGATCGCGCAGTTCGCCGCCGCGGCGGTGGCGGCGGAGGGCTACACGCCGGTCTTCGAGAGCTCCTCCACCGATGCGAACATCCCGATGAGCCTCGGCATTCCGGCGCTACGCATCGGCAGCGGCGGGCGCGGTGGCCGAGCGCATTCGCTGGAGGAGTGGATCGATGTGGAGAAGGGCGAGAGCCTGCGCGGCATGGCGGCGAGCCTCGCCACCATCCTGGCGGTGGCGGGGTTCGAGGAATAGCGTGGGCTAGAGCAGATCGCCGGAGGGCGGCATCGCCCGAAGGCGTGAATCTGCTCCGCAGACCAAGGCGTAGAGCGTTTTCGGTGAACACATGTGAACCGAAAACGCTCTATCGCAGGGCGGCGCTGCCTCTTGACCGCGCCGCCCGTTGCTCGCCGCGGCTTAGCCGCGGCGAGCTGTGCGAGGCCCCTACCGGCAGGCGACTCCCGGGGGGGGGCCGCGACGGCGCGCAGCGCTGTCATGGGGGTCATTGCCACAGCCAGGACATCAGCATCCCGCCCTCGGTCCAAAGCCGGTTGGGGCCACGCTCCATGCCGAGCACCTTGCCAGGCCCGCGCTCGAATACCTCCCCATAATTCCCCACCTGCCGCACCACCTCATAGGCCCAGGAGGCGGGCAGGCCCCAGCCGGTGCCGACATTCTCCGTCAGGCCGAGGAAGCGGCGGATCTTCGGGTCCTGGGTCGTGGCGCGCACCTGCTCCACATTGGCGCTGGTCAGCCCCATCTCCTCTGCCTGGATCAGCGCGAACACCGCCCAGCGCGTCAGCGCCGCCCATTCCGGGTCGCCGTTCCGCACCAGCACCCCGTGCGGCTCCTTGAACACCAGCTCCGGCAGCAGGACCAGATCCTGCGGGTTGGGGGAGGCCATGCGGTTGCCGGAGAGGTTGATCATGTCGTTGCTGATGGCGTCGCACCGCCCGGCCTGGAAGGCGGCCAGGACGTTGGGCGGGGTGTCGAAGGGCACGGTGGTGATGCGGATATTCTTCTGACGGGCCCAATCCGCCAGGTTCCGCTCGATCTCGCTGGCCAGCGTCGCGCAGAAGGTGGCGCCGTCGAGCTGCGCCGCGCTGGTGATGTTCAGCCGCTTGTGCACCAGGATGCCCTGGCCGGTGAAGAAATGCGGGACGGTGATGGTCAGCCCCATCTGGCTGTCCCGCGCCACGGTCAGCGCGGTGGTGCGGGAGAGCATGTCCACCTCGCCCGATTGCAGCGCGGTGAAGCGCGTGGCGGCGGTGGTGGCGACGAAGCGCACCTTCCCCGCATCGCCGAACACCGCGGTCGCGACGGCGCGGCAGATATCGGCGTCGAAGCCGCGCCAGACGCCGTTCGCATCGGGCTGGGACATGCCCGCCAGCCCGGTGGAGACGCCGCAGGAGACGACGCCATTGCGCCGCACCGCATCCAGCGTGGTGCCGGCCTGGGCCGAAGCGGCCAAGCCGCCCGTCAACATCGCACCTGCCAGCAGGCGCTTCATCCAGTCTCGCATGGACCCTCCCCCGCGTCTTCCCGTGCCGGGCAGGCAGGAACCATGCCAGAGGCGGCTCTTGCCGCCGAAGCGCAATCCCGTGCCATCTTGCGCAGCTCACGCCCGAGGCCCCATGACCGATCTGCGCATCCGCGCCGCCGGCGCCGCCGACCTGCCTGCCCTGCTGGCCCTCTACCGTCACCTGCACCCGGCGGACCCGGCGCCGCCGCCCGCGCAGACCGCCACCGCCTGGCAGGCCATGCTGGCCATGCCGGGCCTCACCATCTTCCTGGGGGAGCGGGCGGGGGAGGCGGTGGCGAGCTGTACCCTGGTCCAGGTGCCGAACCTGACGCGCGGCACCCGCCCCTATGCCTTCATCGAAAATGTGGTGACCCATGCGGATCACCGCCGCCAGGGCATCGGCCGCGCCGTGCTGGCCGCGGCGCTCGCCGCCGCCTGGGCGGCCGGCTGCTACAAGGTGATGCTTCTTACCGGCTCGCAGCGGGACTCCACCTTCCGCTTCTACGAAGGCGCCGGCTTCCGCCGCGGGGAGAAGACCGGCCTCATCGCCCGCCCGCCCGGCTGACGGCACGGTTGCTCGGCCGTCGTCGCTGTGGTCCGATCCCTGGCAAGGCCGTCCGCATCGTACGGCCAATTCCGGGAGGACCACCCATGCGCCGCCGCATCATCCTGGCAGGCCTCGCCGCCGCGCCGCTCGCCGCCCCTGTCAGCCGCTCGGCACGGGCCCAGGGGGCCTTCCCGGACCATCCGCTGAACATGGTGCTGGCCTTCCCGGCCGGCGGCGGCACGGATGTCGCGGCGCGGCCGCTGGCCAAAATCATGGAGAAGTATCTCGGCCAGCCCATCGTGGTAACCAACCGGCCGGGCGCTGCCGGGGAGATCGGCTTCACCGAGCTCGCCCGCAGCAAGCCGGATGGCTACACCATCGGCTTCATCAACACTCCCACTATCGTCACCATCCCGATCGAGCGGCCGCAGGCGCGCTTCCGGCTGGACGATTTCGCGCCGGTGCTGAACATCGTGGACGATCCGGGCGCCGTCTGGGTGCTGCCGGACAGCCCGATCAAGACGGTGGCCGACCTAGTGGCGGAAGCGAAGAAGCGGCCCGGCCAGATCAGCTACGGCACCTCCGGCATCGGCTCGGACGACCATCTGGCAATGCTGGCGCTGGAACGGGTGGCGGACATCAAGCTGCTGCACGTGCCTTTCGCCGGCGGCGCCCCGGTGCGCACCGCGACGCTGTCGAAGCAGATCGAGCTGGCGGTGACGAATATGGGGGAGGCCTATGGCGATTACCGCCAGGGCATGTTCCGCCCGATCGGCCAGATGGGCCCCAGCCGCTGGCAGGTGATGCCGGATGTGCCGACCTTCCGCGAACAGGGCTTCGACGTGGTGGAGGGCTCCATGCGTGGCCTTGCCGCGCCCGCCGGCCTGCCGCGGCCGGTGCTGGAGAAGCTGGTGAATGCTGCGCGGCAGGCGGCGCAGGATCCGGAATGGCAGGCGGTGGCGACGCAGCTTGCCCTGCCGCTGCGGCTGCTGGGCCCGGATGAGTACCGGGCGGAGCTGGTGGCGATGAAGTCGCATTACGAGAAGCTCTGGCACCAGCATCCCTGGCGGGATTGACCCCTTCCGACGAGGTCGCCTGCCGCTCCGGGGCCCCGCCCTGCTGCCGGGGCCCCGCAGGGTTGCGGCGGGCCCATGGGCGGCCCTGCTCCGGTGGCTGCCACGGGCAGGAACCGCAAGGCTTGCGACGAACCGCGGCGCAAGGGGGGTGCTTCGGCCGGCATGGCCGCGGATACGGATGTGGCCCGGCAGATGGAGTCGTTCGGCGGGCATCTCGCGCGCTACCCCCATCTCGGCCTGGACCACGAGGTAGGACGGCGCATCCTGTCCATAGTGCGGCGGGCGCCGAAGCTCACCCTCAGGGACGCGCTCTGGCACCGCGCCCGGCTGCCGAGCGGGCCGGACCGTCACACCGCGGCGCAGATGGGCCCGCCTCCGGCGAACTGGACGGAAGGCCGCTTCAACCACCATGGCCAGAGCGTCTTCCGCCTCGCTTCCAGCATCGAAGGCGCCTGCGCGGAGACGGCGGCGAAGCCGCGCTGCATCCTTTGGGGGCAGCATTTCCGTGCCCGCCAGTCCGCGGGCTGCTGGACCTGACCGGCGTCACGGGTGGCCGGCACGAGCGCAACGGCGCGCTGCTGACCGCCGGGCTGAATGCGGTGATGGACCGGCTGCGGCCCGGTCTCGGCAGCCCCTGGAAGCCGGAATACTTCGTGCCACGCTTCGTCGCCGATGCGGCGCGGGCGGTGGGGTTCCGTGGCATCCTCTACTGCAGCACGCGGTTCAAGGGCTACAACGCCGTGCTCTTCGGATGGGCTGCGGGGGAGATCCGGCCGGAAGGCCGTCCCTCCATTCTCGAATGGCCGCTGCCGCAGGGGCGGCGAAGGTCCGCGTCGTGAAACCGAGGTCCGGCGCGGCAACGGGCGTGCCGGATGGCCGCGGGGGCGTCCCCGGCGGATGCGGCCGGGCAGGTGAGGCAGCCTTCGGGGCATCTTGGAAGGCAACACATCTGGGCGCAGACTGGGCCAGCGGCAACCGGCCGGCGCAGCCTGCGGCATCTCCCTTCGCCCAGGCGCTGTCCGCCACCGTCGCTTTGCGCCTTGCTGCGCACCGGCAGACGTCCAGACCAAGAAACGAGGAAAACTCCATGCTGTTCCGTAGGCGTACCCTGCTCGGGGCGGCGGCCACCACCACGCTGGCCCGTCGCCCTGCCCATGCGCAGAATCAGACGATTCGTATCGGTGTGCTGAACGACCAGTCTGGCCTCTACCGCGACGATGGCGGCCCCACCAGCGCGATCTGCGCCCGCCAAGCCATCGAGGAATTCCACGCCGCGAACCCGTCCCTCAATGTCGAGCTGATCGTCGCCGACCACCAGAACAAGCCGGATGTCGGCGCCGGCATCGCGCGGCAATGGTTCGACCAGGGCGTGGTGGATGCCGTCCTCGACGTGCCGACCTCCTCCGTCGCGCTGGCCGTCAACACGGTCTGCCGCGAGAAGAACAAGGTGATGCTGAACTCCGGCGCCGCCACCACCGACCTCACCGGCGCGCAGTGCAGCCCGAACACGATCCACTGGACCTACGACACCTACATGCTGGCGAAATCCACCGGCAGTGCCCTGGTGACGGCCGGCGGCGACAGCTGGTTCTTCATCACCGCCAACTACGTCTTCGGCCAGCAGCTCCAGCGCGACACGACCCGCTTCGTCACCGCCGCCGGCGGGCGCGTGGTCGGTTCCGCCACCTACCCCTTCCCGGAGACCACCGACTTCTCCGCGCTGCTGCTGCAGGCGCAGGCCTCGCGCGCCAAGGTGCTGGCGCTCTGCAACTCGGGCGGC
>NZ_JAMZIK010000006.1 GCF_024178315.1 Siccirubricoccus soli | reverse complement strand
TTGGCGAGGCCGAGCACCTTGGCGCGGGAGGCCTGGGCCTGGAGCAGGAAGGAGGAGTAGTCGGTGGTCTGCGGGAAGGGGTAGCGCGCCTGGCCGAGCACCTTGCCGCCCGCCGCCTGCACCGCCTCCGCCGTGTCCCGCTGCAGGGCATGGCCGAAGGCGTAGTCGGCCGTCAGGAAGTACCAGCTGTCGCCGCCTGCCTTCACCGTCGCCGTGCCGGCGCCATGCGCCAGCATCCAGGTGTCGTAGGTCCAGTGGACGTGGTTCGGGCCGCAGCGCGGGCCGTGCAGGTCGGCCGTCGCCGGGCCGGTGGCGAGGAAGACCTTGTCCTTCTCCCGCGCCAGGTCGGCGACGGCGAGGGAGATGGCGGAGTTGTTCACCTCCAGGATCGCATCCACCCCGTCCCGATCATACCACTGCCGCGCGATGGCGCTGCCCACATCCGCCTTGTGCTGGTGGTCGGCATGCACGATCTCGACCGGCAGCTGGGTGCCAGCCGCGGCGAGATCCTCGATCGCTTGGCGCACACAGGCATGGGTGCCGAGGCCGGAGAGGTCGCGGTAGGGGCCGGAGAGATCGCCCAGGATGCCGAGCTTCAGCGGCGCGGCGTTCTGCGCCCGGGCGCGAGCGGCGAGGGGGAGGGCGGCGCTGGCGGCGATGAAACCGCGGCGGGTGGTCATGTGCGGCGCTTCCTGTGCTGCGTTGGGGCGCAGCAATATCAGGCCGCACGGTCGCGGCAAGGTCGAGGAGGGCGCTGCCCTCCTCGAACTCCACCCGCCCAGGGCCGAACGGCCCTTGGAACCCTTGAGTCGGCAGGTTGACCGACGCGCCCGAACCCATGGTTTCCAAAGGCCCTTCGGCCTTTGGCGGGGTGTGCTCGAGAGGGGCAGAGCCCCTCTCGACCTATCCGCGCAGCGCAGCCCCCGTGGCCTTCACCACCGCCGCCACGATCTTCCCCGCCACGGCCTCGATCTCCGCATCCGTCAGCGTCGCCTCGCGCGGCTGCAGCGTGACCTGGAGGGCGAGGCTGACCTTCCCCTCCGGCAGCTTGTCGCCGGCGTAGCGGTCGAACAGCGCGACATCGGTGACTAGCGCCTTGTCGGCGCCGCGCGCCGCGCGCAGCAGCGCCTCCGCCGGCACCGTCGCGTCCACCAGGAAGGCGAAGTCGCGCCGCAGGGGCTGGAAGGCGGGCAGGTCGGGCGCGCCCTTCTTCCGCTTCTTCGGCTCCGGGATGGCGTCGAGGAACACCTCGAACGCCATCGCCGGCCCGGCGATGTCGAGCGCGGCGCGCAGCTTCGGATGCAGCTCGCCGAAAGTGGCCAGCACGGTCTTCGGCCCCTGCCGCACCACGCCGCTGCGGCCCGGGTGGTAGAAGCCCGGCGCATCGGCGGTGACCTGCAGCGCCGCCATGGGCACGCCGAGCGCCGCCAGCACGGCGAGCGCATCGCCCTTGGCGTCGAAGGCATCCACCGGCCGCGAGGCGTCCGCCCAGTGCCGCGGCGTCTGCCCGGCGCGCAGCCCAGCGGCGACGGCGAGCTGCCCTTCCGGCGAGGGGTCGCGATAGGCCGCACCCAGCTCGGACAGGGCCACATCCGGCCAGCCGCGCGCCGCATTGCGCGCGGCGGCGAGCGCCAGGCTCGCCACCGGCGTCGGCCGCATCTGGTCCAGATCGGCGGCGATCGGGTTCTCCAGGTGCAGCTCCGGCGGCGTCGCGCCGAACAGCGCCGCCGTCTTCGCTTCCAGGAAGCCGAAGCTGACGCAATCCAGCATGCCGCGCGCGGCGAGCACGCGGCGCGCCAGCACGGCGCGGGCCTGCTTCGCGGTCAGCGCCGGCGGCGGGACGATGCCGGACACGGGCAGGGAGACGGGCGGGATGGAATCCAGGCCGCGCAGCCGCAGCACCTCCTCCACCAGATCCGCCTCGGGCTCGATGACGGCGCAGCCCTCGGCGGCGGCGCGGGCGCGGGCCGGGTCGAGGCCGGGGAACTGGTCCAGCGCGCCGTGGCCCGCGATGTCGTTGCGCCAGGAGGGGACGGCGACCGTCACCTTCGCCGCATCCCGCGCCTCGACGGTGAAGCCGAGGCGTTCCAGCGCGCCGACCGCCTCATCCGCCGGCACCTCGGCACCGCCGAGGCCGGCCAGCCGCTCGAAGCGCAGCGTCGCGCTGCGCTGCCAGGCGGGCGGCGTGCCGGCGGCGGAGACCTCGCTCGCCTCGCCGCCGCAGAGCTCGATCATCAGCTCGGTGGCCAGGTCCAGCGCCAGGGGCGGCAGGGCCGGGTCCACGCCGCGCTCGAACCGCGCCCGCGCATCGGTGCGGATGTCATGCCGGCGGCCGGAGAGGGCGATGCGCACCGGGTCGAACAGGGCGCATTCGATGAAGCACTCGGTCGTCGTCTCGTCGCAGCCCGTGGGCGCGCCGCCGATGATGCCGCCCAGCGCCTCGGGCCCCGCCGCATCGGCGATGATCCCGTCCTCCGGCGTCAGCGCATATTCCTTGCCGTTCAGCGCCGAGAGGGTTTCGCCCTCCCGCGCCATGCGCATGGTCAGCGTATTGCCCTTCACCTTCGCCACGTCGAAGACGTGCAGCGGCCGGCCGAGGCCGAAGGTGAAGAGGTTGGTCACGTCCACCAGCGCGTTGATCGGCCGCTGGCCGATGGCCACCAGCCAGTCCTGCAGCCATTTGGGCGAGGGGCCGTTGCGCAGCCCGCGGATGGCGCGGCCAAGGACATGGTCGCAGGCACGCGGATCGGCGATCTCCCAGCGCAGCGGGGCGGGGTAGGCGGGCGTCACCTTCGGCGTCGGCAGCGGCTTCAGCGTGCCGAGTCCGGCGGCGGCCAGGTCGCGCGCCACGCCGCGCACGCCGAGCGCATCGCCACGATTGGGCGTGACGCTGATCTCGATGATCGGGTCGTCGAGCCCGGCCCAGGTGACGTAGCTCTCGCCAAGCGGCGCATCCGCCGGGAGGTCCACGATGCCGCTATGGTCGTCGCCGAGGCCCATCTCGCGGGCCGAGAGCATCATCGCCTCGGACGCCACGCCGCGGATCTCGCCCTTCTTCAGGGTGATGCCGGTGCCGGGGATGAAGGCGCCGGGCAGCGCCACCACGCCCTTCATGCCGGCGCGTGCGTTGGGCGCGCCGCAGACGACGGAGAGCAGCTTGCCGTCGCCCGGATCGACCTTCAGCGCGCGGAGGCGGTCGGCATTCGGGTGCTGCTCCGCCTCCACCACCTGGGCGATGCGGAAGGAAGCGAGCGCCGCGCCGCGATCCTCCACCCCTTCGACCTCGAGGCCGATGCGGTTGAGGGTGGCGAGGATGGTCTCCAGCGAGGCCTCGGTCTCGAGATGCCGGCGGAGCCAGGAGAGGGGGAATTTCATCTCAGATGCCCTCCGCCAGGGAGGGCGGCGAGAGCGGATCGCTCGCCCAGTGGCGCAGCCAGCGCAGGTCGCTCTCGTAGAAGGGGCGGAGGTCGGGCATGCCGTGCTTCAGCATGGTGATGCGCTCGATCCCCATGCCGAAGGCGAAGCCCTGCCATTCCCGCGGGTCGAGGCCGCAATTGGCCAGCACCTTCGGGTGGACCATGCCGGAGCCGAGGATCTCCAGCCAGTCGCCGCCTGCGCCGAGCTGCCCGGTCTTCCGGTTCCAGCCGATATCGACCTCCATCGAGGGCTCGGTGAAGGGGAAGTAGGAGGAGCGGAAGCGCACCGGCAGGTCGGCGATGCCGAAGAAGGCGCGGAGGAAATCGATCAGGCAGCCCTTGAGGTGGCCGAGATGGATGCCGCGGTCGATCACCAGCCCCTCCACCTGGTGGAACATCGGGGAATGGGTCGCGTCATGGTCGGCGCGCCAGGTGCGGCCGGGGACGATGACGCGGATCGGCGGCTCCTGGCCCAGCATGGTGCGCGCCTGCACCGGGGAGGTGTGGGTGCGCAGCACCGGGCGGCGGCCATCGGCGCCGGCGGGCAGGTAGAAGGTGTCGTGGTCCTGCCGGGCCGGGTGGTGGTCCGGGATATTGAGGGCGGAGAAGTTCAGCCAGTCGCTCTCGATGTCCGGGCCCTCTGCCACCGAGAAGCCCTGGGCGCCGAACAGCGCCACCAGCTCCTCGAAGGTGCGGCTGATGGGGTGGATCCCGCCTTCGCCGGCCGGCGCGGCGGGGCGGGGCGGCAGGGTCACGTCCAGCCGCTCCGCGGCCAGCCGCGCCTCCAGCGCCGCATCCTCCAGCGCCAGGCGGCGGGCCTCGATGGCGGACTCCAGCTCCCCCTTCAGCCGGTTGAGCGCGGCGCCGCGCTCCTTCCGCTGCTCGGCCGGCACGGCGCCCAGGCCCTTCAGCAGCCCGGTCAGCTTGCCGCTCTTGCCGAGGGTCGCCACTCGCACCGCATCCCAGGCGCGGAGATCGGCGGCGGCGGCAAGCTGTTCGGCGGTCTCGGCCCGGAGGGCCGCAAGGTCATCGCTCATCATCGCGGGTCCCGAACAGGCAAAAGGCCGCACCCTGCCGGGAGCGGCCCCTTGCGCAAAGACTTCCCCGAAGGGGGAGGGATCAGGCGGCCGGCGTCTGGGCCGGCTTCGCCGCGCGGGCCTTCTCGACCAGCGCCGCAAAGCTCGCCGGGTCGTCGAAGGCGATGGCGGCCATCACCTTGCGGTCCAGCTCGATCCCCGCGGCCTTCACCCCGGCGATGAACTGGGAATAGGTCAGCCCGTGCTCCCGCACCGCGGCGTTGATCCGCTGGATCCACAGGCCACGGAAGTCGCGCTTCTTGTTGCGGCGGTCGCGATAGGCGTATTGCAGCGCCTTCTCGACCCGCTCCAGCGCGGGGCGGTAATTCGTGGAAGACCGGCCGACATAGCCCTTGGCGAGCTTGAGGACCTTCTTGTGGCGGGCATGGGCGGTAACGCCCCGCTTCACACGTGCCATGGTGCGCTCGCCTCCTTACCGATCCAGCCCGTAGGGCAGCCACTGCTTCACCGTCAGCCCATCCTGGTGCCGCAGCACCTGGTTGCCGGTGTTCTGCCGCTTCACCTTGGAGGTGCGGGCGGAGAGGTTGTGCCGCTTCTTGCCGGGGCCGGCGAGCACCTTGCCGGTGGCGGTGATCTTGAAGCGCTTCTTTGCAGAAGACTTCGTCTTCATCTTGGGCATTTCGGACCTCCGTATTCGGCCGTGATGCGCCCGGCGAAGGGGCGCGGAGACGCGGCCGGGCATGCCCTACAGGCCCGGCGCGCGTGGGAGGCGGGCGTATAGCGATGTCCCGGGCCGCCGGCAAGCCGGCACCGTCCAGGGCCAGGTGCCGCCTGAAAAACCGCGACGCGGGCGGCTTTCCGGACGGCGCAATCCAAGCGGCGGTCTCCGTCCCGGGATTCTCTCCGAGTGCGAAATAATTGGTCCTGCTATCTCTGGTTGCTGGAATTATCCGGGACGCCTCTCGCATTATGGGAAAGAGGCCGGGGGTATTTCACCTTTTCGGATGAACGCGCCCTAGGGCAGCCTCCGACCCGATGGATCACGGCGTGATCCGCCCAGGTCGGAGATGAGCCGCTCTGGATCTTGCGTTTTCTGGAGCACACTCCGGTCAGGTGATGCCACCTGGCCGGAGTGTGCTCCAGGGCGCGGCGACGCCGGAGCGGTGGGCGCGCCAGGCCGTGCGTCCAGCGGCCCCGCCCGCCGAGCTCGTTGCATGGAGTGCGCCGATGCCCACCACCGATTCCGGTTACCAGGTCTATCTGCTGTCCCAGATCGACAGCACCAGCGACACCTCTGGCGAGATCACCAGCTCTGTCGTCTCCGGCGTCACCATCACCGTCTCGGGCGCGGACGGCCTCACACTGGGGGACAACAGCGCCAAGGCGGAAAGCTTCCTTGCCTCCCAGCTCCCGGGGGGCGGCGTGGCGGTCACCTATCGTGGCCTGGCGGTGGTGGACGGGGTGTCCGGTTTCTATGCCTCCATGGGCACCAGCCCGAGCACGAAGTACTACTTCTTCACCAAGAGCGAGGCCGTGATCGGCAGCGGCGCAGCCGTGACGCTGACCCCGGATACGCTGGGCGCGGGTGGCGCGGACTACACCTTCTGCTTCATGCCCGGCACGCGCATCGCCACCCCCGCGGGCGAACGGGTGGTGGAGAGCCTCTCGATCGGCGATCTGGTCACCACCGCCGGGGGCGAGACCCGCGCCATCCGCTGGATCGGCCGGCAGACCGTCTCCGCCCTCTTCGCCGGCCGCGCCGACAAGCTGCCGGTCCGCATCAAGGCGGGCGCCCTGGCCGAGGGCGTGCCGAGCCGCGACCTCTGCCTCTCCCCGGGCCATGCCCTGCTGATCGACGGCGTGCTGGTTCAGGCCGGCGCCCTGGTGAACGGCACCACCATCCTGCGGGAGGAGGAGGTGCCGGCGACCTTCACCTACTACCATATCGAAACCGCCGACCACGCCGTCATCCTGGCGGAGAACACCCCGGCGGAAACCTTCCTCGACGCCGACACCCGCGCGACCTTCGACAATGCCGCGGAATACGAGGCGATGTTCGCCGGCAGCCCGGAGATGCCGGCGCTCGACCTGCCGCGCGCCATGTCCCACCGCCAGGTGCCGGTCGCCATCCGCCAGCGCATCGCCGCCCGCGCCGCGGCGCTGACCGGCCCGGCCGTCGCCGCCGCCTGAACCCGGACCGGGGGCGGGAATCTGCCCCTGGTACCAGCGAAGGGCGGTCCCGCCACCGGCCGGCCGCCCTTTCTCGTGCTGCCGCCCAGGCCCTATATCTGGTCCGGCAGGGCGGGAGGCTGGGATGACGGATTCGATTCTCCTCGGCGCGGGCGAGACCCCCTGTCGCCTGCTGCTGTCCCGCGCCAACCGCCACGGGCTGATCGCCGGCGCCACCGGCACCGGCAAGACCGTGACGCTGCAGACCCTGGCGGAGGGCTTCTCCCGCGCCGGCGTCCCGGTCTTCTGCGCCGATGTGAAGGGCGATCTCTCCGGCTTGGCGGAGCCCGGGCGGCCCAACCCCAAGCTGGAGCAGCGGGCGCAGGCGCTGGGGGAGGCGGATTTCGCCTATGAGCCCTCCCCGGCCGTCTTCTGGGACGTGTTCGGCCAGCTCGGCCACCCGCTGCGCGCCACTGTGGCGGAGATGGGGCCCGTGCTGCTGGCCCGGATGCTGGAGCTGAACGAGACCCAGGAAGGCGCCCTCGCCATCGCCTTCGCCCTGGCCGACGACGAAGGCCACCTGCTGCTCGACTTCAAGGATCTGCGGGCAATCCTCTCGCATGTGGCGGAGCGCGCCTCGGAGGTCAGCACCGCCTATGGCCATGTGACCAAGGCCAGCCTCGGCACCATCCAGCGCCGCCTGCTGCTGCTGGAACAGCAGGGCGGCGAGCATTTCTTCGGCGAGCCGGCGCTGACGCTGCAGGACCTCATGCTCCTTACGCCCGATGGGCGGGGGGCAGTGAACGTGCTGGCGGCGGAGAAGCTCATCGCCTCGCCCCGGCTCTACGCCACCTTCCTGCTCTGGCTGCTCTCCGAGCTGTTCGAGGAGCTGCCGGAGGTGGGCGACCTGGAGAAGCCCAAGCTCGTCTTCTTCTTCGACGAGGCCCACCTGCTGTTCCGCGACGCGCCCCGCGCCCTGGTGGAGAAGGTGGAGACGGTGGTGCGGCTCATCCGCTCCAAGGGCGTCGGCATCTATTTCGTCACCCAGAACCCGCTGGACCTGCCGGCCACGGTGCTCGGCCAGCTCGGCAACCGGGTGCAGCATGCGCTGCGCGCCTTCACCCCGGCGGAGCAGAAGGCGGTGCGGGCGGCGGCCGAGACCTTCCGCCCCAACCCGAAGCTGCGGGTGGAAGAGGCGATCACCGCGCTCGGGGTGGGGGAGGCGCTGGTCTCCACCCTGCAGGCCGATGGCACGCCGAGCATGGTGGAGCGCGCCCGCATTCTGCCGCCGCGCGGCCGGATCGGGCCCCTCACCGCCGAGGAGCGGGCGGCGATCATGGGTCGCAGCCCGCTTGCCGGGCATTACGATACGCCGGTGGACCGCGAGAGCGCCTATGAGGGGCTGGTCGGCCGCGCCGCGGCGCCCCAGGCGGAGGGCCCGCAACGGACGGGCAGCGCCCCGGTGCGGGGCGGCAACCCCTGGGGCGGCGCCACCCTGCCGCCGCGGCCGCTGCCGCAAGTGCCGCGCAGCAGCCGCATCCCGCAGATTCCGCCGCGGGAGAACGATGGCGGGCTGGGCGGAATGGTGGGCGACATCCTCACCGGGCGCGGCGGCAGGCGGGAGGGCGTGGTGGAGTCCATGGCCAAATCCGCCGCCCGCAGCATGGGGCGGCAGCTCGGGAATGCGGTGCTGCGGGGGGTGCTGGGCTCCATCCTGAAGCGCTGAGGCCCTGGCAGCTCCGGTCATCACGCAAGGTTTTCGCGCCGGGAGCGGTGGGCGGCGCGGGATCCGGTACATTGCCGGCGTCCAACCAACCGGGGAGACAACCAGGATGGCCAAAGCCTATTGGGTCGCCGCCTATCGCTCGGTCAGCAAGCCGGAGGCGCTGGAAGCCTATGCCAGGCTGAGCGCCGCCGCGATCACCGCGGCCGGCGGCCGCATCCTCGGCCGCGGCATGCCGGCGGATGTCCTCGAAGCCGGTCTCCGGCAGCGCACCGTCGTTATCGAATTCGACAGCGTGGAGCAGGCCAAGGCCGCCTATGCCAGCCCCGCCTATCAGGAGGCGCTCGCCGCCCTCGCCAACGGCGCCGAGCGCGACATCCGCATCATCGAAGGCGTGTAGGCCCGGAGCCGAGGGGCCGGGGGCGCTTCGGGGGAGTTCGGGGAGGGCGGCGCCCTGCCTCGATCCCTTGGCCTGGCGCCCCGGAGGGCGCATATCCCCCTCGCCATGACTCCCTTCCGCAAGATGCACGGCCTCGGCAACGACTTCGTCGTGCTCGATGCGCGCCGGGCCGAGCTGCCGATCACCCCAGCCAGGGCAGCCGCCATCGCCGACCGGCGGCGGGGCATCGGCTGCGACCAGTTCATCGTCATGGAGCCGGGCCGGGACGGCGCGGATGTCTTCATGCGCATCCGCAACCCGGATGGCTCGGAGGCCGGGGCCTGCGGCAATGCCACCCGCTGCATCGCCAGCCTGGTGGCGGCGGAGACGGGCAAGGACCGCGTGCTGGTCCGCACCATCGCCGGGGACCTGCCGGTGGAACGGCTGCCGGGCGGCCTCTGGCGCGCCGATATGGGCCCCGCCCGGCTGGGCTGGCAGGAGGTGCCGCTGGCCCAGAAGATGGACACGCTGCACCTGCCCCTGTCGCGCGGCGTGGTGGCGGACCCCGCCGCCTGCTCCATGGGCAACCCCCACGCCACCTTCTTCGTCCGCGACCTGGATGCGCTGCCAATCGCCGAGCTTGGCCCCTCGCTGGAGCATGACGCGCTCTTCCCCGAGCGGGCCAATATCGGCTTCGTCCAGGTGCTGGACCCCGGGCATCTCCGCCTCATCGTCTGGGAGCGCGGCGCCGGCCTGACGCTGGCCTGCGGCTCCGGCGCCTGCGCCGCGCTGGTGAACGCGGCGCGGCGCGGCCTGACGGGGCGGCGCGCCACCGTCTCCCTGCCGGGCGGGGACCTGGTCATCGAATGGCGCGAGGACGGGCATGTGCTGATGACCGGCCCGGTCGCCACCGCCTTCACCGGCACGCTGGACCTGGAGGCCTACGCCGCGTGAGCGAGGACCGGACCGCCGCGCCGCAGGCCGGGGCCGAGCGCCCGCGCCAGACCACCGTCGAGAGGGGCGCCATCGAGGTGCTGACCTTCGGCTGCCGGCTCAACACCTATGAGTCGGAGGCGATGCGCGACCTTGCCACCAAGGCCGGGCATGGCCGCGCCATCCTGGTGAACACCTGCGCCGTGACGGCGGAGGCGGAGCGCCAAGCCCGCCAGGCCATCCGCCGCGCGGCGCGGGAGAACCCGGACACCCCGATCATCGTCACCGGCTGCGCCGCGCAGATCGCGCCGGAGAAGTGGCAGGACCTGCCCGGCGTCACCCGCATCATCGGCAATGCGGAAAAGCTGAAGCCGGAGGCCTGGGCGCCGGAGGCCCCGACCGCGCCGGTGACGGACATCATGGCGGCGCGGGAGACGGCGGCGCATCTGGTGACGGAGTTCGCCGGCCGTGCCCGCGCCTTCGTACAGGTGCAGCAGGGCTGCGACCATCGCTGCACCTTCTGCGTCATCCCCTATGGCCGCGGCCCCTCCCGCTCTGTCCCGATCGGCGCGGTGGTGGAGCAGGTGCGGGCGCTGGTCGCGCATGGCTACCGGGAAGTGGTGCTGACCGGCGTGGACATCACCAGCTACGGCCCGGACCTGCCGGGCCAGCCGAGCCTCGGCCAGATGGCCCGCCGCCTGCTGGCGCTGGTGCCGGAGCTGCCGCGGCTGCGGCTTTCCTCCCTCGACCCGGTCGAGATCGATGACGACCTCTGGCGGCTGATCGAGAGCGAGCCGCGGCTGATGCCGCATCTGCATCTCTCCCTGCAGCATGGCGACGACCTGATCCTGAAGCGGATGAAGCGGCGGCACCTGCGCGCCGATGCGCTGGCGGTGGTGCGGCGGGCCCGCGCGGCGCGGCCGGACATCGCCTTCGGCGCCGACCTCATCGCCGGCTTCCCGACCGAGGACGAGGCGGCCTTCGCCCGCTGCCTCGATCTTGTCGAGGAGATGCAACTCGCCTTCCTGCACGTCTTTCCCTATTCCGAGCGGCCGGGCACGCCGGCGGCGCGGATGCCTGCGGTGCCGGTGCCGCTGCGGAAGGAACGCGCGGCACGGCTGCGCGCGGCAGGGGCCGCCAGCGCGGCGCGCTTCTACGCCGGGCGGCTGGGGCAGGAGGAAGCGGTGCTGTTCGAAGGCGAGGATCGCGGCCACACCGCGCATTTCGCGCCGCTGCGCCTGGTGGCCGGCCGCGCCGCGCCGGGCGAGCTGCGCCGGGTACGAGTGACGGGGGCCGAGGCCGCCGGCCTGCTGGCGGAGGCTGCCTGACCGATGGCGTTGCGCGACTGGATCAGCCGGCTGCGCGGGAAGGAGCCGGCGCCTGCCCCCGAGCCAGCGCCCGCCCCGGCGCCGCCGGCGGCCCAGCCGGCTTCGCCGCCGCCGGCTGTCGCGCCTGCGGTCCCGGTCTCGCCGCCGCCTGCACGGGCCGAGCCTTCGATCCCGCCTGCACCAGTTGCGGCCCCTGCGGCACCAGTCCCGGCTGCATCGCCGGCCTCAGCCCCGGTTCCGCCTGGATCGGCCGCTCCCGCGGCGCCCATTCCGGCTGCGCCATCGCCGGCCCTGCCGCCGGTTCCTCCTGCGCCGGCTGCCGTCCCTGTCGCGCCGATCCCGTCTCCGCCGGCTGCACCGCCGGCCCCGGTTCCGCCTGGGCCGGCTGCCCCTGCGGCACCCATCCCAGTTGCGCCACTGCCGGCCACGCCTCCGGTTCCACCGGTGCCGGTGGCCGCCCCTGCATCCCCGGTCGCGCTCCCGCCGGCCTCGGCCCCGGTTCCGTCTGGGCCCGCTGCCACCCCTTCGGGGCTCACCCCGGCCTCGCCGCCGCCCGCTCCGATGCCGGCCGCGCCGGTCGCTACGCCGGCTGCACCGGTTCCGCCTCCGCCTTCTGCATCGCCAGCCCCGTCGCCGCTTCCGGTTGCGCCAGCTTCTCTCCCCGAGGCGCGGACCCCGCCCGGGCCGGTAGCGTCGCCAGCCTCCGCACCCGCCGCGCCCCCTCCGGCTGCCGCTCCCTCGGCACCGATCCAGCCGGTACAGCTTGCGCCGCTGGTCCCGCCAGCGCCGGTCGCGGCCCCCGAGGCCCGGGTCTCGCCGCCGCTACCGGCTACCGCGCCTGCCTCGCCCCTGGCCCCGCCAGCACCGCAAGCCGCTCCGGCGGCGCCCGCGCCATCTTCCCCGGTCGCGCCAAGGGTCTCGGTTCCGCCCGCATCGGTCACGGCCCCGATCCCGCCGCCCCCATCCCCCGCCCCGGCGGCCGAGCCGGAGCAGCGCGGCGGCTGGTTCTCCCGCCTCAAGGCCGGGCTGTCCCGCTCCACCGCCAAGCTGACGGACAGCGTCACCTCGCTCTTCCGCAAGCGCCGCCTGGATGAGGAGGCGCTGGAGGAGCTGGAGGAGACGCTGATCACCGCCGATCTCGGCGTCGCCGCCTCCCGCCGCATCGTCGAGGGCTTCCGCCGCACCCGCTTCGGCAAGGAAGTGACCGATGAGGAGGTGAAGGCGACGCTGGCGGAGGAGATCGCCGCCATCCTCGGCCCTGTCGCCCGGCCCATGCCCATCGACCCGGCCCGCGCGCCGCATGTGGTGCTGGTGGTCGGGGTGAACGGCACCGGCAAGACCACCACCATCGCCAAGCTCGGCCAGCAATACCGGGAGCAGGGGCTGCGCTGCGCCTTCGTCGCCGGCGACACCTTCCGTGCCGCGGCCGTCGAGCAATTGCAGATCTGGGGGGACCGCACCGGCGCCAAGGTCCACGCCCCGGCGAAGCAGGGGGCGGACGCCGCCGGCCTCGCCTTCGATGCGCTGACCGCTGCCCGCGCCGATGGCACCCAGGTGCTGCTGGTGGACACCGCCGGGCGCCTGCACAACAAGACCGCGCTGATGGAGGAGCTGCGCAAGGTGGTGCGCGTGCTCCGGCGCGTCGATCCCACCGCACCGCATTCCGTGCTGCTGGTGCTGGATGCGACCACCGGCCAGAACGCCCTGCAGCAGGCCAAGGTGTTCAAGGAGATGGTGGATGTCTCAGGCCTCGCCGTGACGAAGCTCGATGGCTCCGCCAAGGGCGGCGTGGTGGTGGCGCTGGCGCAGGAATTCGGCCTGCCGGTGCATTTCGTCGGCGTCGGCGAGAAGGCCGCCGACCTCCGTCCCTTCGAGGCGAGGGACTTCGCCCGCGGCCTGATGGGGCTCGAGTGATGCGCCGCCGGGTCCTGCTCCTGGCGATGCTGCCGGTGGCGGGCCTGGCGCGGGCGCAGGGGCGGGCCGCCGGGCAGGCCCAGGGCCAGCCGCCACCCCAGGCCCCGGCCGCACCGCCGGAGGTGCCGGGCTTCATCCAGCTCCAGCCCGCCCCCGGCGCGCCGCCCGTGGCGCTGGCCGTCCGCCAAGTGGTGCGCATCGGCCATGCCGAGGGCCTCACCGCCATCGACACCACGGCCTTCGTCCAGCAGCGCAGCGTGGAGCCGGCCGAGGCGGTGGCGCGGCGGCTGATCGCCCTCGGCGCCCGGCTGGTGCGGCTGACCGATCTGAATGGCGCCGGCACCTGGATCGCCGCCGACCGGGTGGTGGTGGTCCGCGGCCCCACCGAGCGCTACGCCGCCGGCGCTCGCGCCGCCATCGTCGTGGTCGGGCTGCGCTTCACCACGGATGTCGCGGTGAAGGAAAGCGTGCCGGAGGTGCTGGCCGCCCTGCGGCAGGCCCTGGCGGCCGCCCCGGCCAGCGGGGGCGGTTAGGCTACCGCCCCCTTCCCCTCGGACCCGGCTTCGGGCCCAATCCCCGCCCGTTCGAGGGGAATGCTCACGATGACCGAGATCCGTTGGGAACGCCTGACCGCGCCGGAGCTGAAGGGCAAGGCCGCCGAGGGCGCGCTCGCCGTGCTGCCGATCGGCAGCCTGGAGCAGCACGGACCGCATCTGCCGGTCTGGACCGACAGCTACTGCGCGCATGAGATCGCGCTGCGTGGCGCCGCCGCCTCCGGCAAGCCCGTGGTGGTGCTGCCGCCCATGTGGATGGGGCTGTCCGAGCATCACCTGCCCTTCGGCGGCACCATCACCCTGGACCATGCCACCTTCCATGCGGTGCTGCGCTGCGTGGTGCGCTCGCTGCTGGCAGATGGCTTCCAGAAGCTGCTGATCGTCAACGGCCATGGCGGCAATATCGACCCGCTGGCGGTCAGCTCACGCGAATTGGCGGCGGAGTTCGGCATCCCCATCGTGGTCACCACCTGGCCGCAGCTCGCGCCGAAGGAGATCGGCGCCATCCTCACCACCCAGCCCGCCATCCACCACGCCTGCGAGGGCGAGACCAGCCTGTGGCTGGCGCTGGATGCGGCGCAGGTGCGGCAGGAGAAGATCGCCGAGAGCCTCTCCAACCCGCCGCCCAACCCGCCCCAGGGCATGGTGCGCTTCTGGTCCTTCATGGAGCGGGCGCCGCGCACGGGCGTGCGCGGCGACCCGCGGGCGGCGACGGCGGAGAAGGGCGAGGCGATCCTGAAGGCGGTGACGGAGGCGCTGGCGGCGGCGATCCGGGACGAGGCGCTGTGGAGCGCGCCGGATCGGGTCTGGGCGCCGGGGCGGGCGATGCGGGGCTGATCGGGAGGGGCCTTGTCCCTCCCGAACCCACCCCACCAAAGGCCGAAGGGCCTTTGGAAACCGCGAGTCCCAGACCCGACGGTTCGACCGCGCCGCCCGTTGCCTGAAGCGGCTTTGCCGCTTCAGGCGGTGCGAAGCCTCGGGAATCCAGCGACTCCGGGGCCCCCATCGCGCCGCGCAGCGGTGCGATGGGGATTTAGGTCACCCGCTCCAATTCCTTGTCGTCCAGCCCGCCCGGTACAATCGTCATCGGCACCCTGATGCGCGACGCGTAGCGCCCCGTCAGCGCCGAGATCAGCGGCCCCGGCCCGCCGCTCTCCGCCGCCGAGGCCAGCACCAGGATGGAAATCCGCGGATCCTCCTCCAGCAGCGCCAGCAGCTCGTCCCGCGCGTTGCCTTCGCGGATCAGCAATATCGGCAACCCGCCGGTGATCTCGTTCACCTGCGCCGCCAGGCCCGAGAGCAGCTTCTCCGCCTCCTCCCGCCGCTCCTCCGCCATCATCGCGCCGACGCCGGCCCATTCCACCAGCCCTTCCGGCTCGATCACCCGCAGCAGCGCCACCCGTCCGCCGCCATTCCGCGCCCGCAGGCAGGCATAGCGCAGCGCGACCGCCCGTTCCGGGCTGTCATCCACCACCACCAGGAACACCCGGTCCCGCTTGGTCGCGGCGGCCCGGGCCTCAGGTGTGGTTTCCTCGGGCGTCGTCTCGGGCATCAGCTCCTCCGGAACACCACGCTCCCCACCCAGCCGGCGAGGGCGGCCAGGAAGATGCAGGCGATACCGTAGACGAAGGGCTGATCCTCCGCGACGGTCGCGATCCGGTCGGCGGTGCCCACCCGGTCCACGCGGAATTCCAGCGTCTGCTGCGCCACCACCTGGCGGGAACGGACGAGCAGCACCTGCACCCGGTAATCCCCGGTCGGCACGCCGGCGGGCAGGGGCAGCCTCGCATGGAACAGCCGGCTGCCCGCCACCTCCACCGGCTGGGTGTCCTCCACCCAGAGGCCGGAGCGTTTCTCGAGATCGAGCAGCGCGGCGCGGAAGCGCGGGTCGCGCGCCCCGGTGCTGGTCAGCGGCAGGGAATCGAGGCCGAGGGCGTGGCGCCGCCGCTGCTCCTCCGGCAGCAGCTGCCAGGCGGGGCGGGTGCCGGCGATGAAGTAGAAGCCCGGCACCTGGGCAAAGCGGGCGGAGGGGCCGTTGACCCAGAGGAAGCCGAGGGCGGCAACCTTCCGCCGCACCACCACCGGCCGGTTCGGCCCCTGCGCCACCACCAGCAGCTCATCCCCCCCGGGCCCGATCGGCTGGTCCGTGCTGCCGAAGACCATGAGCTGGGCGCCGGTGAAGCCGGTGGTGACCTCCACCGCATCCTGGGAGAGGGCGGCCACCAGCGCCTCCTGCGCCCGCGCCGGCACGGCGAGCAGCAGCAGGGCGAGCAGCAGCCGGATCACAGCGCCGCCCCGCTGCTGAAAAGGTTCCCCGGCGGCCGCAGCAGCCCCCAGAGCAGGCTGAGCGCGACGCCGAGCACCAAGAGGCCGAGCAGCGCCCGCGTCTCCTCCCCCCGCAGCCGGCTGCCCATGGCGGCGCCGAATTGCGCGCCCGCGACGCCGCCCGCCAGCAGCAGCAGGGTCAGCAGGATATCGACGGTGCCGAGCTGGACGGCCTGCAGCAAGGTGACGTTCGCCGCGACGAAGACCACCTGGAAGAGCGAGGTGCCGATGACCACCGAGGTCGGGATGCCGAGCAGGTAGATCATGGCCGGCACTAGCATGAAGCCGCCGCCCACGCCCATGACGGCGGAGAGGATGCCGATGCCGCCGCCGATCAGCAGCGGCGGGATGACGGAGATGTAGAGCCGCGACTTGCGGAACCGCATCTTGAAGGGCAGGCCATGTACCCAGTAATGTTCGTGCAGCTTGCGCTGCGGCGCACTACGACGGCGCAGGATGGCCCGCGCGCTCTCCATCACCATCAGCGCGCCGACGGTGCCGAGCACGACGACGTAGAAGAGCGAGACGGCGAGGTCCACTTGGCCGATTCGCCGTAGCAACGCGAAGAGCTGCACCCCGAGCACCGAGCCGATGAAGCCGCCGATAAGCAGCACCGTGCCCATCCGCGCATCGACATTGCCGCGCCGCCACTGGGCGATGAGGCCGGAGACCGAGGCGCCGAGCGTCTGGTTGGCGCCGGAGGCGACGGCGACCGGGGCCGGGATGCCGATGAGAATCAGCAGCGGCGTCAGCAGGAAGCCGCCGCCGACGCCGAACAGGCCCGAGAGCCAGCCCACGCCGAACCCGATGCCGACCAGCAGGAAGGCATCCACGGACATTTCGGCAATCGGCAGGTAGACCTGCAACGCGGGATTCCAGAGCACAGCGGCTGCCACCCTGGTCGCGCCTGCGGGGCAGGGGCGGCCAGGGCCAACAGGCCGGGGGAGACGCTTCGGCACCCTTGGCCGCAAAGGGTGGCGGCAATGCGGCATCCGATGCGGCCGGGGCGAAAGTGGCGCGCGGTGTGAGCCGGGTGTTGCCGCCATGCAACCCCTGTTCGCCCGGCCGTGAACCGATGCAACGCCGGGGCGTTGCTGAGGCACAACCGAAAGACGGGGGACGCCGCATGTCAACCCATTACGCCGATGCCCAACCGGCGGTCGGAACCGCCTTGCCAGAGGGCGCGCCCGCCCTGCCGCCGCGGATTTCCTGGGGTGCCGTCTTCGCCGGCGGGGTGGTGGCGGTCACGATCGGCGCCATGCTCTCCATCCTCGGCATCGCCATCGGCGCCAGCTCGGTGGATGCGCAGAACGCCGCCTCGCCCAGCGGCGAGACCTTCGGCATCGCCGGCGGCATCTGGCTGCTGGTGTCCAACCTGATCGGCCTGGCCGCCGGCGGCTATGTCGCCGCGCGGCTCTCGGGCTCCGCCGACGGCACGGACACCACGCTGCACGGGCTGTCCGTCTGGGCGATCGGCTACCTGCTCTCCGCCGTGCTGCTCGGCAACATCATCGCCGGCACGGCGAGCACGGCGGTGCAGGGGGCGTCCTCCCTGCTGGGCGGCATGGCGCAGGGCGTGGGCCAGGCGGCCAACGCGGCCTCCGGCCCCGCGGCGCAGATGGCGCAGCAGGTGGATCCGCGGGCGCTGGTGGAGCGGGCGCAGGCCGCGCTGCGCACCGGTGGCGACCCGGCGCAGATGACGAGCGACCAGCGCAATGCGGAGATCGCCCAGCTCCTCACCCGCCGGGTGACCGAGGGCAACCTCCCGCAGCCGGACCGCGACCGGCTGGGGCAGCTCGTCGCCGCCGAATACAATATCGCGCCGGACGAGGCGCAGCGCCGGCTCTCCCAGGTGGAGCAGCAGGCGACCGAGGCCGCGCAGACCGCCGAGCGCCGGGCCCGCGAGGCAGCGGATGCCGCGGCGACGGCCGGGGCGGTGGCCGCCTACTGGGCCTTCGCGGCGCTGCTGCTCGGCGCCGCCGCCGCGGTGCTCGGCGCCCGCGTCGGCACCCGCCGCGCCATTCCCGTGCGGCGATATGCTTGAACTCCCCCTCAAGCCGCTGCGCGGCTCGATGGGGGGCGGTGAGGCGCTGAACGCCTGGCGACTCGCGCAGCCTGCCGCGGCGAAGCCGCGGCAGGACACCGGTGAGGGGGCGTTGATGTCGCTCCCTTCCTTGCCCGGCGGCAGTGCCGCCGAGGGGTAGGATACCGTCGAAGGCATCGCGCATTCGGCGCCGCCGTGGCAGCCTTCCCCTACTCCCCGAGCCGCGGCATGGTCGCATGCCCCGGCGCCGCCACGCCGCGGCCGCGCAGCACCAGCCACAGGCTGCGCGCCAGCAGCGCGAGGTCGCCGCCGAAGCTCGGGCCCCGTGCATATTCGGCATCCAGCGCCAGCCGCCGTTCCCAGGGCACCGCGTTGCGGCCCGCCGCCTGGGCCAGCCCCGCGAGGCCCGGCCGCACCGCATGCCGCGCTGCCTGGGCCGGGGTGAAGCGCGGCAGGTATTCCACCGGCAGGGGGCGCGGGCCGACCAGGCTCATCTCCCCGCGCAGCACGTTCAAAAGCTGCGGCAGCTCGTCCAACCCGCTGGCCCGGAGCGCCCGGCCAAAGCGCCCGAGCCGCGCCGCATCCTCCCCTGGCCCCGCCACCATGCTGCGGAATTTCAGCAGGGTGAAGGGTACCCCGCCGCTCCCGATCCGCGCCTGGCGGAACAGCACGGGCCGCCCCAGCACCGCCAGGACCGCCAGCGCCAGCAGGGCCAGCAGCGGCGCCGCCAGCGCCAGCGCCAGTGCCGCCCCGGCCAGGTCGAAGGCGCGCTTGCCCCAGCGCCTATACATGCGCCGGCCCGGCCGCCGACGCCTCATCCGGCCGCCTGGCCTCCACCGCCAGGGAGAAGAGCAGGCCGAGGGCGAACCAGGCCATGCGGTTGCCGAGATCGGTGGAGACCATCACCGTCAGCCCGACCGGCAGGGTGAGGGCGGCGATCACCGCCGCCCGCTCCGGCGCCACCCGCCCGGCCTGCCGCATTGCCAGCGCGACACCGCCGCCGAAGGCCGCCAGCCACAGCAGCAGCCCGGGCAGCCCGCCTTCCGCCAGTGCCTCCAGCGCATGATTGTGCGGGTGCAGGTGGCGGTCGTCGCCGGTGCCGGCGGCGATGGTGAAGCTGCCGCTGCCGAGGCCGAAGGGCGCCGTCCGGCCGGCCCAGCGCAGCGCCTCGCCCCACAGGATCAGCCGCGCCGGCATCTGGTCCGTCGGATCGCCGAACAGCCGGTCCAACGTCGCCAGATCCGCGGTGGCCTGGGGGAGGAGGAGCAGCAGCGCCGCCAGCGCCGCGCCGCCCGCGGCCGCGACCAGCCCGACCCAGCCCAGCGCCGCCGCGGGCCGGCCGCGCAGCCAGAGCAGCAGCGCCGGCGGCCCGGCCACGCCGAGGCCGAAGGCCAGCAGCGCCGCCCGCCCGCCCGGCAGCAGCACGGCAAGGCCCAGCGCGCCGAGCACCGCCGCCCAGCCCAGCCGCCCGCGCCGGCCCGCCTGCACCAGCCGCACCGCGGCCACGCCGCCACCGCAGGCAATGGCGAGGCCCGCGAGCTGGTACTGCACCCGGGTCCGCGCCGGGTCGGCGCCGACCTCGCCGCCCAGCACCACCCGGTCCTGCGCCAGCCCCCAGCCCACCGCCGTGCCCACCAGCAGCGCGATGCCGACCACGGCGAGGGCGAAGCGCCGCCGCGTCGGCCCATCCGCCCCCACCAGCAGCCCGGCCAGCAGCATGGGCGGGCCGAGCAGGACGATCTGCGGCAGCTTCTCCGCCAGCACATGGGCGGAGCGGCTCCAGCCCCCGGAGAGCACCAGCCAGAACAGCAGCAGCCCGGCCCCGAGCAGGGGCGGGCCGAGCACGGCGGAAACGCGCCATTGCCGCACCAGCAGCAGCAGGAAGAGGGAGGGCAGCAGCGCCAGCAGGGCAAGGGCGGTGAGGTCGACCGGCAGCCGGTCGATGCCCGGCACGGATTTCAGCGCCCCGGCGAATTGCAGCAGCGCGGCGAAGAGGCCGCTGCCCGCGGCGAGCAGCGCGGCATCCGGCCGGCTCAATCCGCCCCGGCCCGATAATGGAAGGGCAGTTCCGCCTGCCGCGGCCGCGGCGCCGGCAGGCCGAGCAGCACCCAGCAAGCGGCGCCGAACAGGGCGAGCAGCGGCGCCGCCACCGCCAGCAGCAGGATGAGCAGCGGCCGGTTCGGGACGGAGGGGCGCAGCTCCACCATCGGCGCCGAGACCAGCCTGGCCGCCACCGCCGCATCCGCCGCCGCCACCAGCAGGCTGCGCTGCTGCTGGGTAAGCTGCTCGTAGAGCGCGTTGCGGAGGAAGAGGTCGCGCTCCGCCGCCAGGCGCTGCTCGATGAAGCCGATCCGGCGCCTCGTCAGCTCCACCAGATCGGCCTTCACCTTCGCTTCCGCCAGGGCGTGCAGCCGCTGCAGCGCCTCCAGCGCCGCGCCGCGGTCGCGATGGGTGAGGGTAAGGGTGACGGTCACCGTGCCGATGCCGGGCGTCGCCGCCAGGTTGCGCTCCAGCCAGCTCTGCGCGTCGTCCAGGTCGGCCTCGATCCGCAGGCCGAGCAGGCGGCGGAGCAGGCCCATGGTGCCGGCTTGGCGCAGCTCGGTCAGATGCGCCAGCAGCCCGGTCTCCCGCGCCAGCATCGCCGCGGCTTCCGGGGAGCGGAGGACGTCGAGATAGACGGCGAAATGCCCGCCCTGCCGCTGGTCCAGCAGCCCGCCGCCGAGCATCGGGGCGGGGGAGAGCAGGCTGGAGGTGGCGATGCCGGTGGTCTCGGCCGGGGCGATGACGGCCTGGGCCGCATAGTAGCGCGGGAGCTGCAGGACGATGCCGGTCCCGAGGCCGAACAGCAGCACCGCCGCCGCCAGCACGGCCATGCGGTGGCGCCAGATTCCCCGGAGCAACTGGTCCAACGGCATGCGGCGGCCCGATCGCGTCACGGCATTCAATAGGTTTGCCGCCGGATCATATCAAGCTAAGGATGAATCCTTGGCGCCATTTCGCTAAGGATGTGGCGCAGGCCGGCCTCGCCCCGGGCCACCAGTACCGGGGCGCCGCGGACAATCCCGTAGCGCGGGCTTTCCGCCCCCTCCTCCAGCCGGAGGTCGAGGGGACCATCCGCCCGCACCAGCAGCCGGCCCAGCGGGCTCGCCACGCCATCCGGCACCGCCTCCCACGCCGCGGGGGCTAGGCGCCAGCGCAGCGCCAGGCGGCGGAAGGGGCCGGAGAGCCGGTCCTCCACCACCAGCCGGTCCGGCATGAGGCGCACTAGGCGTTCCTGCCGGCGGCCGCGGTGATCCTCCAGCCAGCCGCCCTCCGGCAGCAATCCGGTCCGCGGCCAGCGCCCGAAGAGGAAGCGGGAGAGCCGGGGCATCTGGTCCTCGCCGTCGAACTCCACCGTGTTGTGGGCGGCGGTGCCGGTGAGGTGGGTATGCCACCACGCCTGGCCGGGCGGCGGGTTGTAGGCGCCGGTGCCGCCATCCCGCAGCAGGTTCAGCGATCCGTTCCAGAGGTCGAGATGCAGCAGATCCGCATGGCCGGGGCGGAAGCGCAGCGGGCCGGTGCGGAGGAATGCCCGCAGCCGGCCCGCCTGCCAGCCGCGCAGCCCGCTGCTGGTCCAGGCGGCGGGCAGAGGGGGCGGGGGCGGGCCAGCGGGCAGGCCGAGCCAGGCGCAGCCCGGCTCCGCCGGCCAGCCGGCGGAATGCCCGGCCAGCAGCCGCGCCGCCCGCTCGAGGCTCGGCCGCGCATCCTCCGGCCCGGCCAAAGCAAGGTCGGCGAAGGCGGAGCCGTCCTGATGGCCGAGCCAGGGGGTGGCGCCGGTCTCCGCCGCGGTCAGCCGGCGCAGCCACTCCACCGCGGCCGGGAGGTGCGGGGCGGCGGGGAAGGCCTCGCCAGCCAGCCAGGCGGTCACCGCCAGCACGTCCAGCAGCAGCCGGTGATAGAGGGTGGAAAGCTGGGCGAAGGCGCCGTCCGGCGCCACCAGCCGGGCCAGCGCCGCGGCGAGCCCCGCCCGCCCATGCCGCACCCAGGCCACCTCCCCGCAGAACAGCCCGGCGACCAGCAGCCCGGCGGGCTCCGAGACGCTGTGGTTGTTGTCCTGCGCCTTGGCGTAGGCAGGGGTGGCGGCGATGCGCCTGCCATGCAGGGCGAGCAGCGCCCGGGCCCCCGGCGGCGGCGGGCCGCCCAGCAGGGCGATGGCCAGCGCCAGATGCAGGGCGCGCAGCGCCGCCTCCTGGCCGCAGGCCCAGTTCGGCCCGCGATAGGGCGGGTTGGCGGCCAGCCAAGCGGCGAGGAAGTCCTCCGCGCGGTCGAGATGTCCGCCCGCCGACTCCAGCCGCGCCGCCTGGGCCAGCAAGGGCAGTTCCGCCCAGCGATTCCTCTCCCAGACCGGGCGGATGTCGCCGGGGGCGAAGAGGTCCAGGGCGAGGGCGTGCGGCTGCGGCGCGAAGGGGCCGTGCCAATCCGCCGGTGCCACGGCGCGGGCGCGGGCCAGCAGCGCGGCGGCATGCTCCGGCGGCAGGGCGGGCGCCGGGGCGGCAGGGGCGGCGGGCAGGAAGGGGCCGAAGGGCGCATCGGCCTCCCTGAGGGCCCGCCGCGCCAGCCCCTGCCCCAGGGGCGAGCGGTGCCAGGCCGCCAGCAGCACCGGGCGGGCCCCAAGCTGCCGCGCGGCCTCCAGGGGTGTGCACATCTTCGTGATAAACCGGATTGCTTTGTTAACCATCAGCCGCGTAAGGATTGCAGGACGCGGCCCGCGTGTCGCGGCAAGGTTGCAGGGACAGCGTCGCAAACTGCCGCAACCGCGCCGGTGCCGGCGTGCAGTCGCAAGACGTCCCAAAAGGGGTCAGGTCCTGAGGCGCAGTTCCGGCCGCTCCATCCTGCACCGAGCCATGGCGGCGCTGCTCGTGCCGCACCTCCTGCTGTCGCCGGGGGCGCCGGCCTGGGCGCAGACTCGGATGGCGCAGGCCGGGGCGCCGAATTCCTACCTGGTCCCGCCCTCCCTGCCGCCCAGCCTGCCGGGCGGGGCGCCGCTGCCCAGCCTGCCCATGCCCAGCCAGCAGGAGATATTGCAGCGCCTGCTGGATGCCGGCGGCATGCGGCCCTCCGGCCCCGCCACGCCCGGCTTCGCGCCGCCGCCGGTCGCCGCGCAGCCCCTGCCGCCCGCCGCGCCACTTGCCGCGCCGGAGGAGCCGCTCTCCCCCGCCGAGGCCTTCTTCGCCGCGCGGGACCCGGCCAATTCGCGGCCGCTACGGCAATTCGGCTATGAGAATCTGCGCGGCGGTGCACCCCAGGGGCAGAGCTTCGGCATGCTGCCCGACGACTACCTGCTGGGCCGCGACGATGAGGTGGTGCTGGCCTTCCGCGGCCGGGCGCGGCAGACGCTGACGCTCCGCATCGGCCGGGACGGCATGCTGGTGCTGCCGGATCTGCCGCCCATCCCCGCCGCCGGCCGGACGCTGCGGGAGCTGCGGGCGGAGCTGGAAGCCCGGGCGCAGCGCGACCTCGGCGGCTCCGAGGTCTTCGTCTCCCTCGGCCAGCTCCGGCAGATCGGCATCTTCGTGGGCGGGGAGGTGGCGCGGCCGGGGCTGCAGGCGCTGACCTCCCTCTCCTCCGTGCTCGATGCGCTGGTGGCGGCGGGGGGCATTCGCCGCACCGGCTCGCTGCGGGCCATCCGGATGGAAGGGCCGAAGGGACGCCGCAGCATCGACCTCTACCCGGTCATCGCCGGGGAGGGGACGACGCCCGACCTGCATCTGAGCGAGGGCGAGCGCATCCTGGTGCCGCCGCTCGGCGCCGTCGCGGCGATCGGCGGGGAGGTCTCCCGCCCCGGCATCTATGAACTGCCGGCGGGCGCTGCGGCGGCGCCGCTCGCCACCATGCTGCGCCTGGCGGGCGACCCGCTGCGGCCTTCCGGCAACCGCTTCCTGCTGCAGACCACGGATGGCGAGGGCCGCCGCAGCCTGCGCGAGATCGGCCCGCGCGACCTGCTGCGCCGTGGCGACGCGTTGCGGGTGGAGCCGGGCTCCGACGTGGTGGCGCAGGATCTCCGCCTCGCCGGGCATGTCGCGGCGCCGCTGCTGCGCGCCGCGGGCGGGCGGGGGCAGACGCTGCGCGGGTTGCTCGCCGACCCACGGCTGGTGCGGGCGGACCCCTATCCGCGGCTTGGCGCCGTCTGGCGGATGGATTCGCGCACCCGCACGCGGCGCTTCGAGGGCTTCGACCTCGGCCGCGTCCTCTCCGGCCAGGCGGATGCGCCGCTGCGCGAAGGCGACGAGGTCATCCTGCTGGGCATGGCGGATGTGATGTGGCTGGCCAGCCCCTCCGTGCAGCAGGCGCTGCGCGGCGATACCGGCGGGGCGGACCCGAACGCGCCGCTGATCCCGCCCCTGGCCGCGCCCGGCCCCGGCCTCGCCGCGGCGGCGGGGATGTCCGCGGGGGCATCCGCCGCATCGCCTGGCACGGCCCCGCCTGGCGCCGGACCGGCCGCCGCCCCGGCCATGGCGCGGGGGCCGGATTGCCCCGCCCTCATCCAGCTCACCATCGCTGCCCAGGCCTCGCCCTGGCGCTACGCCCATATCCGCAGCGCCGGCTTCCCGGATTTCGGCCGCATCTCCTGCCCGCAGGTCTTCCTGGACTACCCCGCCTTGCTGCCCTTCCTGCTGGACCAGGCGGTGCTGCTGACCGGGGAGGTGCGGCTGCCCGGCCTCTACCCCATCGTGGACGGTGCCGGGCTGGATGCGGTGATCGCCACCGCCGGCGGCGCCACGGACACGGCCGATCTCTCCACTGTGGAATTCGCCCGCGAGCCCGCGGAGCAGAGCACCACCCTGCCGCTGGCGCGCACCCTGCTCGACCTGCGCTCGCGCAATTTCGCCGCGGTGCGGCTCTCGCCGCGCGACGTGCTGCGGCTGCCGCGCGGCTTCGCCGACCGCGACCTCGGCCCGGTGACGCTGGTGGGGGAATTCCTGCGGCCAGGCACCTACGACATCAGGCGCGGCGAGAAGCTTTCCGAGGTCATCGCCCGGGCGGGCGGGCTGACGCCCCAGGCCTACCCCTATGGCGCGGTGTTCAGCCGGGACAGCGTGCGGCAGCGCCAGCAGGAAGGCTTCCAGCGCACGGCGCGGGAACTGGAACAGGGGCTCATGCAGGTGGCGGCCGGCCAGGCGGTGGCCGGGCTGCGCGGCCAGGCCGACCTCGGCGGCGCCATCACCGCCGGCCAGGCGCTGGCCAACACGCTGCGCTCCACCCGCGCCGCCGGCCGGATGGTGGTGGAGGCCAACCCGGTGGTGCTGGCGGCGCGGCCGGACCTGGATGTGCTGCTGGAACCGGGCGACCTGATCGCCATGCCGAAGCGCCCGAACGAGGTGACGGTGGTGGGCTCCGTGCTGAACCCCGGCAGCCTGCAATTCGCCACCGGCTGGCGCGCCGCGGACTACGTCCGCGCCGCCGGCGGGGAGCAACGCTTCGCCGATGGCAGCCGCGCCTTCGTCGTGCTGCCCAACGGCCAGTCCACCCCGGCCGGCCTCGGCGCCTGGCAATCCGGCGGGCCACCCATCCCGCCCGGCAGCGTAGTGGTGGTGCCGCAGGACCCCTCGCCCTACGAAAGCTGGGGCCTGATTCGCGACGTCACCCAGGTGCTGTCCCAGATCGCCCTCTCCAGCGCCGCCCTGGCGGTCATCGTCAGGTCGAGCGGGCGGTAGGGCTATGGGCCCGGCGCCCAAGGGGGGCGCTGCCCCCCTTGACCCCCCGCCAAGGGCCGAAGGGCTCTTGGAGTCCTTGAGTTATCGCCGGGTGGAGGACCCCCGCCGGGGGTCCTCCACCCGGCGATTAAGACCCACCGGGGTCCGGGGACCGGTCCGGTCCCCGGTGGGAGGGTCCAGGGAGGGCAGGGCCCTCCCTGGCACCGCGCTCCTCGCCCTGGCGCTGCTCGCCCAGCCGGTGATGGCGCAGGGGGTGCCGGGGACGGGGTCGGATTATGGGGGTGTCGGGCTGATCGAGATGCGCAATGCGCGCTTCCGGCCCGATGGGACGCTGGAGGCGGGGACGGCGCTGCGGCATCAGCGGCGCTTCTGGTACCTGAATTTCCAGGCCCTTCCCTTCCTCGAGACGACTTTCCGGCTGACCGAGCGGCTGGATGGCACGACGGGCCATGGCATGACCACGGATCGGGCCGTCGATCTGAAGCTGCGGCTGTGGGAGGAGGATGACTGGCGGCCCGCTTTGGCGGTGGGGCTGCAGGATGCGGCCGGCACCGGGATCTATGCCGGCGAGTATGTGGTGGCCTCCAAGCGCTTCGGGCCGCTGGACCTGAGCTTCGGCATGGGCTGGGGGCGGCTGGGGACGGGGGGCGATCTGCGCAACCCGCTGAGCATGTCGAGCGAGACCTTCCTCGATCGGCGGCGGCAGGTGGGGCAGGGCGGCACGCCGGGCTTCCGGAACTGGTTCCGCGGGCGGGAGGCGGCCTTCTTCGGCGGCGTGGAATACAGCCTGCCCGTGCTGCCGACGCCCTGGGGCGAGGTGGAGGGGCTGCGGGCCAAGCTGGAATGGTCGGGCGACGCCCTGCGCGACGAGCGCGGCGGCTACCCGGCGCGCGGCAGCGGGCTGCGGGGGGAGGCGGCGTCGCGGCTGAATCTCGGCCTGCAATGGCAGCCCAACCCGCATGTGGATGCGGGAGTGCATTTCCTCCACGGCACGGATCTGCTGCTGCGCCTCTCCCTGCGGCTGGACCCGAACAACCCGCCGGAGTTTCCCCGCCCCGCCCCGCCGCCCATGGCGCCGCGTCCGGCGGCGGGCGATCCGGCGGGGCTGGCGGGGGCGTTGCGCGCCGCCGGTTTCCACCCGCTGGGGGTGGAGATCGCCGGCACCGAGGCGCGGATCGGCGTGGAGGGCGGGCGCTACGCGACCCTGGCGCAGGTGGCGGGCCGGGTGGCGCGGGCGGTGCAGCCGCACCTGCCGCCGGAGGTCGAGATGCTGCGGGTGGAGTGGCATCGCGCCGGGATGCCGATTGCCAGCCTGGTGCTGCTGCGGCAGGCGATGGAGGCCGCCGCCACCGGCCGCGGCAGCGCCGAGGAGATGGTGGCGACCAGCACCCTGCAGCCGGTGGCGGCGGCGCACTTTCCCGGCCAGGGGCCGGTGCTCGACTGGGGGATGGCGCCGCGCTTGGCGCTGAAGCTCGGCGACCCGCGGGTGAATGTCGGCTGGCAGGCAGGGCTGGGGGCGGGGGTGCGGCTGGGCTTGGGGGATGGCTTCGCCCTGGCCGGCAGCCTGGCCCAGGCGGTGGCGGGCAATCTGGACCGCGCCAGCCCCTCCGACAGCCGGCTGCCGCATGTCCGCAGCGACGTGGCGCGCTATGCGCAGGAGGGGAAGACCTCCATCCCGACCCTCTATGCCGAGCGGCTCTGGACCCCCGCGCCGGATGTCTTCGCCCGGGTGACGGCGGGGCTGCTGGAGCCGATGTTCACCGGGGTACAGGGTGAGGTGCTGTGGCGGCCGGTGGACCGGCCTTTTGCCCTGGGGCTGGATCTGGGCTGGGTGGTGCAGCGCGAATTCCGCGGGCGGCTGGCGGTGCGGAACTACTCGGTCACCACCGGCCATGCCTCGCTCTACGCCGATCTGCCGGTGTGGAACCTCTATGGCGTGCTGCGGGCGGGGCGCTACCTGGCCGGGGATTGGGGCGGGACCATTGAGCTCGGCCGGCGCTTCGACAGCGGGATCGAGGTGGGGGCCTTCGCCACCTTCACCAACATCCCCTACAGCCGCTTCGGGGAGGGCAGCTTCGACAAGGGCATCTTCCTCCGCATTCCCTTGCAGCTTCTCGGCCCGCAGACGGCGAGCCGGGCCGAGGCGGTGATCCGCCCGGTGGTGCGGGATGGCGGGCAGCGGCTGGCAGTGGACAACCCGCTCTGGGAGGTGGTGCGGGACGGGCGGATGGAGGCGCTGGGCCGCGGCTTCCGCGAGGTGCTGCGCTGAGGTTGCCGGCCTGCGGCGGGGCGGCTACAGTCGGGGCTCTGGGCGGGCGTAGTTCAGAGGTAGAACGTCAGCTTCCCAAGCTGAATGTCGTGGGTTCGATTCCCATCGCCCGCTCCAGATTTCCAACACATGCGAGGCTGACTGGGTCGGGGCGCAATCCCTGTCGGCGGCGGGGCGTGCCCGCGCCACGCCTCAGAAATCGACGCTGAGGATCACCTTGCCGGCCCAGCGGTCGCTGGCATGGGTCAGCCCGTGGCCAAGGCCCAGATGCAGCCCGACCTTCTCCGTCAGCCGGAAATCGACCGTCACGAAAAGCTGGTGCGCCTGGCCGCGGGGCGCCTCCGGCCGGTCGATGCGGCCGAATTCCATGTAGTGCTCCACCCCGAGCCAGACCCGCTCCGCCACCTGCCGGACCCCACGCAGCGCCGGCGCGAAGGACGGGCCACCGCGGCCGAGCGGGAATTCCACCGCCGGGTTGAGGATGAGCTGCCAGGGGCCATGCCGCAGGTCGAGGATCGGCCGCAGGGTCACCGCCCAATCCGCCTCCGCGAAGCGGTAGGATTGGTGGCGCAGTTCCACGTCGAAGCCATAGGCGAAGGGGCGGTCGCCGGCGCCGGGGACGACGAAGCTGTTGCGCAGCTTGAAGCCGCCGCCGAAGGTGTCGCCGGAGAATTCCCGCGCCACCGGGATATAGACCGCCACCTCATGCCAGGGCGCGGTGGCGTAGCCGATCTCCGTCTCCAGCAGCAGGCCGTTGCGCGGCGCGCCCTCGCCCAGCCGGCCCCGCCGGCCGGCATTGAAATGCTGGTTCAGGTCGAAGCTTCCCGGCTCCCCGATGCGGCCGTCGAAGACCTGGAATTCGTCGAATCCGGCGGCCGAGGCGGAGACAGGCAGCAGGAGCAGGAGCAGGCGGAGGAGGCGGCGCATGCCGGGGGAACGCTGCGGCGGACGTATCGTTTCGCCCGGTTCGCCGGGGGCGCCGCATGGGCTGGTATCGCGAGCCGGGGCGGCTGCCTGCCGGGAGGTGGCGACCTCGCCTGGCGAGATCGCGGCGCTGGCGCATGGGCGGCAGTGGCCCGGTCCGCCCGTTCAGGAGGATGCCGGGGTCAGGGGCATTTGCGCGGAGCGCAATCGCCCGGCGGCTCGGGCCATGCCCCAAGCCGGTGGCTGCAGCGGTGTCACGCCGTCGCGCCCGGCATGGCACCGCGTTGCTTCACCGCTCCATGTCCTTCTCCCGGATGGCCTCGGCGGCGGGCTTGCTGCCGGTGCCCGGCGCGGCCGTCTTGCGGTGCTGCTCCGCCAGCATGCCGGCCGGCGTCACCGAGGCGATGGCGGTCTGCAGCTTGTTCCTCCAGCCGGTCACCACGTCGCCCTCGCCGCGCATCATGGCCTTGAAGCCGGTCTCCGCTACATCCGCCGGGTCGTCCTTCTTCGACTGGCCGATCTTGGTGTCCATCAGCTCGGCGCGCTCGAAGAACTCGGTCTCGGTGGCGCCCGGCATCAGGCAGGTGACGGTGATGCCCTGGTCCTGCACCTCCTGCCGCAGGGCGAAGGAGAAGCTGTCGAGGAAGGATTTGGAGGCGTTGTACACCGCCTGGTAGGTGCCCGGGATGAAGCCGGCGATGGAGCCGGTGATGAGGATCCGCCCCTGGCCCCGCGCCCGCATTCCGCGCCCGACTTGCTGGATCAGGTAGAGCGTGCCGGTGACGTTGGTGTCGATGACGTGGCGGACCGCCTGCCAGTCCTGGTCCAGGAACCCCTTGCCCAGCCCGCGGCCGGCATTGGCCAGCAGCGCCTCCACCGGACGGCCGCGGAGGGCGGCGAGGAGCTTGTCCACGCCCTCGGTGGTGGCGAGGTCGGCCTGCACCGCCTCCACGCCGGCGCCGAGCCCGCGGAGTTCCTGCGCGGCAGCCTCGATCTCCGGCTCGTCGGCGGAGATCAGCAGGTCGAAGCCCTCCCGGGCGCAGACCTTGGCCAGCTCCCGGCCGATGCCGGTGGAGGCGCCGGTGACGATGGCGAGGGGACGTTGGGCCTGGCTCATGAGGACACTCCTGCGGAGACGGCGCGGGCGGTCCGCGTGCAACGCCGGAGGGGGCGGGCGGCTGCGTCGCGCCATGCGCCCTTGGCCCTGCCGCGCCGGCGGAATGTCGGGCGGCCAGCGGATGATTGGTGTGGCGCGTGCGATGCGGGGCGGGTGCGCCATGCGGCCGCCTGCCTCCTATGTCTGTCCTCCGGGATCCGCGGCCCCTGCGCTGCGTCGCCGGCGCGCGCTGCGCGGCCCCGGCCCGCCCCGCGCAGGCTGCGCTGCGCCCTGCCGTGCCTGGAGCAGCGTCACCGCAGGACGCTGTCCCAAGGTGTCAGGCCTGCCCGCTCTTCCGGCCGGAACCCGGCATGCGGAGCAGGCCGGCCATCAGCGCCGCAGTCGGCGGATCTGGTAGCTGTCGAAGGCGTATTCCGAGAGCTGGAGCCATTGATAGGCCTCCTGCCGGAACGCCGTCATCTCCCGGTAGATCTCGGCATAAACCGGGTCCGCCCGCGAGTACTCCTCATGCATCTTCGTCGTCTCGTCGAAGCAGGCATCGAGCACCGATTGCGGGAAGGGCCGGAGCTGCGCCCCCGCCGCCACCAGCCGCCTCAGCGCCTGCGGGTTCAGCGCATCGTATTTGGCGAGGCCGAGCGAGGTGGTGGCCGCCGCCGCCGTCTGCACGATGCTGCGGTAGGCGGGCGGCAGCTCCTCGTATTTCTGCTTGTTGACGATGAGGGAGAGGATGCCCGTCCCCTCCCACCAGCCGGGGTAGTAGTAATAGGGCGCGACCTTGTAGAGGCCGAGCTTCTCGTCGTCATAGGGTCCGATCCACTCGGCCGCGTCGATCGTCCCGCGCTCCAGCGAGGGATAGATGTCGCCCGCCGCGATCTGCTGCGGCACGCTGCCGAGGCGCTGGAACACATGGCCCGCCAGCCCGCCGATGCGGAATTTCAGCCCCTTCAGATCCTCGGGCGAGCGGATCTCCTTGCGGAACCAGCCGCCCATCTGCGCGCCGGTGCTGATCAGCGGCCAGCACAGCACGTCGTGCTTGGCGTAGAGTAGGCGGTTCAGCTTCTCGTTGCCGCCCAGCTCGTACAGATAGGCCATCTGCTGCCGGCTGTTCAGGCCGAACAGCAGCACGGTGCCGAACATGAAGGCCGGGTCGGTGCCGATGGAGTAGGAGGAGGCGGTGAAGCAGCTCTCGACGAAGCCCTTGGAGGTCGCCTCCCGCGCCTCGAGCGCGGGCACGATCTCGCCCGGGGAGAAGATGCGGATGGTGAAGTCGCCATCCGTGGCCTCGCTGACCATGCGCGCGAAGGTGGTCGCGGCGCCGTAGAGCGTATCCAGGTTGCGCGGAAAGCTGGAGGTGAGGCGCCAGCTCACCTTGGGGCGGGTCTGCGCCAGGGCCGGCGCGGCCAGGCCGAGCGCCGCCGGGACGGCGCCCGCCGCCAGCATGCTGCGTCTGTCCATTGTCGTTTCCTCCGTTTGGGCGGCGCCGATGGGTCTCCCGGCGGCGGCGCCTTCCGCTACTACCCTATTTTAGCCTCATGCCATGAGTCGCGGCGCGTCAGCGGGCGGTGGACGCCTCGGCAATCCCGTCAGCGGTGGCGCGCAGCAGGACGAGCATCGCGCGGTTCAGCGGCGTCGGGATGCCATACCGCTCCCCCAGTGCCACCACATGCCCGGTCAGCGCCTCCACCTCGAGCGACCGCCCGGCCATGATGTCGTGGTACATCGAGGTGCCGGCATCCTCCGGGAAGGTCATGAGCGTCGCCCAGACCCGGTCGGCCTCGTCGGGCGCCAGCGCCGCCCCCGCGGCGCGGCCCACCGCCATCGCCTCCTCCAGCAGCGCCAGGCCGAGCGCGTGGATATCCGGGCGCCGCAGCACGCGCTGGCGCTGGCGGGTGAGCGCGGTCAGCGGATTCGCCACGATGTTGATCAGCAGCTTGCGCCAGGCGAGGGTGGGGAAATCCGGCGCCGGATGGGCGCCGAGCAGGCTGCCCCGGAGCAGCTCCGCGAAGGCCCGGCCATGCGCATCGTCGGGCACCGCCATGTCGTGCCCGGCGACGCGGCGCAGCTGCACCTCGCCCGCCCCGCTGCGCTCGCCATTGAAGTAGACGACGACCGGCACCACCGGCGCCTCGCCGCTGAAGGGCCGCACCCGCTCCGCATGGCCGAGGCCGTTCTGCAGCACCGCCACGCGGGTGGCGGGGCCCGTCAGCCGCCGCAGCCAGGCACCGGCCGCCGCCGTGTCCTGCGCCTTGGTGCAGAGCAGGATCCAGTCCACCGGGCCTGCCTCGGCCGGATCGGCAAGGCAGCGCAGCGCCACCGGCGTCACGCCGTCCGGGTGCCGGAAGGCCAGCGGGCCGGGTGGCCGCCGGACGCAGGCCAGCACATCGTGCCGGCCGGCGAGATGCAGCGCCGCCGCGGCGACGCCGCCGATTCCGCCAAGACCGACCACGGCGATGCTTTGCGGTGCCATCACCCACGCGCTCCTGCTTCCTGCCCCTGGGCCGCGTTGCCTCGGGCGCGCGAGCCTTGCCGCAGGACATGGCCGGGATGGCTGCGGCGTGCAACCGCGGATCCCGGATGGCCGTCGGGCCTCGGGCAGCCGGTCCGGTCCCGGCCCCCGCGCAGCGGGAGGCCCGGCATGGCAGTCCGGGTCTCCCCATGCCCAGCGCAGCCGAGCTGCCCGAGCTCTCGGTGGGAGCTGCGGCGGATGACGGCGAGGCGCCGCGGAGGCCGCCGGCCTTCCTGCCTTTGGCACGGCCGCCGGGGTGGCGCCGCCGGTCGGATTCGACATTCTTCGAATTCCCGTTGCTCCGCCCGCCGGCTTCGTTTATTCGAGAATTACCGAATATTCGGCCGGAGGCTTCGGAATGGAGGCGAAGGAGGTCGTCGGCGCCCTGGGCGCCCTCGCGCATGAGCACCGACTCGCGGTCTACCGCTTGCTTGTCGCGGCGGGACCCGATGGCCTCCCGGCCGGGGGCATCGCCGAGCGGCTGGGCATGGCCCCGAGCTCCATGGCCTTCCACCTGCAGACCCTGCTGCATGCGGGGCTGGTGTCCCAGCGGCGCGTCAGCCGCCAAGTCTTCTACGCCATGGTGCCGGAGGCGGTGAACGGCCTCGTCGCCTATCTGACCGAGAATTGCTGCGGCGGCACCGTGGCCTGCGCGCCCGTCTGCCAGCCGGCGGCGATGGCGCCGCGGCGCGGCGGCAGCACATCGGCGGCCTGAGGCGCGGGCGATGCATCCGGCCCGGCCCGCCACGCCCGTCCCGCGCCGCGCGGCCAGCGGCGGGCGCATCCCGGATGGCGGCGGGCAGGGCCGCCCCGGCAGCATCGAGGTGCAGGCAGCGTGACCGTCACCATCTACCACAACCCGGATTGCGGGACCTCCCGCAATACCCTCGGCCTCATCCGCAACAGCGGCGAGGAGCCCCGCATCATCGAGTACCTGAAGACACCGCCCTCGCGCGACGCGCTGCGGGACCTGATCCGGCGCATGGGGGTCACGGTCCGCGACCTGCTGCGGCGGAAGGGCACGCCGCATGACGCGCTCGGCCTCGGCGATCCGGCGCTGACGGACGAGCAATTGCTCGACGCCATGCTGGCCCATCCCATCCTCATCAACCGCCCCATCGTGGTGACGCCGCTCGGCGCGAGGCTGTGCCGGCCGTCCGAGGCGGTGCTCGACATCCTGCCGAACCCGCAGCGCGGCGCCTTCGCCAAGGAGGATGGCGAGCCGGTCATCGATGTCGCAGGGCGCCGCGTCGCCGGGAACGCTGCGGCATGAGCGCCGCTGCCGAGGGCGAGGCCGCCATCCTGCGCCGCCGCGCCGCCATGGGCCGCTTCGAGCGCTACCTGACCCTCTGGGTCGCGCTCTGCATCCTCGCCGGCATCGCGCTCGGTGCCGTGCTGCCGGGGCCGTTCCAGGCGCTCGGCCGCATGGAACTGGCGCAGGTCAACATCCCGGTCGCCCTGCTCATCTGGGCGATGATCGTGCCCATGCTGCTGCGGGTGGATTTCGCCGCCATGGGGCAGGTCACGCGGCACTGGCGCGGCATCGCCGTGACGCTCGGCGTGAACTGGCTGGTGAAGCCCTTCTCCATGGCCGTGCTGGGCTGGCTCTTCATCGGCTGGCTGTTCCGCCCCTGGCTGCCGGCGGCCCAGGTAGAGAGCTACGTCGCCGGCCTCATCCTCCTCGCCGCCGCGCCCTGCACGGCGATGGTCTTCGTCTGGAGCCGGCTGACCGATGGCGAGCCGAATTTCACGCTCAGCCAGGTGGCGCTGAACGACGCCATCATGGTTGTGGCCTTCGCGCCGGTGGTGGGCCTGCTGCTCGGCCTCTCCGCCATCGCGGTGCCGTGGGACACGCTGCTGCTCTCGGTGGGGCTCTACATCATCGTGCCGCTCCTCGCCGCGCAGCTCTGGCGCCGCGCGAAGCTGGCCGCCGGCGGGGAGGCGGCGCTGCAGCGCACCCTGAAGGCGCTGCACCCGGTCTCGCTGGTGGCGCTGCTTGCCACGCTGGTGCTGCTGTTCGGCTTCCAGGGCGGGCAGATCCTGGCGCAGCCGCTGGTCATCCTGCTGCTCGCCGTGCCCATCCTCCTCCAGGTCTATCTCAATGCCGGCCTCGCCTACCTGCTGAACCGGCAATGTGGCTCGGCGCACAGCGTGGCCGGGCCCTCCGCCCTGATCGGCGCCAGCAATTTCTTCGAACTCGCCGTGGCAGCGGCCATCAGCCTGTTCGGCTTCGAGTCCGGCGCCGCCCTGGCCACCGTGGTCGGCGTGCTGGTCGAGGTGCCGGTGATGCTCTCGGTGGTCCATATCGTGATGCGGAGCCGCGCCTGGTACGAGCGGGGCGCGGGGCGTCCGGCCTCCGGATAGGTGTTCCAGCCTCGGCGGGACGCCGGACCGGCCGGCGGCAGCCCCCAAGAACGAGGCGGCTGCCGCCGGCCGGCCGTGCGCCTCGCCCTGGGCGGCCCTGGCGCCCGCCATGTCTTGCCCGCGCCCCCCGCTTCCGCCAAACCCGCGGCGCATGACGCTTGCCGCCTTCCTCCAGCACCTGGCCTTCGCGCTCTGCCTGGCCGGGCTCTCCGCCGCCGCGGTGCGGGCGATGATCGCCTTCCCGATCCTCGACCATCCCAATGCCCGCTCGGCCCATAGCCGGCCCACGCCCCGCGGCGGCGGGGTGGGCGTCGTGCTCGCCTTCATTGCCGGCATGGTGGTGCTCTACCTCTTCGCCGATTTCGCCCGGCTGGCGGAGCGGCAATTCCTCGGCGTCATCCTGGCCGCCATCGCCATCGCCGGCGTCGCGCTGGTGGACGATATGCGGAGCCTCTCGGCCCGGCTGCGCTTCGCCTGCCAGCTCGCCGCGGCGTTGGTGGCGATCGGCAGCGGCCTCAGCCTCTCCCGCCTCGCCCTGCCCTATATCGGCTATGCGGAGCTCGGCCCGCTCGGCCTGGGGCTGACCCTGATCTGGATCCTCGGCTGCACCAATGCGGTGAATTTCATGGATGGGCTGGACGGGCTGGTGGGCGGCACGCTGCTCATCGCCTGCGCCGCGCTGGCGGCCATCGCCGCGCATCAGGGCGGCTGGTTCGTCTACGCCGCGGCGCTGTTCCTGGCGGCGGGCTTCGCCGGCTTCCTGCCCTTCAACCTGCATCCGGCGCGCATCTTCATGGGCGATGTCGGCAGCCAGTTCGCCGGCTTCATGCTGGCGGTGCTGGCGGTCGCCGCCGCGCGCTTCGATGCGACGCAGGTCAGCTTCCTCATCGTGCCGCTGCTGCTCTTGGGCCTGCTCTGGGACGCCGCCTTCACCCTGGCGCGGCGGGGGGCGATGGGCGACCGGGTGGGGGCGCCGCATCGCACCCATCTCTATCAGATGGCGCAGCGCAGCGGCGTGCCGGTGCGGGTGGTGGCGGCCACGCATTGGGGCTTCGCGCTGTTCCATGCCGGGCTGGCGGCCTGGTTCCTGGCCCTGCCCGGGCTCCTGAAGCCGCTGGTGGTGCTGCCCGCCCTGGCCTTGCAGCTGGGCTGGACGCTCTACGTCGCGCTCCGGGTGCGGCGGGCGGGGCTCAGCTGGCGGGGGTGAAGGCGAATTCCAGCGCCAGGGTCGGCACATCGGCGCCGACCCATTGCTCGGCCCGCAGCACCTGGCCATCCGCGGCGGTGACCCAGTAGCGGTTGGTGAAGCGGCCCTCCCCAGGGGCGCGGCAGCGCTCCGTCACCAGCAGCACCTCCGGGTTCTCCTCGGTCGGGCGGCCCTGCAGCCGGCATTCCACCGAGATGCCGAAGCGCATCCCTTCCGGGTTCCGGTCCGGCCGCATCAGGTCGATCATCCGCCGCGCCTGCACCGCGGGGCCCAGCAGGGCGCCGGGCGAGTCCAGCGGGTCCGGCCCGTCGAAGCGGGTGGCCACCAGCATGTCCCGGAGGCCGGAGGTGGCGACCACGCGGCCGCCATCGGTGGCGATGACGATGCCGGAGGCGGTGCGCCAAAGCCGGCGGGTGCCGAGTTCCTGCAATAGGATGGCGTGATGCGCGCGGCGGCCGACCCAGACCCGAATCACCCGGTTGCCGCTGGCCGAGACCTCTTCCTCCTCGGTGGGGAAGGGCAGGCGCTGGGCGACATCCTGCCAGCTGAGGTCGGGCAGCACCTGCCGCAGCCGCGGCAGGCCCAGCCACTCCTCCGACGTGCCGGCGCAGCCGAGCAGCGCCAGGAGACAGGCCAGCGAGGCAAGGCGCGCACGCATGATGCGAAGACTAAACGAAAACTGAAGAGGCAGCCAGTTCGTAACGCAACGGAGTGGGCGTTCCGCTCGAGCCAGGGGCTCTGCCCTGGCCCCCACCGGCGGGGCGCTGCCGCCAACACCCCCCCCGAACCCTCGTCCAAGCTTCGGATCCGCAGATTACGCCTGCCGACTCCGACCGTGGTCCGGGGAGGGGTCCCCTCCCCGGCGGAGGTGCAGGGGCGCGGGCGCTGCCCGGGACGAGTCGCCTGTCGGGGCCCGGGGGCAGCGCCCCCGGCCTTCCTTCAGCCCGCCGTCGCCGCCCGCGGCCCCCGCCACTGCAGGGCCAGCAGCACCGCCCCCAGCGCCAGCCCCAGCCAGTGCGGCGCCGGCAGGGCGTTGCCGAAGCTGCCTTCGGCCAGCGCCGGGAACACCATCAGCAGCCCAGCAATGCCGAGTCCGACCCTTTCCCACGCCGCCAGCGCCCGCCGCGCGAAGCCCTGGCAGGCGGCGGCCATGGCCGCCAGCCCGGCCGCGGCCAGCAGGATCTGCCACAGCACGTCGCCCCAGCCCATGCCCGGCTTGAAGGCCAGCAGCAGCCCCACGCCGTCCGGGTCGGTGACGAAGACGAAGGGCAGGACGAAGGCCGGCAGGGTGTATTTCCAGGCCTGCAGCGTGGTGCGGTAGGGCCCGGCCCCGGTGATCGCCGCTGCGGCGAAGGGGGAGAGGGCGGTGGGCGGCGAGACCTCGGAGAGCACCGCGTAGTAGAAGACGAACATATGCGCCGCGTAGTCCGGCACGCCGAGCTTGATCAGCGCCGGCGCCGCCACCACGGCGCAGATGATGTAGCTGGCCGTCACTGGCACGGCGAGGCCGACGATCCAGACGATCAGCGCCGTGTAGAGCGCCGTCACCACCAGCGACCCGCCCGCCGCTTGGATGGCGATTTCCGAGAATTTCAGCCCCAGCCCCGTCAGGGTGATGACGCCGACGATGATGCCGGCGCAGGCGCAGGTGGCGGCGATGCCCACCGACTGCACCGCACCCGCGGCCAGCGCCGCCACCAGCCGCTTCGGCCAGAGCGCGCTCTCCGCCCGGAGGAAGGAGAGCAGCACCGCCACCACCATGGCGTAGAGCACGGACATGGTCGGCGAGTAGCCGAGCACCATGAAGACGACGATCGCGACCAGGGAGGAGAAGTGGAAGCCGTACTTCTTCGTCAGCGCCCAGGCGCCCTCGGTGGCGATCGCCTCGCCGCCCTTGCCGGCGGCGCCGATGCGCCGCTGGTCCAGCTCCACCATGAAGAGCAGGGAGGCGTAGTAGAGCACGGTCGGCACCGCCGCCATGCGCAGCACTTCCAGATAGCCGAGCTTCAGGTATTCGGCGATGAGGAAGGCCGCCGCCCCCAGCACGGGGGGCGAGATGATGGCCCCCAGCCCGCCCGCCGCCAGCAGCCCGCCGGCATCGTCCGGCCGGTAGCCGACGCGCCGCATCATCGGCCAGGCGACGGTGCCGAGGGTGACGGTGGTGGCGACGCCCGAGCCCGAGGGCCCGCCGAGCAGGAAGGAGGAGAGCACCACGGTGCGCCCCGCCGAGGCCGCCTTGCCGCCCGTCACGGCAAAGGAGAAATCGACGAAGAACTTCCCGGCGCCGGACATCTGCAGGATGGCGCCATAGATGGTGAAGAGGATGATGAGGCTCGCCGAGACATCGACGGCCGTGCCGAAGATGCCGTCCAGCGTGATGGTCAGGTGCGGGATCAGCCTTTCCGTCCCGTAGCCCTGATGCTGCCAGGGCGGCGGCAGGAGGTTGCCGAAGAAGGCGTAGAGCATGAAGGCGCCGGCCACCACCGGCATCACCCAGCCGGTCGCCCGCCGCGTCACCTCCAGCACCAGCGCCACCAGGATCCAGCCGACGACCAAGTCCTGGAATTCCGGGAAGACGTAGCGATCGATCAGCGGCTCCACCCCGATCGCGTCGCCGCCCCAGAGCAGGTACCAGGTGACGTAGAGGCTGGCCGCGATCAGCAGCATGTCCCAGGGCATGAGGCGATGCCGCCAGCGCCGGGCCACCGGGAAGAGCAGGAAGCCCAGCCCCATGGCAAAGCCGACATGGGCGAAGCGCAGCGTCGTCGTCGGCACGATGTCCCAGGCCGCCCAGAGGTGGAACAGCGCCATCGCCAGCGCGAGGCCGGTGCCCAGCCAGCCCAGCCAGCCGGAGAAGCGGTTCTGCGCCCCCTCCTCCTCCTCGATCAGCGCCTCGATGCGCTTGGCGGTCGTGTCGTCCAGCGCCCCCTCGGGCACTTCAGGCGGCAGGCTGGAATTTGCGCTCATCTGGACGTCTCTTTGGGCGGGGCGGCCGCGGAAGGCCGCCCCTTATCCCAAACTTGTCTAAATCAAAAGGCCAGTTGGGTACGCAATGCCAGGGTGTGGAAGCGCTGGCCGATCTGCGTGGTGCCGGCGGCGTTCAGCCGGTCCACGTTCACGATGTCCCAGTTCAGCACGAAGCGGAGGTAATTGGTCGGGTACCAGGAGAGCGAGGTGCCGATCACCTCCTGCCGCCCGCCAAAGACGCCGCCGGTGGCGGTTTGCGCCCGGCCGCGGGTCACCTTGTCGTTCAGGTCCATCACGCTGTAGCGCGCCGCCAGCTCCCAGGCGCCGGGGCCGCCGCCGGCGAAGCTGAAGGGCCGGGCCGGGTTGGGCCGGCTGAAGGCGCCGTTGGCGGCGCTGTAGCCATGCTTCTCGCCGGTGATCACCCAGCTTGCCTCGACATAGCCGCCGTCGACGGTGAGGTCCGGTCGCGGCGTGCTGCCGGCTTGCGACTGCTCGAGGCCGATCTGGTAGTACTCGCCCATCAGCAGGAAGTTGCGCCAGCGGGCGCCGAACTCGCCGCCGACCACATAGGCGCTGTCGATCGGGAGGCTGCCAGTGTCGATCAGGCGATTCTGGTCGATGCGCAGCTCCACCCGGTCCCGCAGCTGCAGGGTCTGGCCGGTGGACTGCCGGCGGATGTCGAAGGCGTAGGAGCCGGAGACGCCGAGATGCAGGTCGGCATCCTGGGTGACGTAGGGCCGGCCGGCGATACGGCCGACGAAGCCGGTCTGGCCGCGCACCGTCTGGGTGCTGTTGGTGCCGTAGGCGTCGCCGGTCAGGGCGGCGGCGGCGAAGAAGCGGTCCTGCGCCCAGCGCACGGCGAAGGAGGAGCGGGAGTCGCCGGCCGAGATGCTGCGGGCGACCTCGACGATGCTCGGCCGCTCCAGCATCAGGAAGTCGCTGGAGCTGATCGAGTCATAGAGGGTGATGTAGGGCTTGAAGTAGCCGAGGGTCAGGGTCAGCGGCCGGATCGGGTTCCAGTTGAAATTCGCCTCGTAAAGGGTGGGCGTGCCGTCCGGGGAGCCGCCGAAATCCGGCGTCACGTTCAGGGTGAAATCGTCGAAGCGGAAGCTGAAGGGCAGCCGGGCGCGGCGCAGGTTCTGGCCGAAGGAGTTGATGTCCGGCACGCCGCGGTTGTTCGGGTTGCCCGGGGCGCCGCGGATGGCACCGCCGATATCCCACTGCACCTGGCCGCCGACGGAGGCCTGGAAGCGGCCATCGGCGGAGGTGAAGGTGGGGCGGCCGCCCGGCATGGTGATGCGCACCTGGTCGGCGGCGGGGGCAGGGGCCGGCGCCGGGGCGGCAGCCGCCTGCTGGCGGGCGGCGGCGGCATCGGTTCGGGCGCGGGCGGCTTCCTCACGCGCCGCCCGGGTTTCGGCTTCCCGCGCGGCGGCGTCGCGGCGCAGCCGGGTGAGCTCGCCCTGCAGGGAGCGGATCTGTTGCTCGATCGCCTGCAGCCGCGAGGCGTCCTGGGCAAGGGCGGGCGAGGACAGCAACGCAAGGCCGGCCGCCGTCAGTAGCAAACGGGCGCGCAAACTGGATTGTGACATGAACACCAAGGTTCCTCTTCGGGTGAGGTCCCCGGAAATCGCCAGACATCGCCGGTCGCGACTATGGACGAAAATATGACGTTTCCAATCCGGTATGGATGGCCGCAATGTATGCCCCAACGGCTGCCAGAATTCGGCAGATTTTTCAAATCAGACTTGCGCCAGACACATGGCGAATTCTTGGACGGACGACTGCCTCCTGGGGATGTATACGCTCCGCCTCAGCAGTCTGGCGGGACGATGATTTGTCAGGGACGATCAGTTCTGTGGCAGCCACCGCCGCGAGACACGATTGGGCATCGGTGCCCGCCGCGCGAAGACGCTGCCTCCTGCGCCAGCGCAGGAGGAGCGAAGAAGATCCCGCCAGGGCCGGGACGGGGCCGATCCGCAGCGTCAGCGCCAGGATGACAAGCCCGGCCCCCCCTGGCGCGGCCCCTGGGGTCAGCCCCGAAACAGCGTCTCGATCGCCGCCGGGTCGAGGTCCTCCACCCGCGCCGGCGTCCAATGCGGCGTGCCGTCCTTGTCCACCAGCACGCTGCGCACGCCCTCCCGGAAATCCGGGTGCTTGTTCACCACGCTGCGGGTCAGGGCCAGCTCCATCTCCAGGCACTCGTCGAGGGAGGCGCCGGCGCCGCGCCGCAGCAGCAGCAGGGAGACGGCCAGGCTGGTAGGCGACATGCGGCGCAGCACCTTCACCTGCTCCGCCGCCCATTCCGTGCCCTCGGCCTCCAGCGCCGCCAGGATGGCGGCGACGCTGTCCTTCGAGAAGCAGCGGTCGATCGCCGCGCGATGCGGGGCGAAGCTGGCCTCCGGCGGCGCCTCGGCGAAGCGCTCCACCACCCCGGCATCGCCGCCCAGCAGCGCCTCCCGCAGCGCCGCCAGCTTCTCCCGCTTCACGAAATGCGTGGCGAGCCCGGCCGCCACCGCATCCCCGCCGCGCAGCCGGGCGCCGGTGAGCGCCAGCCAGGTGCCGATGGCGCCGGGCAGGCGGGGCAGGGAATAGCTGGTGCCGACATCGGGGAAGAGGGCGATCGCCGTCTCCGGCATCGCCATCAGCGCATGCTCCGTCACCACCCGCGGCGAGCCGTGGATGGAAACGCCGATGCCGCCGCCCATGCAGACGCCGTCGATGAGGGAGATCCAGGGCTTGCCAAACAGGGCGATGCCGCGGTTCACGGCATATTCCTCGGCGAAGAAGGCCTCGATCGAGGCGGTGTCCCCGGCGATGGCGAATTCCCGGATGCGGCGGACATCGCCGCCGGCGCAGAAGGCCTTGCCGCCGGCGCCCTCCAGCAGCACCAGCTTCACCGCGGGGTCGTCCTTCCAGGCGTCCAGCGCCGCCTGGAAGCCGCGGATCATCGGCAAGTCCAGCGCGTTCAGCGTCTTCGGCCGGTTCATCAGCAGGGTGCCGGCGGCGCCCTCCAGGCGGGTGACCAGGGTGGGCTCGGCGGTCTCGCTCATCGGGCGGCGTCCCTCACATCCTTGGAGGGGATCGCCTAACCCGCTAGCGGCGCGCGAGCAACCCGACCACCGCCGCGGTGACGGCGGCGCCCACCAGCCCCTTCTTGGCCGTCTGGCTGCGCAGCAGGGGCGCCACCATGGCGGCGCGCGCCGCCTGGTCGCCCAGCTGCCGCAGCGCATCGTCCCGCACCCGGGCTGCCCCCAGCGCCACCGGATCCGCGCCCGGGCGGGAGGCGAGCCAACCCAGCACCACGACGATGACCAGGTCGAACACCGCCAGGATCAGGGCGGCGGAGACGCCGCTGCGGCCCTCCGCCAGCCAGATCAGCGCGGCGACATGCAGCATGACCAGCAGCATCAGCGCGAAGGCGGCGGCGCCGGCGCCCAAGGCGGCCTGGATGGCATAGCCCCGGCCCATGCGCTTCCAGCGCAGCCCTTCCGCCTGCGCGGCGAGCTGGAGAAGGCGGAAGACCCGCATGTGACACACCCTTTCAGATAGTGGCGCCACCCTTTGCCCTGAGGCGGCCAGGCCGCCTCAGGCCATACGGGACCGCCGGAAGGGGCGGCTTCCCCGCGGGCCCGCGGCGCCGCATTGCGGCGCCGCGAGGAATGCTCAGTGCCGGTCGCGCGGATAGACGTAGGTGTTGCCGCCCATCAGCCGGCCGATCAGGTAGCCGCCGATCGCGGCGACGGCCACGGCCATCAGCGGCCGCTCCCGCACCGTTTCGCTGAAGGCGTCCGCCTGCTCCTCGATGGTGGCGCGGGCGCGGTCAGCATAGTCCTGCACCTGGTCGGCGGCGCCGGCCAGCGCCGGGGTGACGCGCTCCGACATCAGCCGCTCCACCTGGGCGCGGAGCCTCGCCAGTTCCTCCCGCGCGTCGTCGCTGACGCGGGTGGCGCTGTCCTTCGCCTGCTCCTTCAGGTTGCGGGCGTCCTGGGACAGGTCGTTGGCGGCGCTGCTGCTCATCGCATGGCTCCTTCCGAAGGGGTAACCTTGCCGCAGCAACGCGGCCCGGCGCCGCCGGGTTCCGCAGGCCGCGTTGACAGCGGGGAGGGCGGCGGGGAGCGTGGCCCGATGGGGGATTCGACGGCGCTGCTGGAATTGGAGGGGCTGAGCCTGCCGGCGGCGGGGCTCGGCGCGCTGGATCTGCGGCTGATGCCGGGGGAGGTGGTGGCGCTGCTGGGCGCCGGCAGCGGCGCGGCGCTGGCGGTGTTGGCCGGCCAGGCGCGGGCGGTGGCGGGGCGGGTGCGCCTGCCTGCCGGGCCGCCCGGCCTGCTGCCGCCGCCCGCGGCGCTGTTCCGCAACCGCTCGGTGCTGGAGAATCTGGCGCCCGCCCTGGCTACCTGGCCGGCGGCGGAACGGTCGTCCCGGGCGGCGCGGCTGCTGGCGCAGACCGGGCTGGAGGGGCAGGAGGGCAAGCGCCCGTCCCAGCTCAGCCCGGCGCAGCAGCTCCGGCTCTGCCTGGCCCGCGCCCTGGCGCCCGCCCCCAGGCTGCTGCTGCTGGACGATCCGCTGGCCGGCCTCGACCCCACCCCCCGCCGGGGGCTGGCGCTGGCATGGCGGGGGCTGTTCCGCCGCCTCGGCCTCACCGTGTTGCTGACCACGCCGGAGGCGATGGAGGCGATGGCCCTGGCCGACCGGATCCTGGTGCTGGAAGACGGGGAGGTGGTGCAGGAGGGCCCGCCCCAGGCGCTGTACGAGGCGCCGGCGACTGCCTTCGTCGCCGGGCTGGTGGGGGAGAACAACCGGCTGCCCGGCACGGTGCTGGCGCTGGAGGAGGACATGGCCCGGGTGAAGCTGGATTGCGGGCCGGAGCTGGAGGCGCGGCTGGCCGATGCCGGCGGCCCCGGCAGCCGCTGCATCGTCGCGGTGCGGCCGGAGAAGGTGGCGGTGGCGGCCATGTCCGCCGAGGAGCTGGGCGAGGGCGCCGTGCCGGCAGCGCTGCGGGAGGTGGTGTTCCTCGGCCCCGAGATCCGGCTGGTGCTGGAGATCGGCACCGGCGGGGTGCTGGTGGCGCGCCGGCCGCCCGGCGGCCGCCTGCCGCGCCCCGGCGGCCCGGCCGCCGTGGCCTGGGATGGCTATGCCGCCTTCGCCTACCGCGAACCCCCCATGATCCTGTTGCGCGGCGGGTAGCCCCGCGACGCCGTGGCCATGAGGGGCCATGCGGGGCGGGAAGCGCGCCCGGCGAGCAGCCCCGCGCAGCCGGCAGGGGGGAAGTGGCGGGAGGGCAGCGGACAGCCCGGCCGTTCCGCTGCCCGGATGCCGGTGGCGGCAGCGATGCCGCCCTTGGCGTTGCGGCCGGGCCGAACCATCTCCTGCCGCAACCACCTGGGAGAGACCGCCATGCACGCCACCCATGCCCGCCGCGCCCTGCTGCTCGGGGCCGCCGGCGCCGCCCTGACCCTCGCCCTGCCACGGCGGGTCTTCGCCCAGGCGGCCTCCTCCGCCCCGACCGGCCCCTTCACCCTGCCGCCGCTGCCCTACGCCAATGAGGCGAACGAGGCGGCGATCGATGCGCGCACCATGCAGATCCACCACGACCTGCACCATGCGGCCTATGTGAACAACCTGAACGCCGCGCTGCGCGAGCACAGCCAGCTCCATACGATGAAGCTGGAGGAGCTGCTGGCCAAGATCGGCGAACTGCCGGAAGGCATCCGCACGGCCGTGCGCAACAATGGCGGCGGCCACGCCAACCACACCATGTTCTGGGGCGTGATGGGCGGCCGCGGCGGGCAGCCCTCCGGCGAGCTGCTGGCGGCCATCGAGCGCGATCTGGGCGGCTTCGACCAGTTCCGCACCCGCTTCGAGCAGGCGGCGAACACCCAGTTCGGCGCCGGCTGGGCCTTCGTGACGGTGACGCGGGAGGGCAGGCTGGCGATCCAGCAGAAGCCCAACCAGGACACGCCGCTGATGGAAGGCGGCCGGGTGCTGCTGGGCAATGATGTCTGGGAGCACGCCTATTACCTGCGCTACCAGAACCGCCGCGCCGAATACACCCGCGCCTGGTGGAACGTGGTGAATTGGGACGCCGTCGGGCAACGCTACGCCGCGGCCAAGGCGGGCACGCTGGCGATCTAGGTCCCACGCCATCGCTGCGCGATGCCGTGGGGAGGCCGGGGTGCCAAGCGATCAGGGCCCCGCACAGCTTGGCGCGGCAAAGCCGTGCCAGGCCAACGGGCAGCGGGAGCGGCGAGGGGGAGCAAGGCGCCCGGCGGCGGGAACCCGGGGGGTGGGGCGCGGTTGAGGGCGCGTCCCCTGACCCCGAGGTGCCCCATGGCGCGGATCCGGCTGAAGCCGCTCTCGCAGCAGACCATCGTCATCACCGGCGCCAGCTCCGGCATCGGCCTCGCCACCGCCCGCGCCGCGGCCCAGGCCGGCGCCGCGGTCTTCCTCATCGCGCGGAACGAGGAGGCGCTGTCGCGCATCGTCGAGGAACTGCGTGGCCGCGGCGCCCGCGCCGACCACTACGCCGCCGATGTCGGCAAGCTGGAGGAGCTGGAAGCGGCGGCGAAGAAGGCCGAGGAGGTCTTCGGCGGCTATGATTCCTGGGTGAACGATGCCGGCACCTCGGTCTATGGCGAGCTGGAGAAGCTGCCCCTCGCGGATCATCACCGGCTGTTCGAGACGAATTACTGGGGCGTGGTACATGGCAGCACCATCGCGGCGCGGGCGCTGCGCCGGCGCGGCGGCGCCATCGTCAATATCGGCAGCGTGCTGTCCGACCGTTCCATGATCCTGCAGGGCGCCTATTCCGCCACCAAGCACGCCGTGCGCGCCTTCACCGATGCGCTGCGGATGGAGCTGGAGCGGGACGGCGCGCCGATCAGCGTGACGCTCATCAAGCCCTCCGGCATCGAGACGCCCTTCCAGGAGCATGCGAAGAACCTGCTGGATTCCCCCGGCGTCCGCGTGCCGCCGCCGGCCTATGACCCGCGCCTCGTCGCCCGCGCCATCCTCTATGCCTGCGAGCATCGCAAGCGGGAGATCGTGGTGGGCTTCGGCGGCCACGCCATCTCGCTGATGGGCACGCTCTTCCCCCGCGCGACGGATCTGGTGCTGGAGGCGGTGGGCTATGGCGCGCAGACCACCCGGAAGCGGCCGAAGCCGGCGCGGGCGGACAATCTGCACGCGGCGCGGGAGGATGGGACGGAGAAGAGCCTGATGCGCCCGGTGGCGCCGCTGCGCCGCACCAGCCTGTTCCTGGAAGCGCAGCTCCATCCGGCGCTGACCGCGACGGTGCTGGCCGGCCTCGGCGCCCTCGCCGCCGGCGCCCTGGCAGCCCGCGGCCAGCGCCGCATCCACCACCACCGCTGGCACTGAGGCAGCACGCTGCCACTGCGCCGCCGGTGCCCTGAAGCGGCTGCGCCGCTTCAGGCTGTGCGAGGCGCCGCTTGCCGAGCGTCCTCCGGGGCCCCCATGGCGTTGCGCGGCAACGTCATGGGGAAATCAAAAGGCCATGCCGAGCGAGATGGTGAAGAGGTGGTCCAGCGTGCCCTCGCGGCGCGTGCGGATGTCGTAGTCCAGCAGCAGCGAGAAATTCTCCCGCCGGAACACCACGCCGGCGCCGCCGCGGAAGCCGCTCTGGTTCAGCGTCCCGACCGGCCCGGTCACCTGCGCCTCCGGCCGTGCCACGGTGGCGAGGCTGATGGCGATGTCGCGCTTGTCGTCGGTCAGCGCGATGTCGTAGCCGGCGCGAAGCTGGGGCACCACCTGCGCCCAGTCGAAGCGCAGCGGCCAGGAGACCTGCCCGCCCAGGTTCAGCACCGCCTGCTCGAAATCCTGCCGCGGCACCCGGGCGGCGGCGTGGATCGCCTCCGATTCCGTGTAGCCGTTGATCGTCAGGTGGCTGTAGCTCAGCCGCCCGGTCGGGCCGAAGACCACCGGGCCGGAGGTGAAATTGTGCCCGGCGCTGAGCTGAATGAGGTGGCCGCTGCCGGACGGCTTGCCGCGGCCGGTCAGGCCATAGATCTGGGTGTCGCGACGGATGTCCCAGTCGCCGAACAGATAGCTGTATTGCAGGTCCAGCCAGCTCGCGCCGAAGGTCATGGTGGCATAGGGACTGACCGCGCCGCCGGTGCCGTCGATCCGGCTGCTGCCGGAGAGCGAGGTGCTGGTGTCGTAGTAGCTGAGCGAGAGGCCGAGGCGCAGATTGGGGGTGACGCGATAGTCGCCGCCCGCCGTCACCGCCCGCACATCCGGGTCGGCGGCGGCGCGGCCGGTGCTGCCGCCCGGGCCATAGGCGTAGCCGGCGCTGCCGCTGCCGTCGGTGCGGGTGAAGTTGAAGGCGCCGGTCACATAGGCGTTGAAGCGCGGGGCCGTCGCCGCATCCTCCCGGCCCGTCAGGGTGCGCAGGTTGAAGACGCGGGCATCCGCCTGACCCAGCACGGTGCGCGCCACCTGCAGCGCGCTTTCGCCGGTCGCCCGGGCCAGGGGCAGCGCCGTCACCTCCAGCGACTGCAGCGCCAGCGGGTCGATATAGGTGGGCAGGGCGACGCGGTAGACGAGGACGACATTGTCCACGTCGTTCGCCTCGGCATAGGGCGTGCCCTGCATGCTGCCATTGGTGGTGATGAAGTCGTTGTCGCTCGACACCAGCAGGAAGAAATCATGCGGCCGGTTGCGGTCCAGCACCGGCACGAGCGCCATGCCCTCCCACTTCTCATAGAGGTTGTTCGGGGTGTTGGGCAGGCCGTTGTGCAGGCCGAAGCGGGCGAGTTGGCCGTTGTCGTTCATGTTGAGGAAGGCGGAGACCGCGGCCGGCGTGACGCTGCCGACCAGCACGCCGGCCGGCGCGACCGGGGTGGTGCCGTCATAGGCGCTGCCGGCGATGTTGGTGGCGCCGCTGACATCCACCACACTGATGGCGCGATAGGCGGAGGCGGCATCGGCATAGGTGAAGCCGGCGGCGCTGTCGCGGGACAGCATCAGGTACTGGGTGCGGTTGAGCTGCAGCAGCTCGCTCTGCGCCGCCACCAGGGTCTGGCCGGCGGCGTTCACGTATTGCGGCAGGCGGACGACGTATTCGCCGGAAAGGCGCGGCGCATCCGGGTTGCTGATGTCATAGGTCAGCATGCGGGTGTAGTAGCGGGTGCCGGCGGCGCTGCCGCCATCCTGGCGCGTCGCGCTCTGCAGCAGGGCGGTCAGCGTCCGGCCGTCCGGGCTGATCGCCAGCCCCTCATAGCCCTGGTTGTTCTGCCTCCCGGTCACGGGGTTGGCGGGCGTCGGGCCCGGCTGGCCGGCGGGCGGGTTGTTGGAGGAGTACTGCTCCACCCCGTTGCGGATCGGGATCAGCGCATCCGGGGCGCGGATGGCGCCGAGCATCCTGCCATCGGCGCTGAAACGGTAGATGCCAGGGCCGTATTCGTCGCTGATCCAGAAGCTGCCGTCGCGGCTGCGCACCACGCCTTCGGTGTCCAGCGCCACGCGGCCATTGGCGCCGATGGGCAGCACCGGAAAGCCGCCGCCCGCCGGGCGGGTGCCGGAGGCATCGAGGCCGGTGGTCGGGGTGCCGTTGCCATCGCTCAGGCCCAGGGTCTGGGTGAGGTTGAGGCCGAGCTGGCTCTGCTGCCCCGGCCCGGCGGGGAGGATGGCGGCACCGGAATAGGGGCTGAGGGTGATGGCGAAGCGCTGCAGCCGCGCCTGGTAGTCCACGCTGCCTTGGGTGTTCCAGCCGCGGTCGGGCAGGCCGAAGAGCACGCCGCTGTAGCTGTCGCCATTCCGGCGCCAGGTGCTGAGGTCCATGACCAGGCCGGAGCCGAAGCTCAGCGTGTCGCCGAACAGGTCGCGCGCCGTGGCGGGGGCGCGGCCGACACCGACCAAGCCCTGATTCTCGAAGGTGGCGCTGCCGATGACGACAGGCTGGGCGGCCGCGGCGCCGGCGAGCAGGGAAAGGGAGGCAGCGGCAAGCGGCAGGGCAGCGCGGCGCGGCGGGCAGGCTTTCGGCATGAGCGATGGCTTCCGGAGGTTGCGGGGAAAGGGCTCCCCGCGGCGAAGGCGCTAGCTCTGCCGCAATGTTTTGTGACAATCCCGCCGGGTTTCGTTGCGGGTTGATGAAGAAGACGGGCGGCCGGGTGAAACTTTGGAAGGGTTTGCGCTGGTTTAGGGGGGTGGTGCAGGAGTTGCCCGGGGCTGCGGGTGGGAGCCACCCCTGCCGCGTTGGCGGCAGTGCCGCCAACCCCGCCAGCCAGGAAGGGAGGTGGTGTCATCTTCGCCGCCCGGTGTCCCGCCACGGCTTTGCCGTGGCGGGCTGTGCCGGATGCCGGCAGGACAGCGCCTCCGGGGCCCCCGCGGCGGCGCGCAGCGCCGTCGTGGGGAGACTAGAACAGCAGCCCCTTCTTCAGCAGCCCGTGCACGCCCTTCTCGCCGTTCACCGTCTGGGTGACGTGGAAATCCACGCAGAGGCTGCAAAGCTGGTAGGCATCGGCGGCGGAGAGGTTGGAGCGGGAGACGATGAAGGCGATCATCTCCCTGAGCGCCTGCTTCATCGCCAGGTCCAGATCCTCATGCATGCCCATGCTGATGAAATGCGTGGCGGTCTCGGCGCGGGGATACTTCAGCACCGGATCCTTGGCGCCGCCGCCCTTTTCCAGGCCCAGGCGGAAATGGCCGGTCAGGCAGATCTCCAGTGCATTGATGCAGACCTCGCCATCGCCCTGCACGCCATGCCCGTCGCCAGCCGAGAAATTGGCGCCCGGGACAAAGACCGGCAGGTAGAGCGTGGCGCCGGCGCCAAGTTCCTTGTTGTCCAGGTTGCCGCCATGGGCACGCGGCTCCTTGGTGGAGATCGCGCCCCAGTCTTCCGGCGGGGCAACGCCCATGACGCCGAAGAAGGGGGCGAGGGGAATGGTGATGCCGGGGCCGACCGGGACCTTGCAGGTCATCTCCTGGCGGTCCACCGGGATGTGCAGCACGCGCCTGTAGGGAAAATCCTCCGGCAGGGTGCCCGCCAGCGGGCGGAAGGCGCAGAAGCCCCAATCGGCGCCGAGGTCGATGCGCTCGATATCGACGCGCAGGCAGTCGCCCGGCTCGGCGCCCTTCACGGCGACGGGGCCGGTCAGGATATGCGGGCCGAGGCGCGGCACGCCGGCAGCATGGATGGCGGCGAGGCGCGGTGGCAGGGACAGGCCACTGCCCGCATCCGGCATCACCTCCGGCCCGCCGGAGACGCATTCAAGGATGACAAGGTCGCCCGGTGCGACCTCCTTCACCGGCGGCACGGCGGCGTCGAAGGCACCCCAGCGGATGTTCTCGAGCGTGGGTTCGATGTGGTGGGTGGCGGGCAAGGGCGCGCTCCTCGGGGCTGGGCTGGGGGGCGTGGCATTTTCCGTGCCGCAGGGTCGAGGAGGGCTCTGCCCTCCTCGAACTCCACCCGCCCAAGGCCGAAGGGCCTTTGGAAACCATGAGTTTCGGACCCGACGGTCGAAGCGCAAAACTCAAGGGTTCAAAGGGCCTTTCGGCCCTTTGCGAGGGGGAGCTTGAGGGGGAGCAGCGCTCCCTCAACTATTCGGCGGCTTGCAGCTGCATCTGCTGCGCATAGGCCTCCAGCGGCGCGCAGGTGCAGACCAGGTTGCGGTCGCCATGGACATTGTCCACGCGCTTCACCGGCGGCCAGAATTTATGCGCCCGCACGAAGGGCGCCGGGAAGGCGGCCTCCTCCCGGCTGTAGGGGTGCGTCCACTCCGCCGCCATCACCTCCCCGGCGGTGTGGGGCGCGTTCTTCAGCGGGTTGTCGGCGCGGTCGCTGCGGCCCTGCTCCACGGCGCGGATCTCGGCGCGGATGGCGATCATGGCGTCGCAGAAGCGGTCCAGCTCCGCCTTCGGCTCGCTCTCCGTCGGCTCCACCATCAGCGTGCCGGAGACCGGCCAGGACATGGTGGGCGCGTGGTAGCCGTAATCCTGCAGCCGCTTGGCGATGTCCTCCACCAGCACGCCGCCGCCCTGCTGGAAGCCGCGGCAATCCAGGATGCATTCATGCGCCACCATGCCGCGGGCGCCCCGGTAGAGCACCGGGAAATGCCCCGACAGCCGCTGCGCGATGTAGTTGGCGTTGAGGATCGCCACCTGCGTCGCGCGCGTCAGCCCCGCCGCCCCCATCAGGCGGATATAGGTATAGGAGATGGGCAGGATGGCAGCGCTGCCGAAGGGCGCGGCGCTCACCGGACCATAGCCCGTCGCCGGCCCGGCCTCGGCCAGCAGCGGGTGGTTCGGCAGGTGCGGTGCCAGATGCGCCGCGACGCCGATCGGCCCGACGCCCGGGCCGCCGCCGCCATGCGGGATGCAGAAGGTCTTGTGCAGGTTCAGGTGGCAGACATCGGCGCCGATGGCGGCCGGGGAGGTCAGCCCGACCTGCGCATTCATGTTGGCGCCATCCATATAGACCTGCCCGCCCTTCGCATGGATCAGGGCGCAGATCTCGCGGATGGCTTCCTCGAACACCCCATGGGTCGAAGGGTAGGTGATCATCAGCGCGGCCAGCCTGTCCGCGTGCTGCTCCGCCTTGGCGCGCAGATCGGCGACATCGACATTGCCGTCCCGGTCGCAGCCGACCACCACCACCTTCATCCCCGCCATCACCGCGGAGGCGGGGTTGGTGCCATGCGCGCTGCTGGGGATGAGGCAGATGTCGCGATGCTCCTGGCCCTGCGCCTGATGCCAGGCGCGGATGGCCAGCAGCCCGGCATACTCGCCCTGGCTGCCGGCATTGGGCTGCAGCGAGACGGCGGCGAAGCCGGTGATGCCCGCCAGCCAGGTTTCCAGCCGGCGGATCAGGGTGAGATAGCCCTGCGCCTGATCGATCGGCGCGAAAGGATGCATCCCTGCGAAGCCCGGCAGGGTGATGGGGATCATCTCCGCCGTCGCGTTCAGCTTCATCGTGCAGGACCCCAGCGGGATCATGCTGCGGTTCAGCGCGACGTCCTTGTCCTCCAGCCGCTTCAGGTAGCGGAGCATCGCATGCTCGCTATGGTGGCTGTTGAAGACCTCGGCGGTGCAGAAGGGCGAGGTGCGGGCGAGTGCCGCGGGAATGCCGCCCATGGGCGCCAGCCCGTCCAGCGCGCCGCCGCCGAGCAGCTCGGCGAGGCTCGCCAGCTCCTCCCGCGTCACCGTCTCGTCGAGGGCGATGCCGACCAGCCCGCCCTTCCGCCGCAGGTTGAAGCCGCGGGCGAGCGCACCGGCGACCAGCGCTTCGGCGCGGTCACCGGCCTCGATGGCGATGGTGTCGAAGAAGGCATCATGGCGCAGGGTGAAGCCGCCCCGCCGCGCCGCCGCGGCCAGCACCCGCGCCTGCAGCGCGACGCGGCTGGCGATGCGCTTCAGCCCCTCCGGCCCGTGCCACACCGCATACATGCTGGCCATGACGGCCAGCAGCACCTGGGCGGTGCAGATGTTGCTCGTCGCCTTCTCGCGGCGGATATGCTGCTCGCGGGTCTGCAGGGCGAGGCGCATGGCCGGGTTGCCGGCGGCATCGACGGAGACGCCGACCAGGCGCCCGGGCAGCAGCCGCTTCAGCGCATCCTTCACCGCCATGTAGGCGGCATGCGGCCCGCCATAGCCGAGCGGCACGCCGAAGCGCTGGGTGGAGCCGACCACGACATCGGCGCCCATCTCGCCCGGCGGGGTCAGCAGGGTCAGCGCCAGCGGATCGGCGGCGACGATGGCAAGCCCGCCCGCCGCCTGCACCGCGGCGATCTCCGGCGCCAGGTCGCGCACCTCGCCGGTGGTGCCGGGATATTGCAGCAGCAGGGCGAAGGGCTTCTCCGCGGCACAGGCGGCGACCACCTCCGAGGGCGGCACCACGACGACGCGGATGCCCACCGGCTCGGCGCGGACGCGCACCACGGCCAGGGTCTGCGGATGCAGGTCGGCGGCGACCAGCAGCGTGCTGCCCTTCGCCTTGTGCGCGGCATGGGCCAGCGTCACCGCTTCGGCCGCGGCCGTCGCCTCATCCAGCAGGGAGGCGTTGGCGACCGGCAGGCCGGTGAGGTCGGCCACCATGGTCTGGAAATTCACCAGCGCTTCCAGCCGCCCCTGGGCGATCTCCGCCTGGTAGGGGGTGTAGGCGGTGTACCAGCCGGGATTCTCCAGCACGTTGCGCAGGATGACCGGCGGGGTGTGGGTGCCGTAATAGCCCAGGCCGATCAGCGACTTGATGTCGGACCGGTTCTGCGCGGCCAGCGCCCGCAGCTCGGCCAGCGCCTCGGCCTCCGTCGCCGGGGGCGGCAGGAGGGAGAGGTCGGCGCCGGCGATGGCGGCCGGCACGGTGCGGCCGGCCAGCGCTTCGAGGCTCTCCGCGCCGACCAGCTTCAGCATGTCGGCAATCTCGGCCTCGCCGGGGCCGATATGGCGCCGGGCGAATTCGCCGCGGTCCTCCAGGGCTTCCAATTCGTCGAGGATGCTCACGCCAGGCTCTCCACGAAGGCGGCATAGGCCGCGTCATCGAGCAGGGCGGCGATCTCCGCCGGATCCTTCGGCTCGATCTTGAAGAACCAGCCCTCGCCGGTCGGCTCGCGGTTGATGAGGCCGGGGTCCTCGGAGAGGGCGGCGTTCACCTCGACGATCCGGCCCGCGATCGGGGCATAGACGTCGGAGGCGGCCTTCACGCTCTCGACCACGGCGATGGCCTCGCCAGCCGCTACCTCCCGTCCCACCTCGGGCAGGTCCACGAAGACCACATCGCCCAGCGCGTTCTGCGCATGGTCGGTGATGCCGACGGTGGCGGCATCGCCGTCGGCCCGCACCCATTCATGGTCCTTGGTGAAGCGCATGTCGGACATTGGCGTGACGATCCTTATCGGGCGTAGCGATGGGGGATGAAGGGCATGGGGCAGATGCGGGCGGGCAGGGGCTTGCCACGCACCATCAGCTCCAGCGCGGTGCCGTCCGTGGCGTGCTCCCGCGCCACATAGCCCATGGCCATGGGGCCGTTCAGGCTGGGGCCGAAGCCGCCGGAGGTGATCTCGCCGATCTGGCCACCGCCCGGGGCGTGGATGGGGGTGTGGCCGCGGGCCGGCTGGCGGCCTTCCGGCCGCAGCCCGACGCGCAGGCGCTTGGGGCCGTTCGCCAGTTCCTCCCGCACCCGCTCGGCGCCGGGGAAGTCCCATTCCATGCGGCGGCGCTTGCCGATGGTCCAGGTCAGCGCCGCCTCGATCGGGCTGGTCGTCTCGTCGATATCGTTGCCATAGAGGCAGAGCCCGGCTTCCAGCCGCAGGGAATCCCGGGCGCCGAGGCCGGCCGGCGCCACCTCGGGCTGGGCCAGCAGGGCCCGGGCCAGGGCCTCCGCCTGCTCGGCGGGGCAGGAGATCTCCCAGCCATCCTCGCCGGTATAGCCGCTGCGGCTGGCGAGCACCGGGATGCCGGCGATCTCCGCCGCGGCGACGCCCATGAAGGAAAGGGCGGTGAGGGCAGGGGCCAGCGGCGCCAGGGCGGCGACGGCGCCCGGGCCCTGCAGCGCCAGCAGGGCGCGGTCCGGCAGGGGCTTCAGGGTGACACCGGCCGGCAGGGCGGCGGCGATTAGGGCGAAATCCTCCGCCTTGCGGCTGGCATTCGCCACCAGGAAGAGCCGGTCGCCGAGATTGGCGACCATGAAATCGTCGAAGATGCCGCCCGATTCGGTGGTCAGCAAGCCGTAGCGCTGGCGGCCCGGCTTCAGGCCCTGGACGTCGGCGGGCGTCACCCGCTCCAGCGCCGCCGCGGCGCCCTCGCCGACGATCTCGGCCTGGCCCATATGGGAGACATCGAACAGCCCGGCCTGGGCGCGGGTGTGCAGATGCTCCGTCAGGATGCCTTCGGGGTACTGCACCGGCATGGCGTAGCCGGCGAAGGGCACCATGCGGGCGCCGAGGCTGCGATGCAGCGAATCGAGCGGGATGGTGAGAAGCTTCTCGGTATCGGCCACGAATCCCCCTGCCGCGGTAGCGGCGTGAGTTGCGATCGTGGCCCCCCTCTGTCCGGTAACCTGAGAGATTCGGCCCTGGCCGGCATCCGGGGATGCGGTTCGGCGCCTTACTCCGTCGGTGCCGAGGCCCTGAAGCCCCAGGCTTTCCAGAGGTCCCTACCCGCGCGGCCCTTCTGCCTGAGCGTTTCCGGGGGCCGGTTGCGCCTTCGGCGGGGGCGGTGAAGCCCCTCTCTCCCGCGCGGGATCTGCGGGTAGCGCCGGTCTAGCCCGGGAAGCCCTCCCGGCGCAACCTTCGCCACCCGCCAGAATGACCCAGGGCGGCAACCATCTGGTTCATAAGGCAGGCCACCAGCCCCGCCGCCCGAGCGCATGGGATCGCCCATCGCCCGGCCGTGGCAGGTGGAGCAAGGTATTGATTCAGGGCTGTTCGGGCGCCGAGCCGTTGCCGGCGATGACGGCCCGGGCCGGCAACAAATCCGTACCCAAGGCAGGCCGCCAGCCCTGCACCCGGCCCAACCGGACCGCCCGTTGTCCTGCCACGGCTTCGCCGCGGCAGGCTGTGCGAGGCGCCGGTCGTCACGCCTCTTCCGGGGCCCCCACGGCGTTGCGCAGCAACGTCGTGGGGATCTAGCGTGGCCCCCGCCGGCGGTTGAGGGCGAGGTCTTCAGGCGTCAGGGCGAAGGTGGCCCAGATGCGGTAATCCTGCGCCCGCCTGCCCTCGCCCAGGGGCAGGGTCACCGTCACCGGCGCGCTCTGGAAGCTTGTCCGCGTCTCGTTGCGGCCGAAGCCCACCTGTTCCACGAAATCCTGGCCAATGATCCGGTCCGTCGCCGGATCGATCATCACCACGGACCAGGGCAGTTCGAAGACCCGCCCCTCCGCCCCCGCGCCGCGTTCCACGGTGAAGCTCGCGACGATCTTCATCTCGATGCTGCGGTTCCCCCGGCCCGGATTGCAGCCGCCGCTCAGCCCGGTCAGCCGCGCATCGAATTCCAGCGTCGTCAGATCCCTGACCGGCCCGGGGCGGTAGCGGGTGAGGTCGGCGCCTTCCGCCAGAATCCCCGGCGTCGGGCAGGCCAGCGGCGCGCCGGACGGGGCCGAGCCGCACCCCGCCAGCGCCGCCGTGAGCCCGGCGGCCAGGACAACTCGACTCCGCATCCCCATCTTCCCCCTTGAGCCCGCATCGCTGACGGCTAGTGTGCGCCCGCACTCTGCCCGCCGGCGCCACGGCACGGCAACCCGAGGCCTGCGAGCACATCACACCATGGATCAAATCCCCCAGCCGCCCCGTTCCGACAAGCCCCGGCTGCATGTGCTGCTGGCCGGGCCGCGCGGCTTCTGCGCCGGCGTGGACCGTGCCATCAAGATCGTGGAGGAGGCGCTGCGGCGCTACGGCGCCCCGGTCTATGTCCGGCACGAGATCGTCCATAACCGCTTCGTCGTGCAATCCCTGGAACGCCAGGGCGCCATCTTCGTGGAGGAGCTGGACGAGGTGCCGGACGACGCCCCCGTGGTGTTCAGCGCCCATGGCGTGCCGAAATCCGTCCCGGCCGAGGCCTCCCGCCGCAAGCTCTTCTACCTGGACGCCACCTGCCCACTGGTGAGCAAGGTGCACCGGGAGGCGGAGCAGCATTTCACCCGCGGTCGGCACATCCTGCTCATCGGCCATGCCGGGCACCCGGAGGTGGTGGGCACCATGGGCCAGCTCCCCGATGGCATGGTGACGCTCATCGAGGATGAGGAGCAGGCCCGCACCGCCCCAGTGCCGACCGACCGGCCGCTGGCCTTCATCACCCAGACGACGCTCTCGGTGGACGACACCAGCGGCATCGTCGCCGCGCTGAAGGCGCGCTTCCCGCAGATCCACGCTCCGGCCAAGGAGGATATCTGCTACGCCACCACCAACCGCCAGGCGGCGGTGAAGGCCATCGCGCCGCGCGCCGCGCTGATGGTGGTGGTGGGGGCGCCCAATTCCTCCAACTCCCTCCGGCTGGTGGAGGTGGCGGAGCGCGCCGGCTGTCCCCGCGCCCTGATGGTGCAGCGGGGGCGGGAGCTGGACCCGGCGATGGCCGAGGGTCTCGGCACCATCGGCATCACCGCCGGCGCCAGCGCGCCGGAGGTGCTGGTGGAGGAGGTGCTGGCCCGGCTGCGGGAGCGGTTCGAGCTGGAGATCGAGGAGGTGGTGGTGGCGGAGGAGACCGTGACCTTCAAGCTGCCGGCCGCCCTGCAGGCCGCCACCTGAGTTGCCGCCCGCGGGGGCGCCTGGCGCCCTCGCCCTGCGGCAAGGGGCAAGCTAGAAGCCCCGCATGGCGGTCTATACCGAAGTCTCCGACGAAGCCCTGCGTGCCTTCCTGGCCGAGTACGAGCTGGGCGAGCTGCGCGCCTATCGCGGCATCGCCGAGGGGGTGGAGAATTCGAACTACGCTTTGCAGACCGGGGCCGGCGACTTCATCCTGACGCTTTACGAAAAGCGGGTGGACCCCGCCGAGCTGCCCTATTTCCTCGGGCTGATGCAGCACCTGGCGGCGCGCGGCCTGGCCTGCCCCCAGCCGGTGGCGGCGCGGGACGGGCAGGCGCTGCGGCGGCTGGCCGGGCGGCCGGCGGCCATCTGCACCTTCCTGCCCGGCGTCTGGCCTCGCCGCGTCCGGCCGGAGCATTGCGCGCCGCTGGGCGAGGCGCTGGCCCGGCTGCACGCCGCCGGGGCGGATTTCCCCGGGCGGCGGCCGAACGCCCTCGGCCCGGCCGGCTGGGCGCCGCTGCTCGACCGCTGCCGGGCGCAGGGGGATGCGGTGCAACCCGGCCTCATCGCCCAGCTCGACGCCGCGCTGGCGGGCCTCCTCGCCGCCTGGCCGGCGGCGGGGGCGCTGCCGGAGGGGCAGATCCATGCCGATCTCTTCCCCGACAATGTCTTCTTCCTGGAGGGCCCGGGCGGCCAACCCCAGGTCTCCGGCCTCATCGACTTCTACTTCGCCTGCACCGACCTGCTGGCCTATGACCTTGCCGTCTGCCTGAACGCCTGGTGCTTCGAGCCGGACGGGGCCTACAACGTGACCAAGGCGCGGGCGCTGATCGGCGCCTATCACCGGCAGCGGCCGCTCTCGGCGGCGGAGCGGGCGGCGCTGCCGGTGCTCTGCCGCGGCGCCGCGCTGCGCTTCCTGCTGACCCGGCTGTATGACTGGACGACGACGCCCCCGGGCGCGCTGGTGACGCGCAAGGACCCGCTGGAATACCTCCGCAAGCTCCGCTTCTTCTCCACCGCCTCGGGGCCGGAGGCGCTCGGTGGCTGAGATGGGGGAGGGGGTTGCCCTGGTCGAGATCTGGACCGATGGCGGCTGCAAGCCGAATCCCGGCCCCGGGGGCTGGGCGGCGATCCTGCGCTTCGGCGAGGTGGAGAAGGAGCTGAGCGGCGGCGACCCGGCCACCACCAACAACCGCATGGAACTGACCGCGGCCTGCGCCGCGCTGGAGGCGCTGAAGCGTCCCTGCCGCGTGGTGCTGCACACGGACAGCGAATATGTGCGGAACGGCATCAGCCGCTGGGTCCATGGCTGGGTGAGGAACAATTGGCGCAACGCCGCCAAGGACCCGGTGGCGAATATGGAGCTGTGGCAGCGCCTGCTGGCCGCCGCCAAGCCGCATCAGGTGGAATGGAAATGGGTGCGCGGCCATGCCGGCGACCCGATGAACGAGCGGGCGGACAAGCTGGCGACGGCGGCGCGGCTGGCGCTCGGCGGGGCGCCCTGATCCCGGCTGCCCCGATTCGCGGCGGCCGAGGCGGTTCCTGACTCCGGACAGCCCGGCCGCGGACAGGGTCCTCGTGGCACGCGGCGGATGAAGCCGGCCCCGCCTGCGGCCTCACGCCCCAGTGCGCCGCCCGGAGCTGATGTCCTGCCCGCGAAGTTCGCGGGATCTCCCACGCACGCGGCGGATCAGCAGGCCACTGAAGACAATGGCTAGTGGTCTTCCCGATAGGCCGCCGGGGCGGCCTCGTCCGGCAATCCGGCGTCCGATGGCGGTACGTCGCTACGGATGGCATCCATCTCCGCCCCGGACGGGAAGCGACCGGCATGGTCCCCCGCATGCGGCTGTCCAGGAACAGAGGCCGTGCTGCCGAAGGCGGCCGCGAAATGCCGGACCACGCGCGCCACCGCCGCCTGCGTCGCCCGGCCGTCGCTGCGCGAGAAAAGGCGCGTCGCTGACCCATCGGGGTGCGGCAGCAGGGCGGTCCCGTCCTCCCATGGCCCGTGGCCATGGTCCCAGCCATGGGTGGCGCCGCGCAGTGGCTCGGCGCCCGGGGTGACGTGGCGGCAGGCGGCCGTCTCGGCGGGATCGTCCGGATGCAGCAGCAGGGTCGGCCCGGTGTGGTGGCGCGGCGCCAGGCCGGCGCAGGCCGGGTAGAGGGCGGCGGCCGGCAGCCCGGGCGGCGCAGCAAGGGCGGCGCGCCCGCCGCCGCCGAAGCCGAGCAGGCCGATGCGCGTGCCATCCAGCCGCCCTGGCGCGATGTCGCGGGCGATGCGCCGCAGCCAGGGCGGCGTCAGTAGCGTCATGGCCGCGTCGGGCTCGTCCACCATCAGCTTGAGGACGGCGATGCCCGCCTGCAGCAGGTAGTCCAGATAGGGCGTCTCGCGGCCATCCGCCCCCGGGCGGTCCGCCAGGACCAGCACCACGGGATGAGGGCCGGGGCCCGCGGCCGGCGGCAGGAAGAGCCAGGCCATGCCATGCGGCGTCCAGAGGGTGCGCGCCTCATCGGCTCTCGCCGGGCCGGGCGCGGCCAGGAGCAGCGCCGCCGCGCAGGCGAGGGTCAGGCGCCCGGCGGCCCGGCCGGTGCGGCCGCCCGTCACCCCAGCCCCCGCCAGATGAGCTCGCCCCCGAGCAGGAGCAGCCCGAGGAAGAAGCCGCGGCGGAAGACCTCGGGCCGCGCCCGCGCGCGGAGCAGGCCGCCGAGCCACATGCCGGCAAGCGCCGGCAGCACCGCGAGGAGCGAGCTGCCCGAGGCCGCGAGCGGCAGCGCGCCATGCAGCGCGAGGCCGGCCGCGAGCGCGATGGTGGAGACGGTGAAGGAGAGCCCGAGCGCCTGCACCAGCTCATCCCGCCCCAGGCCGAGCGAGCCGAGATAGGGCACGGCCGGGATGACGAAGACGCCGGTCGCACCGGTGATCAGCCCGGTCGCCGCCCCGCTCAGCGGCCCCGCCCAGGGCTCCGCCGCCGGCGGCACGCGGAGCCGGGGCTGCACCAGCCCGACCAAGCCATAGAGCGCCAGCGCGGCCCCCAGCGCGGCGCTGGCGGCATGGGCGGCCGCGCCGGCGATGATCCCCGATCCGGCCAGGGTGCCGGCAGCGATGGCCAGCATCATGGGCCAGAGCCGCCGCAGCAGGGCGCCGAAGCGCGGCCCGGCAAGGAGCTGCCAGACATTCGTCACGAACGAAGGCAGGATGAGCAGCGCAGCCGCCTCGACCGGCGGCATGGCCAGGCCGAGCAGGCCCATGGCGACGGTCGGCAGGCCAAGGCCGAGCAGGCCCTTCACCATGCCGGCCAGCAGGAATATGCAGCAGAGCAGGAGCGGGAGGGAGAGGCTGTCCGTCATGCGCCGGACGATGCGGCCCGGCGGCGCTGCCCCGCAATGCGGGATTGGCGTAGCCTGTCTCTGCCATAGCCGAAGGCACGCCGCGCATGCATTTCGACCTGACCGATCTGCGGCTGTTCCTGCATGTGGTGGAGGAGGGCAGCATCACGGCGGGCGCCGCGCGGGCCGGCCTCGCCCTGGCCTCGGCCTCCGCGCGGGTGCGGGGGATGGAGGAGCAGGCGGGCGTGCCCTTGCTGGAGCGGGGCCGCCGCGGCGTGGTGCCGACCGAGGCCGGCCGCACCCTGCTGCGCCATGCGCGGCTGGTAACCGGCCAGGTGGAGCGGATGCGCGGCGAACTGGGCACCTATGCGCGCGGCCTGAAGGGCCATGTGCGGCTGCTGGCCAATACCGCCGCTGTGGCGGAATTCCTGCCTGAATGCCTCGCCGCTTTCCTCGCCGCGAATTCGAATGTGGATGTGGAGCTGGGCGAGCGCTCCAGCCCCGAGGTGGCGCGGGCGGTGGCGGAGGAGGAGGCGCAGATCGGGATCGCCGCCGGCCATGCGGATGTCACGGGGCTGGAGGTGCGGCCCTTCCGGGCCGACCGGCTGGTGCTCATCGCCCCGTCGGGCCACCCCCTGGCGGGGCGCGGGCGGATCGCCTTCGCCGAGGCGCTGGGCGGTGATTTCGTCGGCCTTGCGGATGACAGCGCCCTTGGCGGGCATCTGGCCGGGCATGCGGCGCGGGCGGGCGGGCGGATGCGGATCCGCGTGCGGGTGCGCGGGCTGGACACCGCCTGCCGCATGGTCGCGCTGGGCGCCGGCCTCGCCGTGGTACCCGAGGCGGCGGCGCGGCGCTGGCACGGGCAGGGGGCGCTCGCCCTGGTGCGGCTGGAGGATCCCTGGGCGGAGCGGCAATTGATGGTGCTGGTGCGGCGCCTCGAGGCCCTGCCCTCGCATGCCCGGCGCCTCGCGGAGCATCTCGCCGCCTCGGCCGGGGCCGCGCCGGGGCGGTGAGGCCGCCGCGGCCAGGGCCTTTCAGCGAATGGGGGCGAGGGATCACATGCCGGGAAGGGGCGCGGCACCACCAGGGCTGGTCAGCTTGGTCGGCCGACCGACGCCTGGAGCACATCACCCTGGAGCAATAGCCGACCCAGTGGAATCACCTGATCGGATTTCTTCCTCTGGAAAATACAAGTTCTAGAGCAGCTTGTCTCCGACCTGATGGATCACGCGCTGGTCCATCAGGTCGGAGGCTGCTCTAGGGCGGCATCGCCTGAAGGCGCGAAGCTGCTCTGCAAACATAGGCGTAGAGCGCTTTCGGCGAGCGCATGTGAACCGAAAATGCTCCGGGGGACAAAAAGCCGCTCCCCGGCAGGTCCGAGGCCCGCCATGCCGGGGAGGGCGCAGTCCGCGATCCGGGCGCCAGCCTCCCCGCCCCGCCCCGCACCCCGCGCCTCGGAGTCGAGCGAGGCCGGCAAAAATTTGCCTCTCCCTGCGCCCCGCCCTAACTCCTCCCCCGGCCGCCCAGGGGGCGTCGCCGCCGCGGAAGGACCCGATGAACTGGATCAGCGAGTGGGCGCTGCCCAAGATCAAGACGCTGTTCGGCGCGCCGCGCGAGGTGCCGGAGAATCTCTGGCATAAATGCCCCGCCTGCGAGCAGATGGTCTTCCACCGCGACCTGGAGCGGAACCTGCATGTCTGCCCGCATTGCGGCCACCATATGCGGGTCGGCGCCCGCCAGCGCCTGGACTACACGCTGGATGAGGGCTGGCAGCGCATAGAGCTGCCGAAGGCGCCGCAGGATCCCCTCCGCTTCCGCGACCAGCGCCGCTACGTGGACCGGCTGCGGGAGGCGCAGTCCAAGGCCGGGCAGGAGGATGCGGTAGTGGTCGCCCATGGCGCCATCGAGGGCAACCGCGTCGTCGCCGCCGCCTTCGATTTCAGCTTCATGGGCGGCTCGATGAGCGCCGGGGTGGGCGAGGCGCTGGTCACCGCCGCCCGCCTCGCCGTGCTGCAGGATGCGCCGCTGATCGTCTTCACCGCCTCCGGCGGCGCGCGCATGCAGGAAGGCGCCATCTCGCTGATGCAGATGCCGCGCACCGTCATCGCCACGCGCATGGTGAAGGAGGTGGGGCTGCCCTTCATCGTGGTGCTCTGCGACCCGACGACGGGCGGCGTGACCGCCAGCTTCGCCATGCTGGGCGACATCCAGATCGCCGAGCCCGGCGCCATGATCGGCTTCGCCGGCGCCCGGGTCATCGAGCAGACGGTGCGGGAGAAGCTGCCCGAAGGCTTCCAGCGCGCCGAATACCTGCTGGCCCACGGCATCCTGGACATGGTGGTGAAGCGCGGCGAGATGCGGGCGACGCTGGCCCGCCTCATCGGGCTGCTGCGCCTGCCGGAGCGCCAGCCGGCGCCGGCGGCGGAGCCCATGCTCTCCCTCGCCTCGCCCTCGCCCGAGGGGCCGGCGCCCGCTGCATGAGCCGCTCCGAGGAGATCATCGACCGCCTGCACGCGCTGCATCCGAAGCTGATCGACCTCAGCCTCGGGCGGCTGCAGGCGCTGCTGGCGAAGCTCGGCCATCCCGAGCGCGCCCTGCCGCCGGTGGTGCATGTGGCCGGCACCAATGGCAAGGGCAGCACCTGCGCCTTCCTGCGCGCCATCGCGGAAGCCGCCGGGCAGCGCGTGCATGTCTACACCTCCCCCCACCTCGTCCGCTTCCATGAGCGCATCCGCCTGGCCGGCAGGCTGGTGGAGGAGGATGCGCTGGCGGCGGCGCTGGCGGAGGTGGAGGCGGTGAACGAAGGCGCCCCCATCACGGTGTTCGAGGTCATCACCGCCGTCGCGCTGCTGCTGTTCAGCCGCGTCCCGGCCGACCTGCTGGTGCTGGAGGTCGGGCTCGGCGGCCGCTTCGACGCGACCAATGTGGTGGAGCGCCCGGCGGCGACGGCGATCGCCTCCATCTCCATGGACCATATGGAGTTCCTGGGCGACCGGCTGGCCGGCATCGCCGGGGAGAAGGCCGGCATCATGAAGCCTGGCGTGCCCTGCGCCACAGGTGCGCAGGCGCCGGAGGCGATGCAGGTGCTGCGGGAGAATGCCGCCACGGTCGGCGCCCCGCTGCTGGCGCGCGGCGAGGCCTGGGAGGTGGCGCCGCGGCCGGACGGGCTGCTCTACCGCGACGCGGGCGGCGAGCTGGCCTTGCCGCCGCCCGCCCTGCTCGGCGCGCATCAGGCGGAGAATGCCGGCATCGCCATCGCCGCGCTGCGCGCCTGGAACCCGCCCTGGCTGAGCGAGGCGGCGATCGCCGAGGGGCTGCGCCGTGCGGAATGGCCGGCGCGGCTGCAGCGGCTGCACGGCGCCCTGGCGCAGCGCCTGCCGCCGGGCTGGGAGCTGTGGCTGGATGGCGGGCACAATGCCGGCGGCGGCGCGGCGCTGGCCGCCCATTGCGCCACCTGGCGGGACCGGCCGCTGCACCTGGTGGTGGGGATGAAGGGCAGCAAGGTGGTGGCGGATTTCCTCCGCCCGCTGCTGCCGCTGGCCACCACCCTCTTCGCGGTAGCGGAGCCCGGCCAGCACCTGGCGACGCCGGTGGAGCGCATCATCGAGGCGAGTGGCGGCGTGGCCCGGCCGGGGCCGGATGTCGCCGGGGCGCTGGCGCAGCTCTCCGGCCCGCCGGCGCGGGTGCTGATCTGCGGCAGCCTCTATCTGGCCGGCGAGGTGCTGAAGGCCGACGGGGCCTGATACCCGGCTCGGAAGGTCCTTGCGTGCCGAGCCGGGTATCGCGCGCCGGGTTGATGTGGCGGCTGCGCGCCCACGGACCGATATCGGTCAGCCTGTCGCACGGCTGGTAAGACCCGCCAGGGGCAGCCGCCCGCCGGCCTCAGGAATGGGCGCCGGCCGCCATGGCCCGCAGCGCCTCGACCTGCACCTTGCCGAGGGCGGTGCGCGGCAGGCTCGGCACGGCGATGACGGCGCGGGGATGCTTGAAGCGCGCCAGCCTGCCCTCGAAGAAGCGCAGCACCGCGTCGGGGTCGAAACCCTCCCCCGGCACCACCAGGGCGACCGGCACCTCCCCCCAGCGCAGATCGGGCCGGCCGCAGACCGCGCCCTCCGCCACCCCCGGCGCCTCCCGCAGCACCCGCTCCACCTCCGCGGGGTAGATGTTCTCCCCGCCGGAGATGATCAGGTGCTTCAGCCGGTCGGTGAACCAGAAGCGCCCCGCGGCATCGCGGATGCCGACATCGCCGGTGCGGAACCAGCCCTGCCGCAGCGCCGCCGCCGTGGCCTCCGGCGCCTTCCAGTAGCCCCGCATCACATTGGGCCCGCGCACCTCGATCTCGCCGGCCTCGCCCGGCGGCAGGGGGCGGCCGGCCGCATCCACCACCCGGCAATCGCACAGCGCCGCCGGGCGGCCGATGGAGCCGGGATGCGCCATCGCCTCCGCCACCGACTGGTAGAGGGCGATGGGGCTGGTCTCCGTCGCGCCATAGACCTGCTGCACCGGCACGCCGCGTGCCTGGAAAGCCTCGATCAGGGGCAGCGGCACGTCGGAGGAACCGGCGCCGATCGCCCGCAGGCAGGAAAGGTCGGCCGTCTTCCAGCGCGGATGCGCGACCAGCGCCTGCATCACCGCCGGCACCAGCAGGGTCAGGGTCGGGCGCTCCGCCGCCAGCGTGTCGAAGAAGGCGTCCGGCTCGAAGCGGGGGTGCAGCAGCACCGTGGCGCCGGCCAGCAGCGCCGGCACGGTCTGGATGTTCAGCCCGCCGACATGGAACATCGGCAGCACCGTCAGCACCCGGTCCGCCGGCCCCAGCGCGTGCAGCCGCCGCCCGTTCAGCGCATTGGCCAGCAGCGCCCGCTGGTCCAGCACCGCGCCCTTCGGCCGGCCGGTGGTGCCGGAGGTATAGATGAGAAGCAGCGCGTCGCCCGCCTCCCCCAGCGCCGGTGGGGCCGGGCCGGTGGGCGGCGCCGCGGGCGCCAGCAGGGCGCAGGCGGGGGGCAGGGCGGCCTCGGCCAGGGCCAGGTGCTCCGGCAGGGCAAAGAGCAGGCGGGCGCCGGAATCCTCCAGCATGAAGCGCAGCTCGGGCGCCGCCAGCCGCCAGTTCAGCGGCACCAGGATGGCGCCCAGCCGGGCGCAGGCCGCCAGCAGGACAAGCTGCGCCGGATGGTTCAGGCCGAGGAAGGCGACGCGGTCGCCCCGCCCGATGCCTCGCGCCCCCAGCCCGCCCGCCAGCGCCGCCGCCTGCGCCGCCAGCCCGGCATAGGTGATGGCCTCGGCCCCATGCCGCAGCGCCACCCTGTCGGGTGTCCGCGCGGCATGGCGGTCCAGCCAGCGATGCAGCATCAGCGGCCTCCCGGCCCCGGTGCGGCGGCCGGCTGCATCAATCCGTCTCGCCCTTCTCGTAGAGCGCATCCCGCCCGATGCGGTCGATGCAGAGCTCTGCCGTCCAGGGCAACATGAGGGAGCCGCAGCGGGCATCCCGGTAGAGCCGCTCCAGCGGCAGCGACTTCAGCATCGCCTGGCCGCCGCAGGTGCGGATCGCCTTGGCAGCGAGCGCGGCGGCATTCTCCATCACCGTGTGCTGCGCCGCCCAGGCGCGCAGCACTCCTTCCTTCCCCGGATCCGGCCCGGCCTCGGCGACGGCCTGAAACCACAGCGCCTTGGTCTGCTCCAGCATCACCCGCATCTCGGCGACGGCGATCTGCTTGGTGGGGTACATGCGGCGCTTCACCGGCGGCATGCCCGGCCACTCGCCGCGCAGATAGGCGATGGTGAAGTCATAGGCCGCCTGGGCGATGCCCATATAGGTCGGGCTCAATGTCATGAACATGTGCGGCCAGCGCGTCGCCGCCTGGAAGTAGAGGCCAGGCGGCATCAGCGCCGCTTCCTCCTCGACGAAGACATCCTTGAACACCAGGTTGCGGGAGACGGTGCCGCGCATGCCGAGCGGGTCCCACTCGCCCTCCACCGTCACCCCGGACGCATCCCGCGGCACGGCGAGGTAGAGGGTATTGCGGCGGGAGAGCTTCTCCTCGCCCTCCGTCAGCTCGGTGCAGAGGATGCCGTAGTAATCCGCATGCCCGGCGAGGCTGGCGAAGATCTTCCGGCCGTTGATGACATAGCCGCCCGGAGCGCGCCGCGCGGTGGTGCCGAAGGCGGCGCCGCCGGCGGCGGCCGCCCCGCCCTCCGAGAAAGGCTGGGAATAGACCGCGCCATCGCGCAGAATGCGCTGGTAATGCCCCTGCCGGCGGCGGCGATGCTCCGCCCGGACCGCCGGTTCCATCTCCAGATCCTCGGTCAACGCGCCGGTCCAGAGGGTGGAGCAGACATGCATGTTCCAGGTCAGCGCCGTGGCGCCGCAATAGCGCCCCAGCTCCGCCGCCGTCAGGCAATAGGCGCGGAAATCCGCGCCCTCGCCGCCCTCCTCCCGGGGGATGCAGATGCCGAGCAGCCCGTTCCGGTGCATGTCCCGGTAATTCTCGGTCGGGAAGCTCGCCTCCCGGTCCCAGCGCGCGGCGCGCGGGGCCAGCACCGTGGCGCCGAATTCCCGCGCCCTGGCGGTCAGCGCCGCCTCCTGCGGCGTCAGGCGGAAGGCGGCGGGGTCGAAGATCGGCGCATCCATCGCTCAGAGCGTCCGCAGGAAGCCGGCGACCGCGTCGTTGAAGGCGGCGGGATATTCCAGATGCGCCAGATGCCCGGCGCGCGGCAGCACCACCAGCCGGCTGCCGGCGATGGCCTGGCTCATCCGCTCCATGGTGCGCGGCGGGGCGAGCGGGTCGCGCTCCCCGGCGACCAGCAGGGTGGGGGCGGCGATGCGCCCCGTCTCCTCGCGCCGGTTGAAGGTGGTCAGGCAGCGGACCGTCGCCCGGTAGGCGGCCTCCGGTGTCGCGGCCAGGGCGGCGATGGCGGCTGGCGCGGCCTCAGGGGGCGCCTCAGGGCCGAGCAGGGAGGGCATGCTCTCCGCCGCCAGCGCCGCCATGCTCTGCCCGGCCTCGAGCGGCGCCAGCCGCTCCTTCAGGAAGGCCTCGGCGAAGCTCGGGTCGCGGCCGCCGAAGCTCGGCGTGGTGGCGTAGAGGATCAGGGCCCGCACCCGCTCCGGGTAGGTGAGCGCGAATTCCTGCGCCAGCATGCCGCCGATGGAATGGCCGAGCAGCACCGCGCGCGCCACCCCCGCCCGGTCCAGCGCCTCGCGCAGCGCCGTGGCCCAGGCGGGGAAGCTGGTCTCCGCCAGCATCGGCGAGCCGCCATAGCCGGGCAGCGGCCAGTCCAGCACCGTCCAGGGCGCGAGGGCGGGCAGCGTCGGGCCCCAGGCGGCCCCGCCGATGCCATGCAGCAATACCAAGGTCACGCCACCAGCCTCCCTTCCGTCACCACGGGCTCGCCATCGAGGGCGATGGTGCAGCCGCGCACGGGGATGTCGAAATGCCCTTCCGTGTAGCGGCCGGCGAATTCATTGGCACCGGTCGAGAACAGGAAATTGCCGGCGAAGGCGCGCAGCTCGGTGCCGTTGGTGTCGCGCTGGTCGTACATCGCCAGCGCCTCGTAGCGCGCCCGCCCGTTCAGCCCCCAGCCGACATGGGAGACGGCATAGGCGGCGCGGTCGCCCCAGGCGGCCCAGTAGCGGCGCATCAGCTCGGCATCCGTGCCCTCGCCCGCGATGGCGGTGACGTGGTCATCCTCGATGGTCAGCCGCACCGGGCGCTCCAGGTAGCGCTTGAAGGTCAGGTTCACGTCGCCTGCATCCAGCACCAGCGTGCCGTTCACGCTGCCGGCGCGGGGGAAGGAGACGACGACGCCGCCCGGCCAATGCGCGACGGTGCCCGGCCGATCCGTCCAGCCCCAGACGCCGGCGGTGGCCGCACCTTCCATGGTGACGGTGAGGTCGGTGCCGGCGGCGGAGGTCACGGTCATCCGCTTCGCCGCCCGCGCCCGCTTCACCGCCGCCTTCACCTGCGGCTCATCCTCCGGCCGCGGCACCAGCCGGGCGAGCGCCTCCGGATGCTCGTTCGAGACCATCATCACCCGCGACCCGGCGCCGAGGATCTCCTTCAGCTCCGGCGCGTGCAGCAGCCCTTCCAGCGTCAGGTCGAGGATGAGGGGCGAGGCCTTCAGCGCGGCGAGCGCCGCCGGGTGCCCCTGCAGGGCGCGGGAGGCGCCGGTGGAGCGCACCGGCACCGGCGCGCTCTGGGGCGGCGTCGGCAGCACGCAGCGGAAGGGCCGGCAGCCGAGCCGCAGCGCGGCGAGCTCCGCCAGCTCCAGGTTCAGGGCACGGGACTGGCTTTCCGCCAGCAGGCAGACCGGCAGCCCCGGCGTGGCGGCGCAGAGCCGCAGCACCTCCTCGAAGGCGGCAAGCCATGGCGCTTCGATCCGGTCCGTCAGCATGTCCCGTGCCCTTTTCCCCGAAAAATTCGCATGGCGCAGCATCCATGAAAATGCAATTTTCGCATGAGAGAACTATTTCAGAGCAATCCGGCGGAAGCTCCGCTACGATGTCGAAAATCATGAGCAAAGCGCGCAATTCCGCCCCATGACCGCTCCTCAGCCGCACGATGACTCTGCCTCGCGTTTCATCGATGACTACCTGCTCTACCTCATGGCCCGGGCCTCGCACCTGATTTCCGAGGAATTCCACGAGCAGCTCCGCCGCAAGGGCGTCAGCGTCCCGGTCTGGCGGGTTCTCGCCGGGCTGGTGGGCAGCTCTGGGGAGACGGTGACGGGCCTCGCCGAGATCTGCCTGTTGCAGCAGCCCACCATGACCAAGCTGCTGGACCGCATGGTGCGGGACGGGCTGGTGCGGCGGGCGCAGGATCCGCGCGACCGGCGCGTGGTCCGCATCGGCCTCACCCCGCGCGGCGAGGCCATCGTCGCGGAGCTGGTGGTCGCCGCCCGGCAGCATGAGGCCGAGGTGCTGGCCCGCTACCCGGAGGCCGAGGCGCTGGCGCTGAAATCGCTGCTGCGCGCCGTTCTCTCCCGGCACGTCAGGGGCCGCCGCGGCGCGGGGTGACCGCTGGAGCGTGAGCGGTTGCGGCCGGATCGGCCGAAGGTACCCAACCGCTCACGCTCCAGCGGCCGTCACGGCCGCCGCGCGCCGGACGCGGCAGCCCTGCCGCCGGGCTTGACGCGCCCCGCCCCGCCGCCTCCCATGCCGGAAAGGCGGGAGGTGCGGCATGCGGCTGACGCTCTGCAACGAGGTGCTGCGCGATCTGCCCTTCCCGCAGCAATGCGAGCTGGCCGCCGCGCTCGGCTATGCCGGGCTGGAGCTGGCGCCCTTCACCCTGGACCCGGAGGCGCCGCACCTGCTGCCGGCCGCCGCGCGTCGGGCGCTGCGCCAGGCGGCGGCGGGGGCGGGCGTCGCCCTCACCGGGCTGCACTGGCTGCTGGTGGCGCCGGCAGGCCTTTCCATCACCAGCGCGGAGCCGGCGCGGCGGGCGCAGACCCTCGCAGTGATGCGGGGGCTGGTCGAGCTGGCCGCCGAGCTGGGCTGCGCCTACCTCGTCCATGGCTCCCCCGCCCAGCGCCGGCTGGAGGCGCCCGGGGATGCGGCGCGGGCGGAGGCGGCGCTGGCTGAGGCGGCGGAATGGGCCGCCGCCGCCGGCGTGACCTATTGCCTGGAGCCGCTTTCCCCGCGGGAGACGCAATGGGCGGCCAGCTTGGCGGAGGCGGTGGCGATCGTCGCACGCATCGGCCACCCGGCGCTGCGCACCATGCTGGACGTGGCGGCGGCAGGGCAGGGGGAGGCGGAGCCGGTGGCCACGGTGCTGGAGCGCTTCCTGCCCACCGGGCAGCTTGCCCATATCCATCTGAACGACCGCAACCGCCGTGCCCCGGGCCAGGGCGAGGACCGGTTCGGCCCGATCCTCGCCACCCTGCAGCGGCATGGCTATGCCGGCTGGTGCGGGGTGGAGCCCTTCGACTACCTCCCGGACGGGCCGGGCTGCGCCGCCTTCGCCGCCGGCTATCTACGCGGCGTGCAGCAGCAGGGCGCGGGGGAGGGTGGCTGATGCGCTTCGCCGTCACCGCCATCGAGCGGCGCGAATGGCCTTTCGCCCTGCGCCTGCCCTTCCGCTTCGGCGTCATCACCGTGCGGGACGGAATCCAGGCCGTGCTGCGGCTGCACATCCGCGACGAGCAGGGGCGGGAGGGCTGGGGCGTGGCCGCCGAGACCCTGGCGGCCAAATGGTTCGACAAGGACCCCTCCGTCTCCGATGCCGCCAACCAGCACCAGCTCCGCCGCTCCCTGGAGCTGGCGGGGGAGGCGGCGCTGGCGGCCGGGATGAACACCGCCTTCGGCCATTTCGCGGACCAGTACCCGGCGCATGTCGCCGCCTGCGCGGCGGAGGGGCTGAACCCGCTGGTGGCGGGCTTCGGCCGCGCCCTGCTGGATCGGGCCGCGCTGGATGCGCTGCTGAAGCTGGCGGGGCTTTCCTTCTTCGCCGGCATGAAGGCCAATCTCGGCGGCATGGCGCCGCATCCGCTGGTGCCGGATCTCGTGGGGTTCGACGTCGCGGCCATGCTGGCGCGGCTGCGCCCGGCGCGGCGCATCCATGCCCGGCACACGGTGGGGCTGGTGGACCCGATCACCGAGGCCGATCAGGCCGAGCGCATCGGCGACGGGCTGCCGGAGACGCTGGAGGAGGTGGCCGCCACCTACCGCCATGGCTACTGGAAGCTGAAGGTCTCGGGCGACATCCCGGCGGATCTCGACCGGCTCTGCCGCATCGCGGGGGTGCTGGACCGGCTGCATGGCTACCACGCGACCCTCGACGGCAACGAGCAATTCGCCGATGCCGAGGGCGCCTTCGCGCTGTGGCAGGCGATGGCGGCGGAGCCACGCCTGCAGCGTCTGGCCGCCTCGATTCTCTATATCGAGCAGCCGGTGGCGCGGGCCCGGGCGCTGGCGACGGATATCGGGGCGCTGGCGACGGCGCGGCCGGTCATCATCGATGAGAGCGACGGGACGCTGGATGCCTTCGTCACCGCCCGCGGCCTCGGCTATGCCGGAATCTCCTCCAAATCCTGCAAGGGGATCTGGCGCAGCCTGATCAACCTGGCGCGCTGCCGCGCCTGGAATGCGGAAGGCGGGGCCTATTTCCTCTCCGGCGAGGATCTCACCTGCCTGGCGGGCGTCAGCCTGCAGCAGGATCTGGCGCTGGTGGCGCTGCTCGGCCTGACCCATGTGGAGCGGAATGGCCACCACTTCATCGCCGGCTTCGCCGGACGGCCGAAGGCGGAGGCAGTGCGCTTCCTGGAGGCGCATCCCGATCTCTATGCCGATACGCCGCGCGGCCCGCGGCTGCTGATCCGGGAGGGGGTGCTGGATCTCGGCTCCCTGGCCGTGCCGGGGCTGGGCGCGACGGAGGAGCCGGACTACGCCGCCATGGCGGAGATGCCGAAGGCCGCCTGGCCGGGGTGAGCGCCCTGCCGGGGCGGAGGATAGCCCGGCCGGCCCGGAGCGCCCCGCAAGACGGTTGCATGGCTTGGCGGGGAGTTGGGCTCGCTGAGCTCCGGGGCCTCGCGCGGCCTGCCATGGCCAGGCTGCGGCGGGACAAGGGGCGGCAGGGTTCGATGGCGCCCCCGGGCCTGTTGGGGGCTGGGCGAGGCGGAGGGCTGGCGAGGGATTTGTGTGCTGGCAGGAGGGCGGCGCAGCCAAGGCTGGTTGCCGTGGCAAGCCGGCCGACGCCCCCGGTGGGAAGAAGATCCGCCAGACCGACCCGAGGCCCGTTCCCTAACAGGCTCTGGGCTGTGCGGGCGGCGGCGGGGGGCCATGCCCGGGTGGGCCTTGGCGGCAGCGCCGCGGATGGCAGGTCCCTCAAGCGCCCGGTGAGGGTACGGGCCGGATCGTATATTTTGGGTTGACGTGGGAAAAACTCCCACACATCTTGCGCGCGCCGTTCCCCTGCCGGACCTGTTGCGCGGCAGCGCCGCGGAGGCCGGTGGTTCCGGGCCCGCCACCCGTCGGAGGCTGGCTGCGGGGGCGGCCGGGGCCTGCGGCCTCGTACCCCGCCCCATGCCATTACCAGGACACCCGCGCCGCAATGCCCCATCCCGCCTTCTCCCCCCGCATCACGGCGCGCGCCTTCACGGCCGATGGCCCGGGGCTTGGCGGCGGCGCGCGGCCCGGGGCCCTGCCGCCCATCCCTGGCCCCGCCCTTGCGGCGCTGCCGATGCGCGGACGGATCCTGGTGGCGGTGGCCGACCCGGCGCTGGCGGCGCGGCTGGTGCGGCTGCTGCGTCTGGCGGGATTCCAGGCCGTTCCCCGGCTGCCGCAGGACCCGGCGCTGCTGGCCGAGGCGGCGGCCAGCGCCCTGGTGCTGCTGGGCGCGGCCGGGCTGGCGGATGGCGGCATGGCCCTGCTGGCCACGCTGCGCCGCGCGACGGCGGTGCCGCTGATCCTGCTGGCGGCCCAGGCGACGGAGGCGGAATTCGTCCTCGCGCTGGAACAGGGCGCCGATGACTGCATGCTCGCCGAGACGCGGCAGCGGGAGCTGGTGGCGCGCATCCGCGCCCTGCTGCGCCGCACCGCCCGGGCCGCCGCCGCCGCCCCCCGCCCCGTGGAGGAACTGGCGGTGGGCGACGTCCGGCTCAGCCTCCGCCTGCGGCGGGCCTGGCGGGCGGGCCGGGCGCTCAGCCTGACCACGGCGGAATTCGACCTGCTGACCTGCTTCCTGCGTTCCCCGGGCATCCCGCTCTCGCGGGACGTGCTGGCCCAGGCGGCGCTCGGCGTGGCGGCCGTTGAGGCAGGCCCGCGCAACCTCGACAACCTCGTCAGCAAGCTGCGCCGCAAGCTGGGCCCGGAGGACCCCATCCGCACCCTGCGCAACACCGGCTATCTCTACGCCGCCTGACGCCGCCCGCCCTTATCCGCCCCGGCGGAGCGTGCTACACGCCGCGAAGGGGCAGGACCGGGGGGCGCGGCGGTGGGACGCAAGACCGTCTTCAGGGGCGTGGCCTTGCCATTGCTGCTGCTGGCGCCGCAATTGGCCATCACCCTGGTCTTCTTCTTCTGGCCGGCCGGCCAGGCGGTGTGGTCCGCCTTCCTGCGCCAGGATGCCTTCGGCATCCGCACCATCTTCGTCGGCTTCGAGAATTTCTCCGACCTGCTGGCCGACCCGCTCTATCTGGAGACGGCGCAGAACACCGCGGTCTTCTCCGCCAGCGTGGCGGTGCTGTCGCTCGCCGTCGCCATGCTGCTGGCGGTGCTGGCGGACCGGCAGATCAGGGGCGCCGCGGTCTATCGCACCCTGCTGATCTGGCCCTATGCCATCGCCCCGGCGGTTGCCGCCGTGCTGTGGATCTTCCTCTTCCACCCCCAGGTCGGGCTGCTGGGCCGGGCGCTGAACGAGGCCGGCCTGCCCTGGGACTACCGGCTGAATGGCGGGCAGGCCATGCTGATGGTCATCCTCGCCGCCGCCTGGAAGCAGGTCTCCTACAATTTCATCTTCTTCCTGGCCGGGCTGCAGAGCATCCCGAAATCGGTGCTGGAGGCGGCGGCGATCGACGGCGCGAAGCCGGTGCGGCGCTTCTGGACCATCATCTTCCCGCTGCTCAGCCCCACCACCTTCTTCCTGTTGGTGGTGAACCTCGTCTACGCCTTCTTCGAGACCTTCGGCGTCATCGACGCCCTGACCAAGGGCGGGCCGGCGAAATCGACGGAGACGCTGATCTACCGCGCCTATATCGACGGCCGGGTCAACCTCGACATCGGTGCCTCCTCGGCGCAATCCGTGGTGCTGATGCTGGTGGTCATCGGGCTCACCGTGATCCAGTTCCGGTTCATCGAACGCCGTGTCCACTACTGATCCGCTGGCGCCCCGCGCGCCCTGGCTGACCCATGCGATCCTGATCGCCGGGGTCATCCTCTTCGCCTTCCCGATCTGGATCGTGCTGGTCGGCTCCACCCATGACGCCGCGACGATCGGCCGCGGCGAGGTGCCGCTGCTGCCGGGCGGGCACGGGCTGGAGAACTACCTCACCGCGCTCGGCCGCGGCTCCAGCTCGCTGGCCGGGCTCGGCGTCGGGCCCATGCTGTTCAACAGCCTGGTCATGGCGCTGTCCGTGGCGGTGGGGAAGATCGTCATCTCCTTCGCCTCCGCCTATGCGGTGGTGTTCTTCCGCTTCCCCGGGCGGATGCTGGCCTTCTGGGCGATCTTCATCACCCTGATGCTGCCGGTGGAGGTGCGGATCTTCCCCACCTTCAAGGTCGTCTCCGACCTCGGCCTGGTGAACACCTATGCGGGGCTCATCATCCCGCTCATCGCCTCCGCCACCGCCACGCTGCTGTTCCGGCAATTCTTCATGACCATCCCGGACGAGTTCGTGGAGGCGGCGAAGATGGACGGCGCCGGGCCGCTGCGCTTCCTGTGGGACGTGGTCGTGCCGCTGTCCCGCACCAACATGGCGGCGCTCTTCGTCATCCTCTTCGTCTATGGCTGGAACCAGTATCTCTGGCCGCTGCTGGTCACCACCTCGGCGGATGTCGAGACGGTGGTGATCGGCATGGTGAAGATGATCGGCTCGGAGGCGAATACCGAGTGGAACATCGTCATGGCGACCTGCGTGCTCTCGCTGCTGCCGCCCGTCGCGGTGGTGCTGCTGATGCAGCGCTGGTTCGTCAGGGGGCTGACGGAGACGGAGAAATGAGGCGCGCCTGCGGAGAGGTGAGGCGGAGGGCCGGCGAGGGATCCTGGATCCCGGCCAGGAAGGGCGGCGCGGCCGATGCGGTGCATCGGCAAGCCGTCCTGACGCCGCCGGGGTGCAGGAGAGCCGCTGGATCGACCCGAGACCCCTCCGGAGGCGCGCCCTGATGGCGACGCTGCAAGTCTCCGGCCTGCGCAAGGCCTTCGGCGCTACGCGGGTGCTGCATGGCGTCGATCTCGCCGTCGCGGATGGCGAGATGATCGTCATCGTCGGCGCCTCGGGCTGCGGCAAATCCACCCTTCTGCGGCTGGTCGCCGGGCTCGAGAGCCCGACCGAGGGACGCATCCTGATCGATGGCCGCGACGTCACCGGGCTGGAGCCGGCGGAGCGGGACATCGCCATGGTGTTCCAGAACTACGCCCTTTACCCTCACATGACCGTCTCCCAGAACATGGGCTACGGCTTGCGCATCCGCGGCCTGCCGAAGCCGGAGATCGCCCGCCGCGTCGATGAGGCCGCGAAGCTGCTGGGCATCGAGGCGCTGCTGGAGCGGCGGCCCCGCCAGCTCTCCGGCGGCCAGCGCCAGCGCGTGGCCATGGGCCGCGCCATCGTGCGCGAGCCGAAGCTGTTCCTGTTCGACGAGCCGCTGTCGAATCTCGACGCCAAGCTGCGCGTCCAAATGCGGGCCGAGATCCGCCGGCTGCAGCAGCGCCTCGGCGTCACCTCGCTCTTCGTCACGCATGACCAGGTGGAGGCGATGACGCTGGGAGACCGGCTGGTGGTGATGCATCAGGGCCATGCGGCGCAGGTGGCGACGCCGATGGAGGTTTGGGCGAAGCCGGCCGATACCTACGTCGCCGGCTTCATCGGCAGCCCGGCGATGAATTTCCTGGTCGGCACCCTGGCCGAGGGCGGCGCCGCCGTCGCGCTCCGTGCCGGGCCGGTGCTGCGCTTCGCGGATGGCCCGCGGCCAGGGCCCGAGGGGATGAGACTCACCATCGGCATCCGGCCGGAACATGTCCGCCCGGCCACCGATGGGCTGCCGCTGGCCATCGAGCTGGTGGAGCCGCTCGGTTCCGAAACGGTGCTGCATGGCGCGCTGCCGGATGGCGAGGCGCTGGTGGTGAAGCTGGCCGGTGCCGCGCCGCGCGACGGCGCGCTGCATCTGGACCTGCCGCCGGAAGCGTTGCATGTCTTCCGGCAGGAGGATGGCAAGCGGCTGGAACCCGGTTGACCCGGTGGGGCCCGGCGCCCAAGAAACCGTGATTAAGTGCCGGGAGTAATTGATGCACCGCCGTACTCTGCTTGCCGCCGGGGCCGCTGCCCTGGCCCAGCCTCTCCGTGCCCACGCCGCCGCCCATGACAACTGGCCGACCCAGCCGGTCCGGCTGATCGTCCCCTTCTCCGCCGGCGGCCCCACCGACATTCCGGCCCGGCTCTTCGCCGATGAGCTGTCGCAATCCCTGCCCCAGCGCATCGTGGTGGAGAACCGCACCGGCGCCGGCGTCGTCGTCGGTAGCGAGGTGGTGGCGAAGGCGCCGAAGGACGGCAACACGCTGCTCTACAACACCATCGCCCATTCGGTGCTGAAGCCGCTCTTCCCCCGGCTGAACTTCGACCCCGTCGCGGATTTCCAGCCGGTGGCGCTGGTCGGGGTGATCCCGATGGTGATCACCGTGAACAAGGACTTCCCCGTCCGCACCCTGCCGGAGCTGGCGGCGCTGCTGAAGAAGCACCCGGGCAAGTACGACTACGCCTCCTCCGGCAATGGCGGGGCGTTGCACCTGGCTTCCGAGCTCTTCCTGCGGGCGGCGGGCGCCAAGGCGAACCACGTGCCTTATCGCGGCGTGGCGCCGGCCATGCCGGATGTGCTGAACGGCACCATCCCCATCATCATCGACGTGGCGACGACGGCGCTGCCCTATGTCCAGCGCGGCGAGACAAGGGCGCTGGCCGTCATGTCCAGCAAGCGGATCGCCACTATCCCCGATGTGCCGACGACGGCCGAGGCGGGCTTCCCGGGCCTCGAGGCCTATACCTGGCACATGGTGCTGGCCCCCGCTGGCACGCCGATGCCGCTGGTGCAGCAGGTGAACGCCGCCTTCAACCGCGTCGCCGCCATGCCTTCGGTGCAGCAGAAGCTGGCGGACCTCGCCATGGACCTGCGCAGCGACAGCACGCCGGAGAGCGCGACGGCGTTCCTGCGCAACGAGGCGGCGAAGTGGGAAGGCATCATCCGCGACGCCGGCATCAAGGTGGACTGACCAGCCGGCATCGTTTCACATATGACGTAGGTGTGAATAAAGTATACTGTTCGATGTGACAAAGAGCACAGTTACCAATGGTTGCTCTTTGTCATCCTCTCCCCGCCTGTGCCGGGTCCCGCATCCGGCCAGGCACCAGGGAGGGAGAGCGACATGGAAGGACGCCACGGCATGCTGCCGCGGGGGCTCGAGGAGGCCATCCGCCGGCAGACCGAGTTCGGCCGCTTCGGCCAGATGTTCCCGCAGCTCCCGCCGCTCGATGTGCCCGACGAACCGTTGCGGCAGCTCGCCGCGACCATGCTGGATGACGGCGCCTCCGGCGACAACCTGAACGTCCCGGCCGGCTATACCTATCTCGGCCAGTTCATCGACCATGACATCACCCTGGACACCTCGGCGATCGGCGAGGCGCTGAACGACCCGAAGGGGCTGGTGAATTTCCGCACGCCGCGGCTCGACCTCGACTGCGTCTATGGCGGCGGCCCCGGCGCCATGCCGCAGCTCTACGACCGGCGGGACGGTCGCAAGCTGCTGATCGGCCGCTGCGTCGCCGGCGGCGGCGGCGACCCCGGGGTGAAGGCCGGGCTGCCCAACGACCTGCCGCGGACGCGCGAGGGCCTCGCCGTGATCGGCGACCCGCGCAATGACGAGAACCTGCTGGTGGCGCAGACCCATCTCGCCATCATGAAATTCCACAACAAGGTGGTGGATTACCTGGATGCCGAGGGCAGGGTGCCCGCCGGCCAGCGCTTCGAGGAAGCCCGGCGCCTGGTGCGCTGGCATTACCAGCACATCGTGCTGTTCGATTTCCTCGCCAAGCTGATCGACATGAACGAGCTGCAGGACGTGCTGTCCGGCGGCCGGAAATACTACTGCTTCGAGAGGCAGAGCGACTACGCCGAGCCCTACATGCCGGTGGAGTTCTCCGTCGCCGCCTATCGCCTCGGCCATTCCATGGTGCGGGAGGATTACAGCTACAACCGCGCCTTCAACCGGAATGCCGGCCCGGCCACCCTCGGCTTCCTGTTCAACTTCACCGGCAAGTCGGGCGGCATCGTCGGCGACCTGACGCCGGATTTCACCGACCAGGCCGCCATCGCGAAGCTGCAGCAGGAACTGCGGCTGCCCAGCCTGAAATTTCCGGACGGGACGGAATTCCCGCCGCTCTTCTCCGCCACCCTGCCGGGCGACTGGGCCATCGACTGGCACCGCTTCTACGAGCTCGGCCAGCCGAAGAAGCCGCCTGCCGGGGCGAAGAAGCCGGATGGCTCGCCCTTCACCGAGAACAACTTCCTCCTGAACCATGCCAGGCTGCTGGACCCCTATCTGGTGCCGGCGCTGCACAAGCTGCCGCGGGAGGCGAAGCGCCTCGACAGCCTCGCCTTCCTCAACCTGAAGCGCGGCGTGAAGATGCAGCTGCCGAGCGGCCAGGCGGTGGCGGAGGCCATGGAGATCGCGGCGCTGCGGCCGGGCGAGATCGCCGAGAGCGGCAAGGACGGCGCCATGGCGGCGAAGCTCGGCCTGCATGAGCAGACGCCGCTCTGGTACTACATCCTGAAGGAGGCGCAGCTCCGCGGGAATCGCGGCAACCGCCTCGGCCCGGTGGGCAGCCGCATCCTGGCGGAGGTTTTCGTCGGGCTGCTGGAAGGCGATGCGGAGAGCTTCCTGCGGCAGGACAGCAACTGGAAGCCGAGCCTGCCTGCCGCCAACAAGGGCAGCTTCACCATGCCGGACCTGCTGCGCTTCGTCGGCGACCTCGATCCGATCAACGAGGCGTCCAGCTTCTGATCCCCTGCGCCGCCCATTCGCCGGAGGCTCGGCGGATGGGAGGCAGGGGCGGACTGCCGCGCGCTGGGCAGGACCGCAGGCGGCGCGGCCGCCGGACGGGCTGCGCCGCACCACGAAGCCGAGGCGGGGCGGGATGCGCAAGCGGGGCCAGGCGCCTCCGCGCCACCCTGGCCGGCACTGCAGGAACCAGCGCGGCAAGCCGCGTCACGGGAGGGGACGGTCATGGTGAGCCGATCAATCCTGGGCTTGGGAGGCCTGCTGGCCGCCGCCCTCCCGCTTGCCGGCTGCGGCGGGCTGAATGCCGGCCCGCCCTCGCCCCTGCCGAATCACAGCCAGGCGCTCGAGCAATTCGCCGCGGTCTACAGCCCCGACAAGGTTGCCGCCTGCCTGGCGCTGCCGGTGGCCGCCCAGCGGGATTGCCGCGACACCATCGGCTACGCCCTGCTGACCGCCATCGACCTGCGCTACGCCGAATTCGAGGCCAGCTTCTTCGACGCCACCCGCTATGGCGGCTTCGGGACGACGCTGGTCTCGCTCGGCCTCACCTCCGCCGCCAGCGTCTCGAGTGTGGGCGCGGCGAACATCCTGGCCGCGCTCGGCACCGGCGTGACCGGCGTGCGCGAGGCCTTCGGCCGCGACGTGCTGGTGGACCGCACCTCGGCGGCGCTGATGACCGCCATGCGGTCGGAGCGCGCGCGCTACGTGCTGCGCATCCGGGCCGGGCTGCGCCGGCAGCCGGAGGACTACCCGCTCGGCTGGGCGCTGTCCGACCTCTATGCCTATTACCGCGCCGGCACCCTGCCGGGCGCGCTGAGCGCGGTGACCCGCGCGGTGGGCGCCGAGGCGCAGCAGGCGCAGGACAATGTCACCTGGCAGGCCCTGACAGGGAAGACCCTGGCCGAGACCCGGTCGGTGTCGCAGTCGCAGGTCGTGCCTGAGACGCCGGCGCCCGGCGCCGGGGGCACGGCGCCGCAGGCTGCGCCGCGCCCGCCCGGCATTGCCGCGCCACGGCCGGCACCACCACCACCGCCGGCGCCGCCGCTGACGGAAGAGGAGCGCGCGGCCAATGCCTGCCTGCTGCGCGGCTTCGCCGCACCCGGCACGAGCGGCCGGGTGGTGGCGGAAATGGTCGCACTCGGCCTGACCAGCGCCGACCAGCAGCGGGCCTTCCTGACCCGTCCGGAGGCGCAGGCGGGCCGCGTCGCCATGGCGCGGCGCATCTGCCCCCTCGCCCCCGCCACGCCGCCGCCCATCGCGCCCGGCCCATCGCCCACGCCGCAGCAATGAGGAGCGCTGCCATGACCAAATTCGGCGTCCCGTCCGACTACATCACCAGCCCGATCGGCTCCCCTGAGGAGAAAGCGGCCATCCTGGCGCTGGAGGAGGCGGCCGCCCAGGAGGTGGGCGGCTACCGCTTCGAGGCGACGGAGCTGCGGATCGGCCAGGATCTGCATCTGGAGATCCGCTACTTCCCGCTCGTCGCGCCCGCCGCCGTGCAGCTCGGCAGCCTGGCCATCCGCTACGAGACGAGCGGGCATGGCTCGGCCACCGTCTCCTCCGGCGTGAACGATCCGGGCGGCGTCTCCTACGGCGCCTTCCAGCTCAAGAGCCGCGAATCGGATGGCAGCGTGGGCGGCCGGGTCGCCGAGTTCCTGGCCGCCGAAGGCAAGGGCTTCGCGCCGCGCTTCACCGGCGAGACGCCGGGCTCGCCCGGCTTCACGGCGAGCTGGAAGAGCTTGGCCGCGGAGCAGCCGGAGACGCTGTTCGCGGCCGAGCTGGCCTTCATCCTGCGCACCCATTTCGAGCCCCAGGCGAAGAAGGTCGCGACCGAGGCGCGGGTGCAGGTCAAGAAGCGTTCGCGCGCGCTGCAGGAGGCGGTGTTCTCCACCGCCGTGCAGCACGGCCCGAACACCTCCGTGGTGGTCGCGGCGACGCAGTGCCTGCCCTTCGCCGGCGCCGCGCCGCCGAACCCGGCGGATTTCGACGCCGCCCTGATCACCGCGATCTATGACGAGCGGACGCGGCGCATGCCCGACCTGCGGCGGCGCTACGACATGGAGCGGGCCGATGCGATGCGGATGCTGGCGGCCGAGGATGAAGGCGGCATGGCGGCCGCCTTCGCCGCCGTGGCAACCGCGGTGCCGGCCAAGGCTGCGGCCGCGGCGTCGGCGAAGGATGCGGAATTCGCCCGGTGGTTCGCCGAGCATGTGGGCATGCTCGCGGATTTCCAGCCGGATGAGTTCCTGACGCTCGGCGCCGCGAACGCCAAGAACGGCCTGAACACCCGCCCGCCGCAGGAACTCTGGCCGAACATCATCCCGGTGGCGCGGCTGCTGCAGGCCTTGCGGACGAAGCTCGGCCAGCCCGTGGTCCTGCACAGCCTCTATCGCAGCCCGGCCTACAACAAGGCGGTCGGAGGCGAGCCGAACAGCCAGCACATGCGATTCTGCGCCGCGGATTTCGCGATGCCGGGCTTCTCCTCGCCGGTCCACTGGGCCGGGATCCTGCGCGGCATGCGCTCGGAGGGCGTCTTCCGCGGCGGCATCGGCGTCTATCCCAGCTTCGTCCATGTCGATACGCGCGGGTTCGACGCGGATTGGGAGGGGGGCTGAGGCGCGATCGCCGGCGCGCCCGCTCAGCCGCGGGCGCCGAGGCGGCCCTGCAGCACGGCCACCGCCGCCTCGGCGGGCGCCACCGTCACCAGGCGGCCGCCCTGCCATTGCAGCAGGCTGGGCCGGGCGCGCTGGTTCTGCCCCTTCTCGTCGAAGCGGGCGCCCCAGCCGGTGGGGGTGCCGCCCTCGGCGATGTCGCTGGAGAGCAGCGCCGTCCGCAGCCGGTCCTTGTCCAGGCTGCCGCCGCGCTGCATCGCCTCGAAGGCGATCCGCGCCCCGGCGAAATTCGCCAGGGAATGGCCGGAACGCGGCTCGCTGCCATAGCGCCGTTGGTAGAGCTCGGCGAAGGCCGCGGCGCCCGGCGCGGCGCGTTCGTTCACCGCGAATTGGGTGACGTCCACATTCATCGTGCCCTCGAATTCCGGGCCGATGGCGCGGGCGGTATCCGTCAGGCTGTAGCCGGCGCCGCCGCCGATCACCATGCGCGGCCGCCAGCCCGCCTCCCGCAGCGCGCGGTAGAAGAGCAGGATGTCGTTCTGGTAGCCGGTGTGCAGCACCACCTCGGCGCCGAGGCCGCGCAGCCGCTGCACCAGCGCGGCCATGTCCGTGCTGCGCAGCGGATAGGCCATGCGCTCCAGCAGCGTCAGGCCGCGCGCCTTCGCCTGCGCCTCCTGCGCCGTGCCGAGGCTCTGCCCGTACAGCCCATCCTCATGCAGGATGGCGAGCTTCAGCCCCTCCGGCGGCGCGCCCAGCAGGGGGGCGAGCGCGTCGGGGATGGCGTTCACCCCCTCCCGCGCGAAATCCGCGGCGCGGGGGCAGGTGCGGAAGACGAAGCGGAAGCCGCGCTCGGTGATGGCGTCGGCGATGGCGCCCAACTCGAAATAGGGCAGGCCGGCCAGCTCGCTCGCCTGGGTGGCGGCGAAGCTGAGGGCGGAGGCGAAGGTGCCGAAGATGGCGCCGACCTTCGCTTCCGCCGCCAGGCGCTTCACCTCCGCCAGCGCCTGGGCCTGGTCCTGCGCATCCCCCTTCACCAGCCGGATGGACCGGCCGAGCAGCCCGCCCGAGGCGTTGCGCTCCTCCACTGCCAGCTCCAGCCCGCGGAAGCTTTCGTCGCCCAGCAAGGCGAGCGGGCCGGTGACGGGGTAGAGCGCGCCCAGCCGCAACTCGTTGGCTGGCGCCGGCGTCGGCGCCTGCTGCGCGATGGCACGCCCCGCCCCCAGGGCGGCGAGGCTGCCCAGCAAGGGGCGGCGGGCAATGCCGGTCATGGCGCGGTTCCAAGGGCAGGCGGGCGGATACTCACCGGCCGGGGCGGTGCTGGCAACCCTGCTTGACGTTATCCGCCGCCGCGCCGAATGGTGGAGCGAAAAGGGAGACGCGGAATGCCGAGCCTGCCAGACAGCATGCGCTTCATCGACCACGGCGCCGGCGGCGGGCCGGAAGTGCTGGTGCCGGCCACCGCCCCCATGCCGCAGCCGCGCGCGGATGAGGTGCTGATCCGGGTGCTGGCCACCGGCGTGAACCGCCCGGATGTCGCCCAGCGCAAGGGCGAATACCCGCCGCCCCCCGGCGCCAGCCCGGTGCTGGGCCTGGAATGCGCCGGGGAGGTGGTGGCGGCGGGGCCCGAGGCCGGCGCCTGGAAGCCCGGCGACCGCGTCTGCGCCCTGACCAATGGCGGCGCCTATGCCGAGTATTGCGTGGCGCCGGCGGCGCAATGCCTGCCCTGGCCGAAGGGCTATGACGCGGTGAAGGCGGCGGCGCTGCCGGAGACCTTCTTCACCGTCTGGGCCAACCTGTTCGGCCACGGAAGGCTGGCGGCGGGGGAGACGGCGCTGATCCATGGCGGCACCTCCGGCATCGGCGTCACCGCCATCCAGCTTGCCAAGGCCTTCGGCGCGACGGTGATCGCGACCGCCGGCAGCGCGGAGAAATGCGCCGCGATGACCGCGCTCGGCGCCGATCATGCGGTGAATTACCGGGAGCAGGATTTCGTCGAGGCGGTGAAGGCGGCGACCGGCGGCAAGCTGGCCGATGTCGTGCTGGACATGGTGGGCGCCGACTACTTCAACCGCAATTTGCGCTGCCTGAAGATGGATGGCCGCCTCGTCATCATCGCCTTCCTCGGCGGGTTCGAGGTGGCGAAGGCCGATCTGCGCCCGGTGATGGTGCGGCGGCTGACCGTGACGGGCAGCACCATGCGGCCGCGCACCACGGCGCAGAAGGGCGAGATCGCCACGGCGCTGCGCGAGAAGGTGTGGCCACTGCTGGAAGCCGGGCGCTGTGCCCCGCCGATCTACAAGGTCTTCCCGCTGGAGCAGGCGGCGGCGGCGCATGCGCTGATGGAAAGCAGCCAGCATATCGGCAAGATCATGCTGCAGGTTGCCGGGTAGTGTCCGGCGCCCGGGCGGGGTCGCCCTGCAGCATGGGGTGCGGCGCCCCGCCACCGCCAGGGGCGGGACGCTAGCTTGTCCCTGCCACCGCTGCGGCTGCGCGAGGGGCTTGGCTACCTCGCCATTTCCGTCCTGCTGTTCGGCGGCATCTGGCCCGTCACCAAATCGGCGCTGGCGGATGCCACGCCGCTCTGGTTCGCCTTCAACCGTGCGGCCATGGCCGCCGTGGTGACCGCGGTGCTGCTGGCGCTGCGGCGCCGGGCCGTCCTGCCCGTGCCGCGGGACTGGCCGGCGGTGCTGGCGATCGGCCTGCTGCAGCTCGCCGGCTTCTTCGCCATGTCCCATCTGGCGCTGGACTACATCCCGGCCGGGCGCACCGCGGTGCTCGCCAACGTCACCCTCTTCTGGCTCATCCCGCTCTCCGTCTGGGTGCTGGGGGAGCGGGTCTCGGCGCTGCAATGGGTGGCGGTGGCGGCGGGGCTGGCGGGCGTGCTCGTGCTGATGCAGCCCTGGAGCCTGTCCACCGGCGCGGCGGCGCTGCTGCCGGGCTATGGCATGCTGCTGGCGGCGAGCCTGTTCTGGTCCATCGCCATCCTGGTCACGCGGCGCTTCCCGCCGGCGCATTCGGCGATGGAGCTGCTGCCCTGGTGCTTCGGCCTCGCAGCGCTGATCCTGCTGCCGCTGGCGCTGTGGCGGGAACCGGGGGGCGGCATCGGCGTGGCGGCCTGGCCGCAGGCGGTGTTCGTCGGCGCGGTGGCGGCGCCGCTCGGCACCTGGGCCACCATCGAGACGGGGCGGCGGCTGTCCGGCACCATGGCCTCGATGGGCTTCCTGCTGGTGCCGACGCTCGGCGTCACCCTCTCCACCCTCTGGCTGGGGGAGGCGCTGGGCTGGGACCTGCTGCTGGGCGGGGCGTTGATCGCGGTGAGCGTGGTCCTGGCGGCGCTTGGCGCGGCGGCGGGACGGGCGAGGGGATGAGCATGCTGCACGCGGTGGAGATGGGCGCGGGCCCGCCGGTGGCGATCCTGCACGGGCTGTTCGGCAGCGTGCAGAATTGGGGCAGCATCCAGAAGGCGCTGGCGGCGCGGCATCGCGTGCTGGCGGTGGATCTGCCCAATCACGGCGCCTCCCCGCACGGGCCGGAGATGAGCTACAAGGCCATGGCGGCGGCGGTGGCGGCGCGGCTGGGGGAGCCCATGGCGCTGCTCGGCCACTCCATGGGCGGTAAGGTGGCCATGGCCCTGGCGCTGACCCGGCCGGAGCTGGTGACGCGGCTGGTCGTCGTCGATATCGCCCCGGTCACCTACCCACCGTCGCTGCGCAGCTATGTGGCGGCGATGCAGGCGGTGGAGCTGCGGGAGGGGCTGACGCGGCGCGAGGCCGATGCCGCCCTGGCCCCGGTGGTGGAGTCACCAGCCGAGCGCGGCTTCCTGCTGCAGAATCTCCGCTTCGGGGAGGGCGCGCCGGCTTGGCGCCTCGGCCTCGATGAGATCGCCGCCGCCATGCCGGGGATCGAAAGCTTCCCCGCCTTCCGGACGCGCTACGAGGGCCCGGTGCTGGTCGTGAGCGGCGAGCGCTCCGGCTATGTCCGCGCCGCGAACCACGAGCTGTTCCGGACGCTGTTCCCGCGCGCCGAATTTGCCGTGGTCCCCGGTGCCGGCCATTGGCTGCATGCCGAGAACCCGAAGGCGTTCCTGGGTTACGTGGAGCCCTTCCTCGCCACCTGACGGGCGCAGACTCGGACCGGGGGCCGGGGGGTGGTCCACCCCCCGGCGGGGGTGCAGGGGGCAGCGCCCCTGCCGTCACTCGACGCCGAGCAGCTCCACCTCAAACAGCAGCGTCGCGTTCGGCGGGATCACGCCGCCCGCGCCGCGCGCGCCGTAGCCGAGCTCCGGCGGGATGACGAGGGTGCGCTCGCCGCCCACCTTCATCCCCGCCACGCCCTGGTCCCAGCCGGCGATCACATGGCCGGCGCCGAGCGGGAAGCGGAAGGTCTCGCCCCGGTCGCGGGAGCTGTCGAATTTCCGGCCCTTGTTCTCGGTGGCGTTCGGGTCGAACAGCCAGCCGGTGTAGTGCACTTCCACCGTGTGGCCGGGCAGGGCTTCCGCGCCGGTGCCAAGTTTGCGGTCGATCATGCCGAAGCCCTCCTTCTGGGAAGGGGAGGGTGTAGCGGGTCCGGAGCCTGCCTCGAAAGGCCTGGAGCAGCCTCCGACCTGATGGATCACGGCGTGAGCCATCAGGTCGGGGATAAGCTGCTCTAGTTCTTGTGTTTTCCAGAGCAAGAAATCCGACCAGGCGATTCTACCCGATCGGATGCCGCTCTAGCCCAGCTCCACCATCGTCACTTCCGGCGGCATGCCGAAGCGTACCGGCATGATGGAATTGCCGATGCCGCCGGAGACCACCAGGTGACGGTCGCCTTCCTGGATCGCGCCATAGGCGAAGCGGTTGCCGAAGCGGCTGGGCACCACCGGGGACCAGCCGAAGGCGCGGATCTGGCCGCCATGGGTATGGCCGGAGAGCGTCACCGCCACCCGGGAGGGCACGCGAGGGAAGATGTCCGGCTCATGTGCCAGCAGGATGACCGGGGCATCGTCCGTCACCTGCGCCAGGGTGCCCGGCAGGTCGTCCGTGCCGTGCCAGGTGCCGCGGCGGCCATAGGCCCATTGGCTGCCGAGGCCGGCCACCCAGACGCGCTGGCCGCCATGCTCCACCGCCCGCACCTCGTTGTGCAGGACGGGCAGGCCGGCGGAGGCGAAGTCGTCCATGATGGAGAAGGGCAGGGGGGCACGCTTCGCCTGGGTCTCCGCATCCTCCCACCAGTCGTGGTTGCCAAGGATGGCATGCACGCCGAAGGGCGCGCGGAGGCCGGCCAGCACATCGGCGACCTGGCGCATGCTGGGGCGCTGGGTGACGAAGCGGTGGTCCGCCAGGTAGTCGCCCAGCAGCACCACCATGTCCGGCTTCTGGGCGTTGGTCAGCTTCACAGCGCGGGCCAGACGGGCCAGCGGGGTGTGGGGGCCGCCGCAATGCGGGTCCGCGATCAGGGCGATGGAGAGCTTGCGGCCGGCGGGCCAGCCCGGCGGGGTGATGCGGTGGCGCACCACCTTGAGGCGCACCCCTGGCTCCCAGGCCGTGGCGTAGCCGGCCAGCGCGCTGCCGCCGATGCCGAGGCTGGCGGCCCAGCGCAGCAGCCGGCGGCGGCGCAGGCCGCGTGGCCGGCTTCTGTCCTGCGGGGCCGCGGGGCTGAACGCCAAGCTGTCCTGGGGCGTCAGACCCGCCCAATCACCATCCATGCCGAACCCCGAAGCTCCCGCCTGTTCCGTCGTGCCTGCAAACCCCTGCGCGCCGCCCCTTCAGGGCGGTGTCCGCGCCATTCCACCCGTCCGGCCGCCGTGCAGTGCTGCACGGACCGCGCCGGCACGCCCCCGCCATGCCTGGTCCTGGCCGGCGTCGGGCCCGGTTTGGGGCCAGGCGCACATATGGGCCCATTGGCACGGTCCCGCACCCCATCCTGCCTTGCGGCGGCGTCATGGCGGGGCCGACGCCGGGGCTGGCGGCGGCGTTGTAAACGATTTCCCCTTATGGCCAGGGCTGGCTGACGGAATATGAACGCCGCCAGGGCTCCGGCCCTGCCGCAGAATTACGGCCGCCGGCGCAGCGCGTCCAGCTTTCCGTCAGCCGCCGGTCATGGCGTGGGCAGCGAGGATCACATTGTAACCGGCTGTTTCAGCGGCTTGTTGCGCCGCAAAAGGTGAAGGCCCGGCATCGTCCCGGCACCCCGAATCGCCAAGCTCATTGCGGTTTGAAGATGCTGCGCTTGGCGGCATCCGCGGCGCGCCAGAGATACCAGGCGGCGACGCTGCGCCAGGGTGCCCAGGCGGCGCCGATCTCGGCCAGTTCCTTCGGCTTCGGCTGCGCCTCCAGCCCGGCCGCGACGCGCCAGCCCTCGCGCACGCCGAAATCATCCACCGGCAGCACGTCCGGCCGGCCAAGGGTGAAGATCAGCAGCATCTCCACCGTCCAGCGGCCGACGCCGCGGATGGCCACCAGCCGCTCGATCAGCGCCTCGTCCGAGAGGCGTGCCGCCCCCTCCCGCGTCGGCACCAGGCCGCCCACGGCCTTTTCCGCGATGTCCCGGATGGCGGCAACCTTGGATTGCGAGAAGCCGCAGCCCCGCATCGCCTCCACCGGGAGGGAGAGCACGAAGCCGGGCGGCGGGAAGCCCGGGCCGGGATGCAGGGCCAGGAAGCGGCCGAGGATCGCCTCCGCCGCCCGGCCATGCACCTGCTGATGGGCGATGGCGCGAACCAGCGCCTCATAGGGTTCGCGCTCGGTCGGGGCGAGGGTGCAGGGGCCGATCTGCCGGACGACCTGCTTCAGCACCGGGTCGCGCTTCAGCTTGCGCTCCGCCTTGGCCCAGAGCGTGCTTGCCGGGGCGGGCGGCGCCCCGGTGCCGACGATCTCGACCATGCCTGTCCGTCCCCCCGTCCCTCGCCGCTTCTACCCCAGCCCCCGACGGGAACAAAGAGCGTACCCCACAAACCGGACCGCCCGTTGCCCTGCCGCGGCTCCGCCGCGGCAGGCTGTGCGAGATGCGGTGTAAGGCAGCGCCTCCGGGGTCCCCATGGCGGCGCGCAGCGAGGTCATGGGGAACTAGTCGATGGTGATGCGCGCATCGCGCGCCATGCGCAGCCAGGTGGATCGCTCCTTCTCCAGCCAGGCATCGAGCTCGCCGGGCGGCACCATCAGCGGGTCCACGAAGCTGTTGCGCAGCCTGGCCTTGGTCGTGTCGTCCATCGACTGAGTGAAGGCCTCGCGCAGCTTCGCCACCACCGGCGCCGGCGTCTTCTTGTGCACCAGCAGGGTGTTCCAGATGGAGACGGCGTAGTCCTTCACCCCCGCCTCGGCGATGGTCGGCACCTCCGGCAGGGCGGAGGCCCGCGTCGGGGTGCTGACGCCGAGCGCGCGGAAGGTCCCGGCCTGGATCTGCGGCGTGGAGGTGGCGGTGGTGTCGAAGAGGAAGTCCACCTCCGCCGCCAGCAGGGCGGCGACGGCGGGGGAGGAGCCGCGATAGGGCACATGCGTCGCCTCGAACCCCGCCAGCCGCTGCAGCAGCGTGGCGCAGAGATGCGAGGAGGAGCCGTTGCCGACCGAGCCGTAGATCAGCCCGCCGCGCTTTGCCTTTGCCACCAGCTCCGCCACCGAGGAGACGTCAAGCCGCTTCGGGTTCACCGAGAGGACATTGGCCATGTCGTTGATGGTGCCGAGCAGGGTGAAGTCCCGTACCAAATCGACGCCGGAGCTGGCGTAGAGCAGCGGGTTCACGCCGAACATGGCGGCGGTGCCGATCAGCAGGGTGTAGCCGTCCGGCTCCGCCGCGCTGGCCGCCTGGGCGCCGATATTGCCGCCGGCGCCGGCCCGGTTCTCCACCACCACCGGCTGGCCGAGGCGCTGGCTGAGCGGCTCCGCCACGATGCGGCCGACGATGTCCGTCACGCCGCCCGGCGGGTAGCTGATGATCAGGCGGACGGGACGGTTGGGGAAGGGCGCCTGGGCCAGGGCGGGCGTGGCCAAGGGGGCGGCGAGCAGGGCGGTGGCGCCCAGCAGGGCGCGGCGGTGCAACATAGACATTCCTCACGCGGTATGGGGACCGGCCTCCGGTCGGCTGCGGACGCCTGGGACCATACTAGTCCCGGGATGACGGATTGCCTAAGCGGCCCCGCCGCCACGGCAGGGCGATTGGGCCGGCATCATCACCAGACCCCCGGCAGGAGCCGGAACCGGGTGCGCCGGGCATAGTCGGCGTAGCCCTCGAGCCCGGCCTGGAGCAGCGCATCCTCCCAGCGCGTCCGCAGGATCAGGATCGCCGTCGCCCAGGCCGCCGGCAGCAGCGCCCACCAGGAGGCCAGCGCCAGCGCCAGGCCGGCGAACACCATGATGGCGCTGACATAGCCCGGGTGGCGCACCATGGCGTAGGGGCCGGTGGTGACGACATGCTGGCCGCGCTCGCGCTGGAGCCGCACGCCCGGCTCGAAGAAGCGGTTGACGGCCTGGGCCCAGGTGGCGAGCGCCATGCCGCCGAGCAGCAGCGCATAGCCCAGGAGGATGGCGGGGGCCGGCACGGCGGACCACCCCATCCGGCCGGCATCCAGGGTGGCGAGCGGGATCTCGGCCAGCATGCCGGCGGACATCAGCGCCACGAGGAGCAGGTCCCAGCGCTGGGTGCCGGGCTGGAAGCGGCTGCGGGCCCGGAAGATCACCGGATTCACCCGCGCCAGGACCAGGGCCGAGGCAGCGCTGGCGAGGGCCAGGACGCCGACGAAGACCCAGCCGGGCGTCCAGTCCAGCCGGCCGACCGGGGCGAAGACCAGGGCCAGCAGGCCGAGCGGCAGGCCGATGGCGTAGGCGAAGGCCGCCGGTCGCGACATGGGAGCAGGTTCGGTGACATCCATCGGCCGGGCATCCGCGCTGGGTGGCCGGGCAGGCCAGGGGGGGGCGCTGCCGACAACGCGCGAGGCCGGGCGCGGTCCCGGTCCCGCCGCGCAAGGAGCGGCGCGGCCGCCCCGCCCGACGCCGGCCGGGCCCGGGCGCCATGCCCCC